>CAJJCG010000046.1 GCA_905182615.1 Alphaproteobacteria bacterium UBA2964 | reverse complement strand
GATTGCGCTGGGGCATCTACGTAATTTCTCACTTTGCCGTCGAATGGATTGCGAGCAATAGACGAAGTTCGACCATAATTATAGTGCAGTCAAATATTGGCTAGTAACGGCCATCAACGTCCTCTGGACTAACGTCTATTTATGACCTGCTAGCCGAAATCAATTTGCCGGTGGTTTGGCAGTCACGCGCAAAGGCATTTACCTGAGATCACCAAGCCGACAGTGTCTCCCCCGCCTAGCGCAGTACAAACGGGTTCGGCACCTCGGTCGCCGTGGAAATCCATACGCATTTCTGTTGCAGATATTCCTTGATCATCTCCTGCCCGCTTTCTCGGCCAAGGCCTGACTGTTTGTAGCCGCCGAACGGCGACATATAGCTCACCGCGCGGTAGGTGTTGACCCAAACCGTGCCGGCTTCCAGCCGATCCGCCATGATCATCGCGCGGCGGATATTCTGGGTCCAGACACCGGCGGCGAGGCCGTAAACCACATCATTACCAATCTCGATGGCTTCTTCTTCATCCTTGAACGGGATCACCGACAGCACAGGACCAAACACTTCTTCCTGCGCAATACGCATCGAGTTCTTTACGCCGGTGAAGATTGTCGGCTCGACAAACCAGCCATCGCCGCATTCCGGCGCGGTTGCCTTGGCACCACCGAGCACCGCCTCTGCGCCCTCGCCTTTGGCGATATCGATATAGCCGAGGATCTTTTCATATTGCGCGATATTGGTGACCGGCCCGACCTGGGTATCCATGCTCATCGGATCGCCCATCTTTGCCGTGGCGGCGAGCGCCACCAGCTTTTCAACGAACTCGTCATGGATGTTCTCCTGCACGAGCAGGCGTGAACCTGCGATACAGGTCTGCCCGGTGGCGGCAAAAATACCAGAGATCGCGCCTTTTACCGCGTTATCCATCTCGGCATCGTCAAACACGATATTCGGCGATTTTCCACCGAGTTCCATGGTCACATGCTTCATGGTTTTCGCAGCGGCCTGATAAATTTGTGAGCCCGTCGCATCGGAACCGGTAAAGGCTACCTTAGCGACCTTAGGATGCTCAACCAGCGGCCCACCAACATCGGCGCCGAACCCGGTGACAACATTGATGACCCCCGGCGGAAAGCCGACTTTCTCGACAATTTTCATGAATTCTAGCGTCGAGACCGAGGTGTATTCAGAGGGCTTGATAACCGTCGTATTACCCGCCGCCAGCAAAGGTGCGAGTTTCCAGGTCAGTAGCAAAAGCGGCGAGTTCCACGGGATAATACAGGCGACCACCCCCAGCGGTTCCCAAACCGTATAGTTCAACGTATCCGGCTTATCGATCGGAATAACCGAGCCTTCGATCTTGTCGCAGAGACCGCCATAATAGCGATACCACTGGGTCAAATACTTGCACTGCACGCCCATTTCGGCGATCAGCTTGCCATTATCTTTGGTCTCCATCTCGCCAAGATGATCAGCCGCTTCCATCAGCGCATCGCCGAACTTGCACAGCAGCGCGCCACGCGCCGAGGCGGTCATCGAACGCCATTCACTGCCGGGCCGGCCCGCTTGATAAGCGGCTTCTACCGCGGCATCGACATCGGCAGCGCCGGCTTTCGGCACTTCCGCCCAAGGCTGCGCAGTATAGGGGTTAAAGCTCTCGAAGGTCTCACCGCTGGCGGCATTGACCCACTCGCCATTGATCACCATTTTAAATTGTTCGAGCTCGGCCATTTTAGTCTCCTCTTCAATCAAACTTGTCGGCTATGTCAGTGGCTGGATCAGATAGAGCCCAGCAAATTCTCGCGAAAACGGTGCTTCAAAGTCGGGCCATCGCGCGGCGGCAAAGTCATTGGTTGCTCCACCGCCGTGATTTTGACATCGACAAACACCGGACCGGGCTCATTATAAAGCACTGGGATCGCCGTATTGAGCTCTGCGGAAGTGTAAACCGTCGACGTGGTCTGAAACCCAGCCCCCGCCGCCATTGCTGCTAGATCGACACCATGCGCGGTGTGGGTTTCCTGCATCCCGGTTTCGCCATAGCGTTGATTATCGACGATACAGATCGCCAGGTTTGAGGGCTTTTGCACGGCGACCGTTGCCAGTCCGCCAACCCCCATCAGCATCTCGCCATCGCCGGTGATTACCAGCACCCGGCGTTTGGGCTGTGCCAAGGCAAGGCCGAGGCCAGTCAGCACTGCACCGCCCATGCCGCCCCAAAGGTAGAAGTTGTTGGGATTATCTTCGACCGAGGCTGCATCCCAGGTCGGCGCACCGAGCCCGGTGACCAGCAGCAGTTCGCCACGATCCTTGAGAATTCTGGAGACGACCTTGCGCCGGTCCAGTGTAATTTTTCTACGTGCCGTCATTATTTAGTCCAATCCTTAAAACCAACTACCCGCTGCCCAATCAGCACCGCCACCATACGCCCACCCTCAAAGGCGAGCCTGGCCGCCGCTTCGACAGTTTCGGCGATCTCTGATGGCTCATCGACACGGTGCACGATCACACCCGCCGCTTCGAGCACGGCTTCAGTCGCCTGGCCCATCGGCACCTGCCACGGGTTAAACTCACCCCACTCGCCGCGCATTGTGACCAGCATCAGCAGCGGAAACCGGCATTCATTGGCCATGCCCAGCATATTGATTACATTGCCAACGCCGGATGACTGCATCAGAAGCGCCCCAGCTTCTCCGCCCAGCCACGCCCCGGAAAGAACGGCAACGCCTTCCTGCTCGGAGGTCAGTGACACCGGCTTGATCGCGTTATCGGCGATCGCCATCTTAATCAGCGATGTATGCCCGGCATCTGGCACATAGGCTACCTGCTTCACATCAGCGTTCTTGAGAACCTTGAAAACATCTTTGGACCAGTCGGTCTTCTTTTTGGTCGCCATACTCTAAGCACTTTCTCCTGTAACGGCGGCACGGAACCGCCGGGAAACATAGGTTCCGTCTTTCGGGGCGTTAATCCGGGGTGAGGTCTTACTCATCACCTTAACCACCGCGAAATAAGGACCGGGCTGGTTGTGAATATGCTGCAACTCCGCCTCAAGCTCGGCATTCGTTGTAATCAGCGCGGTTTTTTTGAAACCAGACGCCGCTGCAATCCCGACCAGATCAACGCCACGGCCCGTATGGGTGTGCTGATTGCCAGTCGCGCCATAGGCCTGATTGTCGATCACGATGATCGACAGGTTCTTCGGCTGTTCAACGCCAATCGTCGCAAGGCTGCCAATGCCGGCCAAAAGCTCACCGTCGCCAGTAATCACCAGAATCCGCCGTTTTGGCTGCGCCAGGGCGACGCCAAATGCCACCATGGCCGCCCCGCCCATAATACCAGCGAGATACATGTTCTTTGGATCATCATTCGCAGAGGCGACATCGTGGACAGCATTGCCGATCCCGGTGACAACCGCGGCGTCACCGCGATCTTCGAGGATACGATGGACGACTTTGCGGCGCTGCAGAGTGTATTTGTTCGTTGATTTCACAACCATTATCCCTGCCCTCCACTGCCGGCAATCCGTTGCGACAGCACTACCGCCACCGCCCGGTTCGCATCAAAAGCCAGTTTTGCGGCCGCCGCCACGGTCTCCGGCACCTTTTCCGCCTGATCAACGTGATGGACGATCACCTTGGCGGCTTCGAGGGCCGGAATGGTACTTTGGCCCATTGGCACCTGCCACGGATATTGCTCACCCCATTCGCCGCGCATCGAGACCAACGACAACAGCGGAATTCGGCATTCCTGCATCATCGACAGCATATTGATGCAATTCCCGACGCCGCCGGACTGGGTCAACAGCACGCCGCGCTGACCGCCGAGCCACGCGCCGGCCATCTGGGCGACGCCTTCTTCCTCGGTTGTCAAAACGACCGAACGCATCGACTTGTCGGCCTGAACCCGTTCGAGCAATTTCGCAAGCCCGCCATCGGGAACATAAGCAATCTGTTTGATGCCGATTTTCTTGAACAGCTGGTGCACATCCTGTGACCAGTGCCAGGTTTTGGATTTTTTGTTTACCATCAGTTTTTGTTATGCTCCGCCAAATTTTTTAGGGCTTCATCGAGCCAAATGACACGTTGTTTTGCTTCTTCCAAAGCGTCTTCCGAAGAGCCAAATACATCGTTTTCAAAATGTCCCGTCCGGAACCAGCCCGTCTTGGTTTCGGGGTCCCGACGAAATTCATCGAACCCGAAAGTGCCGTCCTCTCGCTGGAAAATATCAACACACCGGTCGCCCTCGAAGGTTTCAATTGAAGACAAAACAACTGCAGACATTACTCGCTAAAAGGCCCTTTTCCGTTGCTGACAGATTGAAACAAGCAAGCGCAACACGCAAGGTTCGATATGGTAATTTGAGAAATAGCGACTGGTTTGGTCCCGCTGCGCCGTGTCTTGAGTGGACAGGATCGCTGGCAAGCCACATATACGAAAGGTGGATGCTGGTAAATCCTTGAAACTGCAACCACTAAACTGGAGAAACAGACTATGCCCAAACATCTTCCCATTCTTCCCGCAATCTCGGCCGTAGCCCTGCTACTCGCCGTCCCCGCACCCAGCTTTGCCAATGATGGCATGCACTCCCGTGGCCACCAACTGGCCCAGGCAGGAAAAGCCGAAAAAGGCAAAAAGGCAAGAAAAACGCGGAAATCAAGACGTACACAACGCTTTATGCGGCTTTATGACCTTAATGGTGATGGCAAGGTTGGCCCCAAAGAGATTGCCAAAGACCAGTCGCGCATTCTTGGCGCCATGGATTTAAATAACGATAAAGGTCTGTCCGTAGACGAAATGCGCCGCCGCGGACTCAGTCTACAGCTCTTTCAGTCCGTAACCCTCTTTGACCTTCTCGACACCAATGGCGATCAAAAAGTATCCGCCGATGAACTGGAAGCTCCCATGCAGCGTTGGTTCAAGCGCTATGATACCAATGGAGATGGCGTGATGGAAGCCAGTGAGGTCCCGAAGAGTCGCGGGAAACGCAACCGTAGCCGCCGTGGGAATGGACGCCGGAAATGAACCCACTGATAGCGGAGACATGATTGTTAGACGGCGGTTCAAATAAGAATTGGCCGACCCCCCGTCCCGGGCCCATGACGGGCGAGGTTGATGTATCGGATGATGCACTCCTCGCCCAAATTGCCGCCGGGGACATTGGTGCATGGGGAACTATTGTCGACCGCCATCTGCCCGCGGTCAGCCGCTACGCAGCTTCCGTACTGGGGGACAACGCCCAGGGGGAAGACGTTGCTCAAGAGACCTTCATCCGATTGATGAAAAAAGCCCAGACCTGGGAAGCGAATGGCGCTGGTTTAAAGAGCTGGCTGTTCCGGGTAGCTCGCAATCTATGCATCGATCACAAACGCAAAAAACGACCAGAACCAATTGAAAATGCTGAGTTTATAGGAGATCCAGTCGATGGAGACGCAACTAACCGGCGCATCGATATCGCTAACACCGTGAAGCTCGCCCTTGCCGAGTTACCGGAACGCCAACAGACCGCAATCGTGCTGGTTCATTACGAAGGATTTTCGGCTAGCGAGGCTGCCAACTTACTGAATATCTCGGTCGAAGCCGTGGAGTCCCTGCTGGCCCGCGCGCGACGGAGCCTGCGTATGGCGCTAAAGCCCGACGCCGCAGAATTACTAGGAGAAAGATAATGTCAGCCAAAATCGAACCGATGACGCTGGATCGACTGTGTGAGCTGATTGACGCTTATGGCGCCGCTTGGGAAAGGTGGCCTGACCAAGAGCGCGATTTGGCGCTGGTATTTATCACGACATCGGCAGAGGCGCAGGGCCTCATCGAAGAGGCCCAATTGCTGGATGCGGCCCTCGACAGCTTGCCAACGCCAGAACCGTCAGCGGTGCTACGAAGCAGTGTCCTTGACGCCTATACCCCTTCCAAACTGATTGCAGCGAACGAAAATCACGGATTGGTCACGACAATCGCGCAATGGCGACCGCGATCAAACAGTTCCTGGCACAAAGCAGCAGCAGCAACGGTGATGTTTGGTGTTTTATGTGGTGTTGGCGTGTCACAGGTCTTCGCACCGGCCAGCACGATCGTTATCGTCCAGCAGAACCTGCCCGACTTCAACCCGCCGACTGCCGACCAACTACTCCAGAACGACGTCGCGGCGCTCTCACTAGGTGGAGAATTCCTCGCGATTACAACAGATACCGCGCTGCAAAACGAAAACGGCAATGACGAGGCCGAAGATGATTCAGAAGTTCCTCTCACATAACTCCGCCGTCTGATTTAAGTCAGCGCCCGGTATATTTTGGCTTACGCTTCTCGGCAAAGGCATCGATACCTTCCTTATAATCCGCCGTCGAGCGCAGCTTCTCGTAGGAATGACCCTCGATATCCATCGCTACTTTTAGGCTGGTATCATAGACCGAGTTTAAGACCCGCTTGAGTGCCCGTAAAGCCAGCGGACCCTTAGCATTCAAATTCGCCGCATAGTCTTCGACCAAAGCTGTCAGCGCCTCTGAATCGTCAGCAATTTCGGTGATCAGCCCCCATTCCTTGGCTTGCAGTGCCGGAATGCGTTTACCGAGCATCACCATGTCCTTAGCCCGCGTCAGCCCAGCAATCTTCACAACACGGACACTACCGCCGGAGCCCGGCATTTCGCCAAGATTGATCTCAGGCAACGCAACCAGTGTTTCTTTCGTCGCAAGGCGAAAATCACAGGCCATCGCCAATTCAAACCCTACGCCAAAGGCATATTTTTCCAGAACCGCAATAACCGGCTTGGTACAGCGCTCGGGCGCACCAATGTTCCAGGCGAGGTCCGACATGCCGTCGAATGGGATATCCGGAAAACTCTTCACGTCCCCACCGGATGTATAGGTCCCGCCCTCGCCACGGATCACAATCACACCGACATCATCGTCTTCATCCATCGCTTCAATAATAGCGCGAATTTGCGAACGCCCGGTGTAAGACACGATGTTCAGCGGTGGCCGGTCGAGGATCAGATAGCCGATTTTTTTCTCGGCATCGACCTCTACCCGAAGTCCATCGAGATCTTTTAACAAGGCGCCCCGCTCGGCGGCGTAATCTTTGGTCATTTTACTTTTTCCTTCACAACGTATTCTCAAAATCCGGTGACACTGCATAATCCCCACCTCGGAGATGACGCCGCAACAATTTACCCGACGCCGATTTCGGCAAGGCCTCAACGAACACATAGGCCCGTGGCCGCTTAAACCGTGCTAGGGTCGATTCAGTACAAAACGCATCAAGCGCTTCGGCGGTGGCTTTTTCGCTGGCTGCTTCGATAAAGGCAACCACCTTTTGGCCCCAGCGTTCATCCGGCAACCCAACGACTGCCGCTGCAGAGACCAAATCACAATCTGACAGCGTATCTTCTACTTCTTCCGGGTGAATGTTTTCGCCACCGGAAATGATCATGTCATCGGTCCGGCCGGCGAGAAATAACTCGCCGTCATCGTCGAAATAACCGAGGTCGCCAGTGAAATACCAGCCATCGCGGATTGCCTTAGCATCAGCATCCGGCTGGTTCCAGTATCCTGAAAAAGCCTCCGGGCTCTGCATGGTCGCTATTACTTCGCCGATCTCATTCGGTGCCAGCACCTCATCAGGGGACGCCTTGCCATCGGGATCGGCTCGCACTACCCGGATCATCTGGTTGATGCCTGGCCATCCGGCGGCGCCTGGCTTTTTGTCGAGATGATCGCATACAGTAAAAGTAAATATTTCACTTGAACCATAATAGTTTGCAAGAACTTTTGGATGTAATAGATCAATACAACGCCGTTCCAATTCACTGGTCATCGACATGCCGGCATAGGCAACATTTCGTACCGTAGAAACATCCGTTGCCGCAAGACTGTCGTGCCCCAACATGTCATGAAACATAGTCGGCACCAGGAACAGTGAATTGATCTTTTCCGCTTCAATCAGCTGCAGCGCCTCAGCTGCGTTGAACCCGCGCATGTTGATCAGAGCCCCATTGATCATCGTCGAACACAACAGAATGCGAATACCCATTGTATGAAACAACGGCATGACACCGAGCGCGCTATCACCGAACTGATAACGCAAATGCGCAATCACAGAAGCCGCTGCCGTGCGTTCCGCCCGATGCGAGCGTGGCACGCCTTTGGGACGCCCTGTGGTGCCTGAGGTATACAACATCAGGCAGATTTCATTATCTTCTGCGCCCGCAGGTCCTGTAACCGGGTCAGAACTCAACAGATCGGCAAAGCTGGTTCCGGGCAAGCCCCCCCCGGCGCTGATCAGGATATCGTTGGAAATGCCACTGCCCTCCAAGGCAGCTAGAACGGAATCACCTGCGGCATCATCAAAGGCAATCAATCGGGGGTCGGCATCTCTCAGAACAAAAGCGACATCGTCTGCTGTGGCTCGCCAGTTAAACGGCGTAAAGACCGCTGCCAACATCTGACAGGCCCAGTAAAGCGCTGCCATCTCATACCGATTGGCCATGACACAGACGAGCCGGTCGTCCCGCTTAAGGCCCATAACCGACAAGCCACCGGCAATGCGCCGGATATCATCCTGCCAAGATGTAAAATCGCGCCTAATCGCGCCATCAACAAGGGCTAAAGCGTTCGGTTGACGTGCAACAGCAGCGTCAAAGGTAGTTCCAAGATCCATTGGAGTGTTTCATAGTTTGTCCAGGATTAGATCGTTTGCGCGGAACCGGCCACTTTAACGAACCGGTCGAGCATGCCATCCAGCATTTTGTCGAGATCGCCATCATTCAGCCCACCATCATCGTTAAAGGCCTTGTTAGCCTGGGCCAGTGAGAAACTGTCACCTGACAGCCAAAGCCCCATGAAGGACAAAGCAGGCCGGATCGCGATCAGGCCACGGGCGCCGCCAACCAGGCTCGGTGCTGCCGAAGCGAGAAAACAAATCTTGCCAATCGTCGGGTAAGGCCGGATGCGAGACAACCAATCGATGGCATTCTTTAGCGGACCAGGAACGCCGTAATTATATTCTGGGGAAACAATGACAATGGCATCAGCAGCCGTGATCCGGCTGGCGAGTTCCTGTGTGCCTGCGGGAATTCCATCAGAAGCTTCGAGATCGCCATCAAACAGAGGCATGTCAAATTCCCGGAAATCCGCGAAATCAACTTCCGCGCCAAGAACATCCAGCTTGCCAGAAATCACAGTGGCGAGTTTCTTGTTCACAGACTCTTTGCGAAGCGATCCGGCAAATACGAGTATATGCATCGAAGTTTCTCCCTGTTGGCTTTTGGCGGTATCGCCAAAGTTTCTGCACCATAATCATCCGGACACTCATGGTCCATGGCGGTTGCGCTTTTGATCTGCGCGATCGATGGTTAATATGCGACCACAATGACTGACATCCAAATAGTCGAGATTTTCTCGGATGAGGACATGGAAGCAGCCTTCCACATCCGCCGCGTCGTGTTTTGCGATGAGCAAAAGGTCGACGCGCAAGAAGAATTCGACGGGTTAGATGGTGACTGCCGACAATATCTGGCCCGGCGTGGGGGCCACATTGTTGGTACGGCGCGTCTTCGGAAAGACAGTGCCGAGAAAACCAAAATCGAGCGAGTCGCAGTTCTTCAAGAAGAGCGCGGCCATGGCGTTGGTCAGGAACTTATGTTTCGTACTATCAAAGATGCAAAATCAGATGGTGCCGGGACTATCGCTATCCACGCGCAGTGTCATGCCCAGACTTTCTATAAGGCTCTAGGATTTTTTCAGATAGGTCAGGAATTTGAGGAAGTCGACATTCCGCATATCTACATGGAATATCAGCCTCCACCTTGTGCGCCCGAAAAAGTACCCTAAACTACCGGCATCACAGGGATTGAGCCGAATGCGTATCATCGAAGAATATCTCGCCCCCAAAAACACCGGCTGGGCGACAGAAATGAAGGCAGGACAGGTCCTCCGCCTCACCGCGCGTACGATCATTGATTTTGTGGCATTTGACCAATACGACTATGGTGAAGCGTTTGATCAGGCACCTTCCAAAGAAGCCAATGGCTGCATCTATCTGAAAAAGGGCCACCGGATGTTATCGCGCAGCGGCGCGCCTTTGATGACTATGATCACAGATGAATTTGACGGCACCGGCACTCATGACATGCAGTTCGGCATGTGTGGCCGTTCGCGCCACAAACGGGCCAAAGAAGAAGGCCGCCTCGGAGAATATCTCCATGGCGCCGATATGGAGCTACCGGATCATGGCTGCTCTGAAAACCTGACCTGGGCGCTGGAACCCTGGGGTATCCCTTACGAAAACATCCCCAGTCCGGTAAACTTTTTCCAGAATATGACGATAGACCAGCAAACCAGCGGCATGAAACGCACCCAGACCCGCCCCGAAAAGCTGGTGAATCTGGAGTTGCGGGCCGAACGGGATCTTCTGGTTGGATTTAGCGCCTGCCCCGATATGGCGTCGAAAACCAGGGGACTTGAAGTAAATGCCACCGTGTTTGAAGATTAATCGAAACCATTTCAATAAAACTTGGGAACTGGGATCAAAGTCATGAATGTCATCTGCGAAGAAACCGTCTCGCCGCAAAAGGGCTGGGTGGGAAATGTCGATAAGGGCCAAATATTGCGGATTACAGGCCGCAGCGTCATCGATTTCAACGCCTTCAAACGCGACGACATTCGCGAGTACTTCGATACTGCGCGAACCCGTATCTATAACCTCAATATGTACCCCACCAAGGGGCATCGTCTGTTCAGCAAGCAGAACAACCCGATGATGCGCGTATTGGAAGATGGTTTTGCCGGCATTGGGCTGCATGATCTACAATCCGGCCATGGCTGCGCCGAGGGAATGCTCTCTATTTTAAGCTCCCTCAACATTAATTATCTGGATTTACCAGACCCGATGGGGCTGTTCCGCAATCTCGATATCAGCCAGGACGGGCGCATTCGTCCCAAACCAAAGGGCCCACCGGAGCCTGTCGCAATCGATCTCGAAGCAGAGATTAATCTGATTTGCGCCATCATGAATTGCCCGGCCTCTGAGACATCAGCTTCGGGGGCCGACGCCACAATCACCATTCTACAGCCCTGACCGGCCGCTAAGGAGAATAGACATGAAAATTATCAGCGACGAATTGGTACCGGCAAATAGCGGCTGGGGTGCCCCAATGCAAAAGGGCCAGGTTTTAAGGCTTACCGCCAAAACCATCATCGATTTTGCCTGTATTAATCTGCACAACAATGATGAGCGCTTCGACCAGGCCCGTACCAAGGTCTACAACATGAAGCTATGGATCACGACGGGTGACGTGCTTTACAGCAAGCTTAATAATCCGATGATGACCATTACCGAAGACCAGTTTGCTGGCATGGGCTATCACGACCTGCAATACGGCACTTGCTCAGGCCCACGTTATGCCCGCGCCAAGGAAGAAGGCCGCTTAAACCAGTATAATCATGGAGATGACATCGCTGTGCCAACCCGCGGTTGCTGGGAAAACCTCATTGACGGGTTTAGTCAGTGGAAGGTACCGCCGGAATTCATCCCAAGCCCGCTCAACATCTTTCAGCATGTCGATATTGACACGGCGTCTGGCGAGATTAAACACACGCCCAACCGGCCAAAAGATCCGATTTATGTCGATTTTCGGGCGGAAATGGATCTCGCCGTCGCGGCCAGCGCCTGCCCTGATCTAGCGGCACCGGATTTTGGTCAGCCCATTCAAGCGTTGATTTACGAACCTTGACCTAACCCGGCGACTGTGCGCCGGGCAAAAGTCTCAAAATCAGTGGGGGCCCGGCCAAGAATCCAGCCGAGCGCTTTGTTGCTGCCGACCAGGCCGTGCTTGTCATAATAGGGAAACATCTTTGCCATAGTCGCCAAGGTGAAGTCGCTAAATCCAAGCGCCCGTCCATGATCGAGAAAAGCATCCAATGCCTCTTTCTCGGCGACGATCTCCTTGCCAAGTACCGATGATAAGATCGCGGCTTTCTGGTTGAGCGATATTGCCGGTCCCGCGATCTCAAACATTCCATTTGCGAAACCGTCATCGGCAAGAATTTTTACCGCTGCCTCAGAAACATCATCGAGGTCCACCAGGCTCATTGGCGCGTCGATATCGTACGCCATCCGGTGAACGCCGGTCTCAGCCATCTTTTCCCACGCCGGCAGCATATTTTGCATGTAAGACCCGACTTGGAGGATTGTGAAAGATAACTTGGAGTTCAGGATCGATTGTTCGACAAAATGCCGCTCCCAATGATGCGGTAAGGCCTCGATCTGCGTGTGGAGAACAGAATGAAACACTAGGCGGGCAACATTTGCCGATTGACAGGCGGCAATAATGTTATCGCCGTTTAAACGCTCATTTGGGTCCATATTGGGCGCTATATAATAGACTGCATCAACGCCATCAGCAGCGCGCAGGACATCTTCAGCAAACGCCAAATCTCCCGTGATGGCCTCTGCCACCCCCGCTGCTCTAACACTCTCCAATGAACGATCGCTGCGGACCATTGCCCGAACGTCTTGGCCAGTTTTGACAAGCGCGTCGACGATAGCCTTGCCGGTTTTACCCGCTGCACAGGTAACTAAAATCATTGTCCACCCCTCTAAACCATAATCGGGCGGACAATAACCCGATTTTATCCGGCGAACACCTACTTAATTAAGAGCGTCATCGGACAATTTATCAAGTGACGAATAAAGGTGTCACCACTTTACCTATCATAATTGGTAATTATGATTTCTACGCCTCAACCTTTTTTCAAACAATGTTCTGTAGCCTCCGTTCTTATAAAGGAAACACATTGGTTGAAGAATTTAAAATTCCAGCAATAGCGTGGAAAACAAAGACAAATCAATCATTTGCGAGAACACTACACTTTCGGCCGCGGTTGACGCACGTCAGGATGGCA
>CAJJCG010000045.1 GCA_905182615.1 Alphaproteobacteria bacterium UBA2964 | reverse complement strand
ATGTTTATAGTCTGAATGGATGATGTGATGATCAAGCAACTCGGTGTTTCTGCTGCTACCCCCTGTTCCCATCCCGTGATGCGGAAAATCATTCTGGATGCTTATCCCGAAGCTTGGTTAGTGGATGATGAACGAATTACCGATGAAGATCGGTTGATTGAATATTTATCTGGTTGTGACGCAGCCATTGTCGGGTTCGAACCTCTCACGGACCGCGTTCTGACCGCCTTACCGGAGCTCAAAATTGTCGCCAAATTCGGGGCGGGGTGTGAGACCATCGATTTTGATGCGTTGAAATCCCACGGCGTTCGCTTCGGCTATACCTTTGGTGTCAATAAGCTCTCCGTTGCGGAGCTGGCACTAAGTTTTATGATAAATGCTTTGCGCTGGATTACGCCGATGAACCAGTCAATGCGAGCTGGTGACCGGCCACGCTATCGTAATGGTGAGCTGTTAACTGGGCGCACGGTTGGTATTCATGGCTGCGGCAATATCGGCAAAGAAGTCGTGCGTATGCTAAAGCCGTTTAACTGCACCATCCTGTCTTGTGATGTGAAAGAGTACCCCGTGTTTTATGCAGAACATGGTGTGACCTCAGTATCGTTTGATGAATTACTGCAGCGGTCGGAGGTTCTCACCTTGCATCTGCCGAAGACCCAATCGACCCGTGGGCTGTATACACGGGAGGTGCTTGAGCGCATGCGGCCTGAAGCTGTTCTCGTTAATACTTGCCGCGGTGAAATCGTTGACGAGGATGCGTTAGCGGACCGTCTTGAGAATGAGTCCCTGCGGGCGGCGTGCTTTGATGTTTTTGCCGTTGAGCCTGCAGAGAATGACCGCTTGCTTAATCTGCCAAACTTTCTCGCCACGCCGCATATAGGCGCAAGCACAGAAGAAACCCGTGTCGCTATGGCACAGGCAGCGTTACGTGGATTGACGGAAAACGAGCTGGTCGAGCCTGCTAAATATTACGACAACTAGACGACTGGCGATTTTCCGCCATCGACATTGATTGCGGCACCGGTAATGTAGCTGCCCGCGTCGGATGCGAGAAAAAGGGCCGTATTGGCAAATTCATCGGTTTCACCGATGCGGCCCATTGGAATATTCCGGACATCAACCATGTCCTGCAGAAAGTCTTCGTATTCCTGATTCGGCTGCTTTTCGGCATAGAGCCGTTCCCACTGGCCAGATTTGATAAAGCCGACCAGTAACGCGTTAACGAGCACGTTGTCGCCAGCCCCGGTATTGGCGAGCACTTTGGTTAGCGATAACCCGGCGGCGCGGGCGACAGCGGTTGGTGCACCGTTAGCGCCAGGTGCCTTCGAGCCAATATTCAGCACATTGATAATCCGTCCCCATTTGCGGGATTGCATAGCAGGTAAAGCGAGGCGACACAGGCGGACAGCGGCAAACAATTTGAGCTCAAAATCGTCATGCCATTCCTGGTCGGTGATATCGAGAAAGCGTCCAGATTTTGACGTACCGGCATTGTTGATCAGGATGTCTATTTTGCCTAATTCCGTTTCGGCTTTGGCGAAGGCTTCCGCCGTCGTCGTGGCGTCCATCAGGTCACAGGAGATCGCCACGACCTTCCGGCCACCGATGGCCTCTATCTCACCCTTGGCGGTGTCCAGTAAATCCTGTCCGCGGGCGATAATCGTAACATCCGCTCCTGCTTCCGCGAATTTGAGCGCCATGCCTTTGCCGAGCCCCTGGCTTCCACCAGTAATGAGCGCGGATTTTCCGTCCAGGCGGATTTCCATAATTTTACATCCCTGTTGATTACGGACAGGCAAGGGCTGTCCTTCAAAGAGTAATCTTGCGGGCTTCCCAATATTCTTACAACCTCGCCGCAGATGTCGGGACGAACTTACTAGGATTATTCCCGTTCCAGGGCCCGCCAGCCGATATCCCGGCGGCAAAACCCGCCCGGCCAGTCGACAGCATCAACCGCTTTGTAGGCTGTGGACTGGGCCTCTGCGACTGTGTCGCCCAGCGCTGTCACTGCGATAACGCGGCCGCCTGTCGCGCATATCTCGCCATTCTCTCCAATTGCTGTCCCTGCGTGGAAAATCGTGATGTCACGATCCCGGCTGGCATCTTCTAGACCTCTGATAACGCTGCCTTTGTCATAGGTGCCTGGGTAGCCATTGGCCGCCATGACCACGGTTAGCGCTGTCTCGTCGTACCAGCGTAAATCAAAGTCTTTGAGCACGCCGTCTGCTGACGCAATGAGCGCCGGTAACAGGTCCGACATCAGCCGCATCATCAAAACCTGACATTCGGGGTCACCGAACCGGACATTGTACTCCAGCAGCTTTGGCTGACCATTCTCGATCATCAGACCGGCATAGAGCACACCTTTGTAGGGTTTTCCCTCAGCCTTCATCCCCGCCATCGTCGGGTTGATTATGGTTTTCATGATGGTCTCTACCATGGCATCGGTCACAATTGGGGCGGGGGAATAGGCACCCATGCCGCCGGTATTAGGCCCGGTATCGCCATCACCGACCCGCTTGTGATCCTGGGCGGAGGCTAGTGGCAGAGCGGTCTCACCATCGCACAGCACAAAGAAGCTGGCTTCTTCGCCGCCGAGGAATTCTTCGATCACTACCTCGGCGCCGGCGGCGCCAAAGGCGCCACTTTCCAGCATATCGTTCACCGCGGCATTCGCTTGCTCCACCGTTTCTGCGATGATCACACCTTTGCCGGCAGCGAGACCGTCAGCCTTAACGACGATCGGTGCACCGTGTTCAGCGATAAAGGCTCTTGCGGCTGGAATATCTGTAACCCTGCCATAGGCTGCGGTCGGGATATCGTGGCGGGCACAGAAATCCTTCATGAAACCCTTGGAACCCTCCATTTCAGCTGCAGCCGCACTTGGTCCGAAAGATTTTATGTCGAGATCCGCCAGCTTATCAGCGAGTCCTGCGACGAGAGGGGCTTCGGGGCCAATGACGACAAACTCGATTTCATTGTCCTGCGCGAATCGGATGATCCCGTCGACGTCCTCAGCGGCTATGGCGACGCATTCGGCTTCCTGCGCAATTCCGGCATTGCCTGGCGCGCAATAGAGCTTGGTAACCAGAGGGGAACCCGCAATAGCCCAGCACAACGCATGTTCACGGCCGCCGCCGCCTACTACCAAGATCCTCACTGTGTTATTCTCCCCTGTACTTTTCATTTAGCGCGTTACGCTGCTGGTATGCTTCTTCCCGTTTAGCATAGAATGTGAGTCGCCATGACTGACAAGATAACTGACAACAGCTCTCTTTTTGATTCTGACGCTCCTCCTGCAACAGGACTCGAGCATAATATCAGTGAATTCTCGGTCGGAGAGATTTCCGGCGCGGTAAAACGGACTCTGGAGGGCGCGTTTGGACGGGTCCGAGTCAGGGGTGAAATCTCTCGTCCTAACTATCATGGGTCGGGACATCTCTATTTCACGCTGAAGGACGCAGACGCTGCGATGGATGGTGTCTGCTGGCGGGGTTCCGTTGGCAAATTGGGCATCACCCTAGAGGAAGGGATGGAAGTTATCTGTACCGGACGGATATCTTCTTATCCCCGTAGTTCTAAATATCAGCTTGTCGTTGAAGCCGTTGAGCTCGCCGGTGAAGGCGCGCTGCTCAAATTGCTCGAGGGTCGCCGCAAGAAGTTGACCGCAGAGGGGCTTTTCGACCCCGGTCGGAAACAGGATTTGCCGTTCCTACCCGAAATCATTGGCGTAATTACCTCGCCGACGGGGGCGGTTATTCGCGATATTTTGCATCGGCTGGCGGCTCGCTTTCCGCGCCGTGTACTGTTATGGCCGGTGATTGTGCAGGGGGATGGCGCCGCAGAGCAGGTCGCTAAAGCGATCAACGGGTTCAATGCCTGCGTGGTTGATGGTGTTGTGCCGCGGCCAGATTTGTTAATCGTGGCACGGGGTGGCGGCAGTCTTGAGGATCTTTGGGCCTTCAATGAAGAAATCGTTGTCCGTGCAGCGGCGGAAAGTGATATTCCGCTGATCTCTGCGGTGGGTCACGAAACTGACACGACTCTGATCGATTTTGCCTCTGATGTGCGGGCACCAACACCGACAGCGGCGGCGGAGATGGCCGTGCCGGTGCGGGCTGATCTGGAAGCTCAGCTCCTCGATAATCAGCGGCGGCTGGTGGCTGGGCTGGAACGCTGTTGGGAAGATCAACGGCTGCAGCTTGAAGGGCTGGCAAGGGGGTTGCCGCAGCCTGATCATCTGCTGGAAGAGGCGGCGCAACGTCTCGATAGCGAAACGGATCGACTTAAACTCTCGGTCGTTAACAGGCTGGAGCAGCATCGCGAACGCGTTGCAGGTATCGGCGCGCGTTTGCGTCACCCACGGGATGTTATGAATTCGGCCGGAGAGCGTTTGTTACAAACAGGGGAACGGTTTAATCTGGCGATCTCGTCAAATTTGCAAAACAGCAAGATGCAATTTGACGGGTTGGAAACGACAGTACGATTGCCAAACGCCATCGCACGAATTTTCAAATCAGGCCAGGACCGGATTTCTTCTCAGGGGCAGCTGCTTGAAAGTCTTTCCTATAAAGGGGTTTTGGAACGCGGATTTGCCTTGGTCCGGGATGGAGACGGTAAGCCGGTAATGCGTGCGGCAGAGGCCGTGGCAGGCGGCGCGATCGAGATAGAGTTCTTAGATGGCTCGCGTGGTGCGGCATTTGGCGACGAGGGCGGCAAGCCAAATTTGACGAAACCGCGCGCCAAATCTCAAAAACACTTAATCAAGAAAGCAGCGGTAAAGAAACCCGGTCCACCTGATGATAGTCAGGGGTCGCTCCTGTGATACGGCTTCTTTTGCTTGTAGCCGTTTTGTTTGTCGGGGCGCAGGCAAGCGCGTTGGAGTTAAAAGGGGCTTTTACGCAAGGAACACTGATTACCGGAAAAGTGGCCCCGGGCAGTTCTGTCTTACTTGATGGGGTTCCCCTATTGGCATTGCCGGACGGCAGTTTTGTCTTTGGGTTGCCGCGTGATGCCAAGTCAAACGCGCTTCTTTCTGTTCGTCGTAAGGATGGTAGCGTTGCGCAAAGAAAGCTGAAAATCCGTAAACGAAATTATAGAATTCAGCGCATCGACGGTTTGCCGAAGCGTAAGGTCACGCCGAAAAAACGGGACTATAAACGGATAGCAAGAGAGCAAAAACTTCTCAATGCCGTCCGGCACCGTGTTACCCAAATCGTTGATTTTAAGAATGGTTTTGTGTGGCCGGCACGCGGTCGTATCTCCGGCGTTTATGGCAGTCAGCGCATTCTTAATGGCAAGCCACGTGCGCCGCACTTAGGCGTTGATATCGCGGCACCTTCCGGTGCCCCGATAATTGCGGCCTCAGATGGGGTCGTGTCGCTCACCCATGAAGGGATGTTCTTTACTGGCAAGACAATCCAGATCGATCACGGCCTTGGCGTGGGCACAATCTACATCCACCTCAGCAAGGTCCTCGTGAAAGAAGGTCAGCGTGTCCGCAAGGGTGAGCTCATTGGACGGGTAGGAAAAACCGGACGCGCCACTGGCCCTCATCTGCATTGGGGCCTGACCTGGAAGACGATGCGTCTTGATCCATCTTTGCTAGTTGGGCCGATGCCAAAGGTACAAAAAAAATGACCCTAGGTTAATCTTCCGGCCACCGACGGTGCAGCCAACCTAGCCATTGCCCAGGACGCTCCGTTGCCCATTCTTCGAATAAAGCATTAATATTCCTGATCATTGCCGGCACGTCTCCGTCGGCGGGTTTTTCTAATTGCTGGGCAAGCAGAACCTGAAAATGGCATCCGCCTTTTCGTATTATGCGGACCGGAATAGCCGGGCAATCGTAACGGATGGAGAGCTCAGCAACAGCGGGAGCGGTCATGGCCATCCGACCAAATAGCTCGACGGGAATGCCATCATTCATCTTTTGATCAACCAGCATGCCGAGGCGACGGCCGGAACGAAGTGCGGAAATTGCTCCCCGGGCGCCGCGAAGGCCTTTGGGGATGATGTCTTTGTCTTCGAGTTTTCTGATTTTACGGAGCATAGCGTCAACAAAGTGATTATTGGCGGCACGATAAACCTGGACATAGGGCACGCCGGATTTTTGTGCGGTCAGGGCAAAGAGCTCCCAATTGGCAAAGTGGCCGGAAAAAAAGATGCAGGGAGTGCCTTCAGGTTTGACTGCGGCGATGTTTTCTTTGTTTAGGACCTCGACACGCTCATCGATGATTTTTTCGAGATGCGGTAACTCCGCAAGGACACGGCCCAGGTTGTCCCATAAATCCGTGGTAATCTGACGAATATGCGTGTCGTCATATTCGGGAAAGGCGCGTTTCAGGCTGGCGATAGCGCGTTTCTGATACCCGAGACGGGGGCCAATGATACGGCCAATCCACCCGCCAACGCCTGATGCGGTGTCCATGGGGAGCAACGAGAAAAACCCATAAACGAGGGCGACGCCGAGAGCTTCTAATGGGTAGCCAACCGCGCGATAAAACCGTCTTTGAGCAGGTGTCCGCTTAGCCATCTACGTATAACTTTTCTAGAAGGCGCTCATGCGCGTTAGCGTCTTCCCATTCGAGAGAAATACGAATTGTTTTAATCAGGGCACGGGCTTCGTCTGGTAGGCGCACGTAGTCTTTCTGCGTTGTGACCGGGATGGCCCCTAGTTGATATGCATGGTCACATATCTTGATTACCTCGTCCGGGTCAAATTTGTGATGATCCGGAAAATCCTGAGTCCCAACGATTTCGCAACCCAACTCCTGGAGAGTGCTGTAGAATTTTGACGGTCTGGCAATACCCGCAAAGGCAACAACTTTCTGTCCCGCCATTTCCGGATCTGGGTAGGTAACGATCCGCGCTCGATAGATGGGGCAGGCGTCGTCGATTTCTTGTGTAAGGCCACGCTGGTCTTCTCCGATAATGACGACGGCGTCACAACGGGCAAGACCGGAAGCAATGGTTTCCCGCAAGGGACCAGCAGGGATGACGCGACCATTGCCAAATCCGTAACCGCCATCAATTGTCAGTATAGAGAGTGTCTTGGCGATTGCGGGGTTCTGAAAGCCATCATCCATTACGATAATGTTGGCGTCGTTTTTAACGGCTTGCGTCACCCCAGCAATGCGATCGCGCGATACCCACGTCGGCGCCGTTTCTGCGAGGAGGAGCGGTTCATCCCCAACCTCTGAAGCAGAATGAATGTTGGGATCGACGAGTATAGGCCCTTGAAGGGTCCCGCCATACCCGCGACTGAGGAGGTTCGGGCGATATCCCTTTACTAGTAAGGCGCGCGTCAGGTCTATGGCCAGTGGGGTTTTCCCGGCGCCGCCTGCGGTGAGGTTACCAATACATAGGACGGGTACTGACGCTTTCCAGGGACTTCCGGCGCCGCAATTTCGTAATGCGGCACCTGCTCGCCATAGCACGGACAGCGGAGACAACATTCTGCCCGTCTTGCTGGACGCGTGCCAGAATTCAGGCGCGCGCATTTTGCTTTGCCTTGGCGTTGCCAGCTGATGGTTTATCAAGCGCCGCTAGATAGGGCTCTAACAATGCAATTACTGCGTCGAGAACATTGGTCTGGGACTGAGCAACAGCGAGAGCTGCTGCGATCTGACCTGTCCTGCGGCCTTCGTCTGAGTGCAGGCTTGATACCGCATCTGCCAGTTCCGTTGCGTTTTGTATGATGGTTGAGCCACCCGCCGCAGAAACTTCCGACGTAACCGCTGCAAAATTGGTCGTAGAAGGACCATGGATGATGGCGCATTCCAGCTTGGCAGCTTCCAGCATATTCTGGCCGCCATGGGGAACCAGTGTCCCGCCGATAAAGGCGATTGGAGCCAGTCTGTAAAACAAGCCAAGCTCGCCAACAGTGTCAGCTATATAGATCGCGGTTTCGGATGTTACCGGTTCACCCTTGCTCCGCAGAGACACCGAATGACCCATGCCGAGTATTTCTCTGGCTATCTCGGTCGAGCGGGCTGGGTGGCGCGGAATAATGATTGTCAAAATATCCGGCTGGTTCTTTGCGATTGCCCGGTGAGCATTTGCAACTGCTTCTTCTTCTCCTGAATGGGTGCTGGCGGCGACCCACACGGGCCGGGTGCTAATGTCGTTCCACAGTGTCGACAGGGCTTTATCGTCGACGGGTAACGGCTCGGCGGCAAATTTGAGGTTTCCCGGTATGTGAACGTTCTTGGCACTAAGCTCGGTAAGCTTCTCGGCATCCTCTACACTCTGCGCAAGACAGAGAGAGAAACAGCCGAGCAAACGCGCGATGGTCCGCGGCACCCGCTGCCAGCCACGAAACGAGTCGGGCGATACGCGGGCATTTATCAAAATTAAGGGAATGCCACGTTGATGAATAGCAGTCAGTAAATTTGGCCAGAATTCGGACTCGACCCATAAGGCAATATTGGGTTTCCAATGATCAAGAAATCGTTGAATCCACATCGGCTGATCAACGGGAATAAATTGATGGATAACGCTCTGGGGCAGACGTTCGGCCATGATCGTGGCGGACGTTACTGTTCCGGTGGTTACTAAAATGGAGTGAGTTGGATAGTCGTGATAAAGTCGGTTAATCAGAGAGAGGATAGAAATAGCCTCGCCAACGCTGGCGGCATGGAACCAGATTACAGAACCTGCCGGACGCTTTTTGCTGGGATTGCCGAACCGTTCCTCTATTCTATTTGGGTCTTCCTTGCCGCGCCGTTTGCGGCGTTCGAGAAAGTGACGGAGGATGGGGGCCGCCGCGTAGGCAAGACCACGATATACCGGCAGAATCATGACGGTGTTCCGGCGGTGTATGCTGTAGGTTCTATGAGTGGCAAACCCAATTCGGTGTCTAATAGATGTGTGATCTGGTTTAGCTCGTTTGCGAGTGTCGCCGTGACCCGGGCAATTTCCTCTCCATCCGCGTTGGCGGCGACTTCAATCGGGTTACCCCATTTCATAATGCCTCGGCAAAAGGGCAGGGGAATAAGGAACCGATCCCAGCTTGAGAGTATTTTACTGCCTTTGGCTGCGTAGCTTAGCGGTAGTATGGGCACACCGGCATGACGCGCTGCGAACACGACGCCTTGTGCGGCTTGCATCCTTGGTCCGCGCGGGCCGTCGGGCGTGACGCCAACATATTCTCCTGATTTGAGGGCCCGCAACATCGCGCGTACCGCGCCGACGCCACCACGAGAGGATGAACCACCAATCGAGCCAAACCCAAGCATGCGGATCGTTTGTGCAATCAGTTCGCCGTCTTGATGATGCGAGATTACCATCTTGAATGGAGGGTCATAGGGCCAGGCCAATGACATCATCAAAAGCCGTCCGTGCCAGAATGCGACAAGAAAGGGTTTGTTCTCATCGATCAGCTTTTGAGGAATTTCTGTCCCTTCAAAACGCCACCGCCCCGTGATTTTCACAAAACGAATATAGTTGGCCGCCAGCCAACACGCGGTGGCGCGCGGGCCGGGTCGCCGCATTATATTTTTGAACAGTGCCATTGCCTAGGTAGAGACCTCTGCCGGTGTGACCTCTTCGGCCTGTTCGGCAAACTGCACTGCGTAAAGTCGGGCATAGGCCCCGCCTTTGGCGAGAAGCTCCGCGTGGGTTCCTTGTTCGACGATTTCTCCGTTATCCATCACGTAAATTGTGTCAGCTGCCATAACGGTTGATAATCGGTGGGCAATTACAATTGTCGTGCGTCCCTCGGTGAGATTTTCGAGGGCGGATTGGACCTGACGTTCGGTTTCAGTATCAAGGGCCGATGTCGCCTCATCGAGGAGTAGGATCGGTGCGTTCTTTAACATCGCGCGTGCAATGGCGATCCGCTGGCGTTGGCCGCCAGAGAGTTTTAAGCCGCGCCCACCGACATGGGTGTCGTATCCAGACACCAACCGAGTAATAAATTCATGCGCCTCAGCGGCGGTCGCGGCAGCAATAATTTCGTCATCGGAAGCATCGAGCTTCCCGTAGGCAATGTTGCTACGGACCGTGTCATCAAACAGGGTAATGTCCTGTGAGACCAAAGCAATATTGGCGCGCAGTGATGAAACAGTAACATCACGTAAATTTTCGCCATCAACCAGAATTTGCCCATCGTCGCTGTCATAGAAACGCGGAATGAGATTCAAGATCGTTGATTTTCCAGCACCAGAGGGACCAACTAGAGCAATCGTGCTGCCTGCGGGGATGTCCAAGTTGATGCCGGAGAGCGCTGGACGGTCTTTCTCATAGCCAAAGCGTACATCTTCAAACTTAACCTCACCCCGGATGGTACCGAGGTGTTTTGCATCGGCTTTGTCCTGGATCGAGGGGGCGGCATCGACAAGGGTGAAGATACGCTGCGCCGCGGCGAGTCCTTCTTGAAGATTGGCATTGAGGTTGGCGAGGCTTTTCATTGCCGGGTAGGCCATCAACAGGGCGGCGATAAAGGAAGCAAAGGTACCTGGTGTTGTGGAGCCGGATACGACCTGGCTGCCGCCGTAAAAAATTATGACAGCGATAGCGACACCGCCGAGTGATTCCATAATCGGGTGGGTTGCAGACCGCACCCGGGCGGCTTTCTGGACCAGCTGAAATATTGTTTCGATAATGCTGCCAGCCCGATCGATCTCATATTCTTCCATGCCATAGGCACGGACATGTCGGGCCCCCCGGAATGTCTCGTCTAGGAGAGTCGTCAATTCGCCCATCTGAACCTGCGTGTTGTCCGACACCTTGCGCATACGTTGACCGATCCTGACGATTGGATACACAGCGACTGGAAAGACGACGAAGGCGATCAGCGCCAATGCCCAGTCATGATAAAACAGTAATCCCACGAGAAAGATTAGTGTTAGAGTGTCTTTCGCGATACCGACGAGAACGTTGGAGACGGCAGCCCGCAGCATATTTGCATCATTGTTAAATCGTGAGATCAGCTTGCCAGTAGCCGTCTTCTGGAAATACGCAATGTCAGCCCACATGAGATGTGAAAACATCCCACATTGAATTGTCGCGACGATTTTTTGGCCGATATAACTCATCAACACCGCCTGACCGTAGGTCGCGGCGCCCTTGATAACGGCGATAAGCAATATCGTAATCGGGATGATGAGCAGCATCGACTTGTCTTTGAGAATAAACACGTCGTCGAAGACTGGTTTCATCAGATACGCATTGGCAGCGGTCGTCCCGGCTACAATTGCCATGCAGAGGACCGCAAGACCCAATCGGCCGCGATGCGGACGCACATATTCGCGCACAAGCCGTGCGACGAGTGACTGTGTTGTGGCTAGCTCGTTCTTTGTTACCACGATCTGGGTGTCAGGACTGTTCATGCGCTCGCAATTTAGGAGCGGAATCATAGCATGTGCCTTGAATCCCGCCAATTAAATGCGTGCCAAGCCAATTGAGCTTCGCCCGCGATAAAGAATTAGAGACCGGCGACTGTCATCCCGTCGATTCTAACGGTTGGTGCATCGGTACCGTAACGGAATTCAAGATCATTTGCCGGGATTAAAGCGGCAAACATATCCTTGAGGTTTCCGGCTATTGTCATTTCGCTGACTGGGTAGGTTATTTCGCCATTTTCAATCCAGAAGCCGCTGGCGCCTCGGCTGTAATCGCCGGTAACGCCGTTGACACCCATGCCAATCAATTCATTGACTAGAAACCCTTCCTTGATGTCACCAATTAGCTCTGCAACCGAGAGTTCACCAGCTTCCAGATACACATTGGTCGATGACGGGCTCGGCGGACCGCTGGTGCCGCGTGCCGCATTGCCGGTCGTCGACAGACCGAGCTGACGTGAAGAGGCAAGGTCGAGGAGCCAGGTCATTAATTTTCCGTTCTCAATAATTTTCTTCGGCGTGGTCGCGATGCCTTCACCGTCGAATGGTTTGGAACTTAATCCACGCCTGCGATGCGGGTCATCGTGGATGGTAATGTTGTCGCCAAAGATCTGTCCGCCCATCATTTCCTTTAAGAAAGAGGTGCCGCGTGCAATCCCGGCACCGTTGATGGCACCTGTCAGGTGACGCAATAGGCTTGAAGAAGCACGCCAGTCATAAACGACAGGTACATGCGAGGTTTTTTTCTTCTGCGGGTTGATGCGGGCGACCGCGCGTTCACCAGCTCTGCGTCCAACTTCTGCAGGTGATTTCAGGTCTTCGGCATAGACGGCGGATGTAAAATCGTAATCCCGCTCCATCGTGGTGCCTTCACCGGCGATGACCGATGCTGAAAAGCTATGGCTGGTGACGGCGTAATTCTGTGCGAAACCGTTGGATGCGGCCATAGCGATACGCGCTCTGCTGTAACCGGCTTCTGCACCTTCGGAATTGGTAACACCTGCCACCGCACGGGCGGCTTCTTCCGCCTCAGTGGCCATGTCGATCAATGTCTGGGTTTCTGGCTCGACCGGATCGAAGCTATCCATTTCGGCGATAGTCTTGGCAATCTGGTCGGGATCGGCAATGCCACACCATGGGTCTTCGGGTGCAGCCTTCGCCATTGCGACGGCCCGTTCAGCCATTTCCCGTAAGGCGCCGTCGGAATGATCCGTAGAGGAGACGATGGCTTGTTGCTTACCGATAAAGACCCGTAACCCCATATCAGCAGATTCGGCTCTTTCCAGTTTTTCTGGTGCGCCGAGACGTTGGGAGACTTCAATCGAGGTGGCGTCAAATACCACTGCGTCGGCGGTCTCTGCTCCCTCTTTTTTAGCCATCTCCAGCAATTTCGACAGGAGGTCGAGCTGGTTTACCTGTTCAGTCATCGGAATTCCTTTTCCAGATCGGGTTGCCGGAGCCGGGCAGGCCATATTCCTGCCAGTCGCGGGTTACTTTTTCAATTATATCGTCGCTCATGCGAATCTTGCGGCCCCACGGGCGCTTTGTTTCGGGTGGCAGTTTTGCCGTCGCATCAATGCCGACTTTGGAGCCCAGACCAGATTCTGGCGAGGCAAAGTCGAGATAATCAATTGGGGTGTTTTCTACGAAGGTACAATCTCGGGCTGGGTCGACATTAGTTGAAATCGCCCAGATAACATCTTTCCAGTTACGCGCATCGATATCGTCATCCACGACGATAACGAACTTGGTGTACATGAACTGGCGAAGATACGACCATACCCCCATCATGACGCGCTTGGCATGTCCTGGATAACCCTTGCGGATTGAGACAACAGCGACGCGATAGGAACACGCTTCAGGCGGCAACCAGAAATCGGTGATCTCCGGAAATTGCTGGGTCAGTAGCGGGACGAAGACGTCGTTCAGGGCTTCGCCAAGAACTGACGGCTCGTCCGGTGGGCGGCCAGTAAAGGTCGAGAGATAGATCGGGTCACGCCGCGTGGTAATTGCGGTCAATGTGAAGACCGGGAAGTCCTCGACCGCGTTGTAATAGCCCGTGTGATCGCCGTAGGGGCCTTCGCCCTCATACTGGGTTCGCGACACATGACCTTCGAGCACGATCTCTGCATTGGCGGGAACTTTCAGTGGTACCGTCTTACAATCAACGAGCTCGACTTTCTTGTCGCGCAACAACCCTGCGAATTGATATTCCGAAATTGATTCCGGTACCGGGGCGACAGCGGCGATGATTGTTGCCGGGTCAGCGCCGATGACGGCGGCAGCGGGAATAGACTCACCGGTGGCTATAGCATGCGCCTGCGCGCCGCCACGATGTTTGAGCCAGCGCATCAGCGTCGTATTTTTGCCCGTCACCTGCATCCGGTAAATGCCGAGATTGGTCCTACCCGGTCCTTCGGTGACGACCAGCGGCCAAGTAATTAGGGGCGCAGGTTCATCCGGCCAGCAACTTTGAATTGGAAGTTTTGCGAGATCAATGTCATCGCCGGTCAGGACGACTTCCTGACAGGGTGCGTTGGACACCAGCTTTGGTTTCATCGCGAAGACTGACTTGATCATCGGTAACATTTGTAGCGCTTCACGCCAGCCGCCGGGTGGCTCCGGTTGGCGGAGGAAAGCGAGCTGTTCACCGAACTTGCGGAGCTCTTCAGGCTTGCGGGCCATGCCGGCTGCCACACGCTCTACAGTGCCAAACAGATTTACCAGGACGGGCATATCGCTGGGCGTGCCATCGTCGCGTAATGGGTTTTCAAACAGCACAGCCGGTCCGCCTTCTGCGAGAAGCCGGGTCTGGATTTCTGTCATTTCGAGCGCGGTCGAGACTGGCTTGGAGACACGGGTTAATTCTCCGTCCCGTTCAAGCTGCTCCATAAAATCACGCAGACTGGCAAATGCCATCGTTTCTTCACTCTCAGAACCCAAAAAAACACGGTCGCGCAGTTGTTTAGCACGTTGTTGGGGGGATTTGGCAAACCCATTGGTGCGGAGCGGTAGCGAATTGCCAAGGGGCTAAAGCTGTCGTAGAGGATATGGTCCTAATTTGGAGAACTGTTTTGCTCGATCCTGTTGCGCACGCAAAGGCGTACCCCTTTCCCGCCCCTGACCATTCTTATGTCTTTGAAGACGGCAATTGGTCACCGTTGGAGAACGATGGTTTCGATATGACGGGACGGACGCCTGTACTGGCAGCAGGGTCCAACCAGTCTCCCGAACAGCTCGCCCGAAAATATTCTGATTTGCCAGGAATTGGCCCAATCCCGGTCATACGAGGACGCCTCGGTGATTTTGACGTGGTCTATGCCGCGCACCTCGCAGGCTATGGCTCAATGCCTGCGACCTTTCAAAATTCGCCCGGAACAACAGTTTCGGTATTTGTTGCCTGGTTTACGGATCCGCAGCTTGAACGCATGCATGCGACGGAAGGTAACTATAGCTATGATCGTTTAACGGATATCTGGCTGCAGACCGATCTCGGGCCAAGCCCGCAAGAGGTCTTTGCCTATACGGCTAAAGTTGGTTGCTACAATCACAATGGTGGCTGTTTAAGCTTGGCGGAAATTCCGGCGACAGATAGAAAGTTTCCGTCGGCAACCCAAAGTGAAGCGCAGGGATTTTTGCGGGATCGACTCGCCGTCGGTGCTGACCTGGACCAGTTTGTTGCTGACCACATAGCGGACAATGTCGTGCGTGTGGGACGAGTTGCTGCCATGCGGGCCGACGCCATTGAGATTGGTTATCCGCGTGACTCTATTTTGTCTCTTTAGATTTTCAGCAGGGCTTTCAAAGCATCACTGCAGGACTCCGGCGCTGCATAGGTCGGCACACCGGCGCTGTTTAGTCTGTGGATAATGGCAGGCGCATCCGGGCTGCAATAAACGAGCAACGGCTTCGACGTTTTTTTCACGGCTTCAATGACCGGGTCAGCAACCAGCTCAGGTCGCCCGACACCGGATGATCCGACGATAGGAATGACGACGTCATACTCATTGGCTTCGAGCAGGGCGGTGATCGAGCCGCTAACAATTTCCGGAGTCAGTCCGGCAAGCGTCAGGTCGATGGGGTTACGGTCGGCGGTAAAACCGGCATGGCTGAACAGTGAAGCGAGCCGGGCGGCTGTTTTGCGGCTTGGGGCGGGGGTGGTGAAGCCTGCGAGCCCGCATCGGTCAGCAACCAGACCACCGGCACCACCGGTTGAGGTGAGAATGCCGACGCGGCGACCTTTGGGTATTTTGCCCATGCTGAGCGCCATGGCTATATCCAGCAGGTCGTCAAAACGTTCCGCTCGCACGACACCGTTCTGGGCAAACAAAGCATCATAAAGCCGGTCATCGCCGGCCATGGCACCAGTATGCGAAGCTGAAGCCAGGGCCCCGGCCTCGGATTTTCCGACCTTGTAGACGATCAAATTCTTTCCAGCGCGGTTCGCTAATTTGCTCAGCTTTGCGAAGCGTTTCGTGTCATGCAGCCCTTCCAGGTAGAGGGTGATGCCAGAAGTATCGTCCTCTCCAATCATCCATTCGAGAATATCGCAAACCTCTAGATCGCCTTCGTTTCCTGTCGCCACCAGGTGAGACAGGCCGATGCCTTTCGCTGCGGCGCGCGACAGGAGGGAGCCTAAAATGCCGCCCGATTGTGAAATGACACCTATGCTGCCTGCGGTAAGGTGCTCGGTGTCGAGGGCACCGGACGCGGAGAGAGTTATTCTATCCCGCAGATTTAAAAGTCCGATGGTGTTGGGGCCGAGAACCCGCATCTTACCCGCAGCCTCAGACAACGCGGCCTGTCGCTTTACGCCTGCAGGTCCGGTCTCGCCATAACCACCAGCCAGGACAATCGCGACTGAGGTGCCAAGGGCTGAGAGTTGCCGCGCGGCGTCTTCAGTCCCTACTGGTCCCAGCAAAATCATAGCGGCATCTGGTGTGCCCGGGAGATCCTCGATGCTCGCGTAGCACCTCATGCCATCGATATCCGCCACCCGCGGATTGACGGGCCAGATGTCGCCTGTAAAACCATGTTTACGGAGAAACTGTAATGGCCGGCCAGCAGTCTTCATGGGATCGGTGGAGGCGCCAATGATCGCTACCGATTTCGGTCGGAATAGGTTTTCGATTGTAGAGATAGGCACGGTGCTATTTTTTTACTTTGTCGAGGAAAGCGGTCACCGCGTTGCGATGCTCGTCGGTGGTATAACATATTGCCTGAGCCTGACAGCCAAGCGCAAACACCTCTTCGATCGATAGTTCCATACTTTGATCCATGATCGATTTGGCAAGCGCCAAGGCATTGGGGGAGCCGGCGGTCATTCGTTCAGCGGCAGCGACCGCTTCATTAAGTAATGTTTCGTGGCTCGCAACAGCTTCGATCATGCCAAGGCTCAGCGCTTCCTCGGCAGGGACCCGGCGTCCGGAGAAGATGAGCTCCTTGGCACGTGCCAGCCCGACGCGGCGTGGCAGAAAATACATCCCGCCGCCATCCGGGATCAGGCCCCGCAAGAGATAACTCATCGTGAACATGGCCTTGTCGGAGGCAATGATGAAATCGCAACACAGCGCGAGATCGGCGCCAAGCCCAGCGGCAGCACCATTAACCGCCGCAATCGTTGGCTTGGCGAGACCATGCAGCATGGTCACTGCGTGATGGGTTCGGCGTTGGCGTTGCCAGCCATTCATCGCAACGGTTCCGATGGGGGCTTCCAAGCGTTCCCGCATGGCGGCGATATCACCGCCCGCACAGAAGGCTTTGCCGCTACCCGTTAGCACGATGGCTCGTACTTCTTCCGCCTGACCCGCCCAATCGACCGCGGCCATGAGATCGGTGCGCATGGCATCATCGATGGCGTTGAGTTTTTCCGGCCGGTTTAAGGTGATGGTTGCGACGGCATCTTGCTGCGAAATCGCGATGCACTCGGAATTGGGTTTGTCCATTCTCTTATCCATTTTGTGTCATGTTGCCATCTGTTTAGCATGAAACTCGTTGGTGACGATGCCGGGTTAATTCGAACTCCCTGATTGACATCGCGCGTCTGGTTGTCTGTCATCCCTAACAATTGTAATAGAAGAATCGATGACTATTGTTTCTTATGATGATGCGCCGGTACCGATCCGTCAGGATTTGCTCGATGCGCATCAGAGGGCCTGGCAGCGTATTGCCGTACCCCCCAGGTACCTGGCTGACCGGCGTGAAGCGGGTTGCGATCGCTCGGGAAGTGCGGAATGCCATACAGTGCGGGTTTTGTGCCGAGCGGAAAGCATCTCTGATGCCATATGGCGTTACGGGATCGCATGAGACGGTTACCGATTTGCCAGCGGCGCAGATCGAGCTAATCCATCGTCTGGCCACTGACTCCGCACGGCTTAAACGAAGTTGGGCCCGTGAATTGATTGATAATGGGTTGAGCGAAGAGGAATATGTCGAAACCGTTGGCATCGCCTGTACCACAATCTCGCTCGATACGTTTGCGCATGCTGTCGGGATGTCTCCTCGCGAAATTCCTGCAGCGATTGATGGGGACCTCAAGAAAGTTCGTCCACCCGAAGCGCATCAGGGAGACGCCTGGGTGCTGTGGATTGCGCCGGACGACGCCAGTGAAGTTGATCGCGAAACCTTTGGTCCTGGTGTGTCGAATATTCGAAGGTCGCTGAGTCTCGTGCCAGCGGAAGCGCACGGATTTTTCGACCTGGTGTCCAATCAGTATTTGTCTGCTGAGCAGATGAGAGATTTTGCGACGCGTTTTCGGGCGATTACCCGAGCGCAGATCGAACTAATCGCGGGTCGAATATCGGCCATCAATCAGTGCGCCTATTGAACCACCAGCCATACGGCTCTGCTCCGTGCGATCAGCGAACAAACTGGTGACGAGATCGATCTGAGTAGTGTGATGGGTGAGGCAGATGGCGATGGCGGTATCCCAAACGGGACCATGCTGGTCAATTTTGCGGAAGCGGTTGCTGGCGATGATGCGGAACGGTTGAAAGACGCTCGCGCAGAAGTTACGCGAACGCTTGGTGCGGATGGGCTGGTCGATACTTGCGGTATCGCCGCGACGTTTAATGCGATTGATCGGATTGCAGACCCAATTGGAATTCCAATTGATGACGTCCGGCTGGAGCTAACGGCTGATTTCCGGCGGGAGCTGGGAATTGACGCGTTTCCGTCGCGGCTTGAAGGCTAGCTTAGGGTTGTAATCTGTGCGGCGAGAATGCCGCCGAGAAACAGCCAGGAGAACAGCCGGTTCGATTTGAATTTTGCGAGGCAGTCTTTGGGGTCGTTGATATCGACATCGCGGACCTGCCAAATGAGCTGTGCTGCGCCGAGCCCGAGCCCGGCAAAATAGGGCCACGCAATGTTGCCGAGGATGCCAGCGTAAGCGAATAGGGCTATGGCAACGACATAGAATGCGTAGAGCCAAGGCTTGCTGCCAAGACCCAACCGCCGGGCGGTCGATTTGACCCCGGCTTTGGGGTCGTCCTGGCGATCCTGGTGGGCATAGATCGTATCATAGCCCAACGTCCAGAAGACGCCCCCGGCATAGAGAATGATTGCCGGTGTTGCTAAATCACCTCGTACAGCGGCCCATCCGAGCAGAGCACCCCAGTTAAATGTCAGGCCAAGAAAAAACTGTGGCCAGAACGTCACCCGTTTCATCAGCGGGTAGGTGAACACTAGAACCAGAGAGGCGGTGCCGACGGCGATGGCATAGGTTTTAAGTGTGAGGAGAATCATCAGACCGGTCAGAAGTAGCGCTAGTAGAAAAATGACGGCTTGTCTGACGGTGAGCTGACCGCTGGGCAGAGGCCGATTTTTTGTCCGAGCCACCTGAGCATCGAAATCGCGATCGACAATATCGTTATAGGTGCAGCCAGCCCCTCGCATGACGAGGGCACCAATTCCAAAGGCTGCGAATAGATAAAAAACGTCGGGACCAGCCTGCCAATTTGGCCAGGCTATGGCGATTGACCACCAGCACGGGAAGAGCAGGAGCCAGGTGCCGATGGGTCGGTCGAACCGGGCCAATCGTATGTAAGGGTGCCAGACCCGCGGCATAAATCGGTCAACCCAGCTATCGACCGGGATGTCGCTCGCCGATGTGTCAATTTCATTTCGGGTTTGCTTTGCCATAGCGTAAGCTCTAACGCTGTTGTGAAATTGGCTCAAGTATTTGGGCGATCACTATAAACTCATCTTTTGCAGATTTTTTGGTCCTCATGCGTGTAACCCGGCTCTTTGTTGATCACCCTTTCTCTTCTGGACAATCGGTTTCCCTATCGGAAGCTCAGGCCCACTATGTGATGAATGTCCTGAGAATGGGTCTCGGCGACCTGGTTTATCTGTTCAATGGGTGCGATGGTGAATGGCGTTGCGTGATAGACCGGATCACGCGACGGCGCTGCTCGGTGACGCTTGAAGAACAGGTAACCATTCAAAAGTCTGAGCCTGATTTGTGGTTAATATTTGCGCCAATCAAGAGAGCCCGGATAGATTTCGTCGCGGCGAAAGCCACTGAACTTGGGGTTTCTGCCCTCATACCCGTCTTTACCGAGTTTACCGACGTTACTCGGGTAAATACGCAACGCCTGCGCTCAAATGCAATAGAAGCCGCAGAGCAGTGTGGTCGACTTTCGGTGCCGGAAGTTGACGAGTCCATAAAACTCACGGCCGTCCTTGCGGATTGGCCTTTGGATCGGCAGTTACTCTATTGTGATGAAACAGGCAGCGGCATAGCGATCAATGAATTCTTGGCCAAACAGAAAGCATCTGGCCAATCGAAGCCGACGGCTATCCTTATTGGGCCAGAAGGTGGTTTTTCACGATCTGAGCTTGACCTCCTGAAAGAAAGGACCAATTTTACAGCAATCGATTTAGGACCGCGTATTTTACGGGCCGATACGGCTGCAATCGCAGTGCTTTCTTGCTGGCAGTCTGTGTTGGGCGATTGGCCAGGCGAGTAAGCGTAGTAGTTGAGTAGGGATTAGCATGGCAGCACCACCCACATCTCCTGGGACACCGATCTCCAGTAAGCGAGAGCTCGTCGAGTATATCGAGGCAGGGTGTAAACCACCTGCCGACTGGCGTATCGGGACCGAACACGAGAAGTTTGTTTTCCAGAACGATAGTTTTTTAACAGCACCGTATGAAGGTGACTGGGGTATCCGCTCTTTGCTCGAAGGGTTGCGGCGCTTTGGTTGGGAGCCCGTGTTAGAGAATGACAATCCTATCGCTCTACAACACGCGAATGGTTGTTCGATAACCCTTGAACCTGGTGGGCAGGTAGAACTTGCCGGAGCGCCGCTCGAGAATATTCATCAAACCTGCAACGAAGTTCATTCGCACTTGAGCCAGGTCAAAGAAGTGGCGGGCGAACTTGGCATTGGCCTCATCGGTGTTGGCTTCAACCCAAAATGGAAACGTGAGGATATTCCGTGGATGCCGAAGGGCCGCTATGAAATTATGCGGAACTATATGCCGAAGATGGGATCGCTCGGCCTCGACATGATGCTTCGGACATCGACCGTGCAGGTCAATCTGGATTTCCAATCTGAAGCCGATATGATTAAGAAGTTCCGGGTTTCTCTAGCACTTCAACCAATCGCGACGGCGTTATTTGCGGATTCTCCGTTTTTGGAGGGCCAGCCGAGTGGCTATCTGTCTTACCGAAGTCATATCTGGGAAGACACTGATCCTGACCGCTGTGGCATTCTGCCATTCGTCTTTGAAGACGGGATGGGTTTCGAACGCTATGTCGATTACATGCTCGATGTACCGATGTATTTCGTCTATCGCGATGGCGCCTATCTTGATGCTTCGGGGCAATCGTTTAGAGATTTCCTCGATGGCAATTTGCCCGCCTTACCGGGCGAGATTCCGACGACTGGTGATTGGGGAGACCATCTGACCACTGTATTCCCCGAAGTTCGGCTCAAAAAGTTTATCGAAATGCGAGGCGCAGACGGTGGTCCTTGGCGGCGGTTATGTGCGCTGCCAGCTTTGTGGACGGGATTGCTCTATGATCAATCCGCGCTCGATGCAGCCTGGGATTTGGTGAAGGACTGGACGCCGGCGGAGCATGAATATCTGAGGCTTGAAGTTCCCAAGCAAGCGTTAAAGACGCCATTTAGGAATGGAACATTGCAGGAAGTTGCTCGTGCAACCCTAGAAATTTCAAGCGCGGGGCTGAGGCGGCGCAATCGTTTAGATGCTGTTGGCACCGATGAGACTGGTTTTCTCGGGACGCTTTATGAAATCGTCGATAGTGGACGCACCGCTGCTGAAGAAAAACTTGAGAAATTTCATGGGGTCTGGGATGGTAACGTTGATTCCATCTTCAAAGATTATGCATATTAGGTAAGCTTTATGATGGTGCTTAAGTCATCTCCTGTAGGCTTGTTAATCGCGGCATGGTTGGTTGGCCCACACAGGCGCTTGCCCAGCAGCCAGCGCAGCCCTGGGAGCGCGATCTGCAAAAATACTATAATCGGGATAAGACAATTCTGCAGCCGAAATTTCGCAATCCAGCACAGGATGCGTTGCGAAAATTGCGCCGTAATCCGCTTGCTAAACTGGGCTTGCCGACGAATCAGAGTGCTCTTCGTCAGGAAGCGCCGCAGACAGTTGAACCAACTTTCTCACTCTCTACGGCAGGATATGATCGCGATGGTGATGGTGTCGTAACGCGAAAAGAATATCTCTCTAGCCAAAGGCGGCGTTTCGGACCTGGGGGTGGCTCGGCTCGACGTTACCAACGCTCCATGAATCGTTTGAATTCACAATTCCGGAATGCTGATATTGATCGTGATGGAAAAGTCACGGCGAAGGAGTTGAATTCTCTCCCCGGCACCCGTTTCTAATTTAGAAATGAATTGGTTACCGCGACGTATCTGGCGGTAAATCTTCTTCGAGAATCGACATCATCAAGGAATAGGACACTTCGCCTTCATCTTCGTCCCGGTGCAGGACGCCAATAAATTCAGGCCCAACACGTACTTCAACGGGTTGTCCGGGTTTTTCCGGTATATCAATTTCAATCCCATTATTTCCAAAGGTTTTACGGAGATAGGATTGAACTCGGGCCACATCGTTTCGGGTCATCTGTCGTCTCCGGTCATCTGTCGTCTCCGGTCATCTGTCGTCTCCGGGGTCTCTAAGTGTCTGCTAAAAATAATTATGGTCGCAATATTTCATGATCATGGCGCAAAGCGGCTTCATGATCTAGAGCGACTTAGGTGTGAGTTAATCTTCGTCACGCAATACCGCATGTATGAGCCAGTGAGCGATCGCAATGAGGTCGTAATCGCGGCGATAATAACCGATAAGCTGAATACCCAATGGCATTCCGTCCTGAGCCAGAAGAGGGGCGTTGAGCGCGGGTACACCGAGTTGTGAGGAGTATTCGCCATACACCGCATTGCCAACCGGCATTCCTTCCGGAGCGGGACCTGTGGCGTTCAACGTGATCAGCGCATCATACTTTTTTGAGAGCGCTTCGTGTCGGATCTTGGCTTCTGCGCTCCAGATCAAGGATTCTTCGTATTGTTCTGGCGTAACATCGGCGGAGGAAAGGGCCCTGTTGAGAACCCTGTCGCCAAGTTTTTCCGGATTTTGGTCTGCATACATCATGAGTGGCCAGCGACCTTCATAGGCCAATGTGATTTCCATGATCTCGCGCAGCTTGATCAAATCTTGCTCATACGCCTCGAGCTCCGGGTCATCCTGACGTCCCACGACTTCAACGCCACGCCCTTCTAGTTTGCGGGTCATTTTATCGAAAATGGCGCGCGTTTCTTCCGGCGTTTCCAGCCAGCCGGCGCTTTCGATTCGCGCCACGCGAGCTGGTTTTTTGGCTTTGGGCAAAATTGCTTCGCCTTTAAGGCTGGGATGACCGGCATCGCCGCCAGCATTTCTGGAGAGCCAATAACCACTGATCCAAGCATCGGCCAACGAGCCAGCGAGTATCCCAAGATGTCCGACGCTAGGTGGAGAGGGGAAGCCTCCACGCGTATTGATGGCACCATGCGATGCCTTTAACGCCCAGGCACCGCAGAAACAGGCAGGCCGTAGGACTGAACCTCGGACTTGTGTTCCCGTCGCTGCCGGGACCATGGATGCTCCAACTGCAGCACCAGAGCCGCTTGATGAGCCGCCGGGTGTTCGGTTTGTGTCCCACGGGTTGCGTGCCGGACCGGGTTCCCCAAAGGCAAATTCGGTAGTGACAGTTTTACCAATGACCACCGCACCGCCACGGCGTAGAAAATAGACCGACGCCGCATCCCAACCGGTTTCATAGCCTTTGAACAACGGACTACCGAGTTGCATCGGCATATCTGCGGTTTCAAACACATCTTTGATAGCAATTGGCATGCCATCGAGCGGCGATAGAGGCGTGCCTTTACGATAGCGCTCTGACGCTTCGTCGGCGGTCTGGCGCGCACGGTCGATCGACATTGTGACAAAGGCCTTCACGTCGGGCTCGCGGGCTTCGATTGTTTCGAGACACCGCTCAAGATAGGCCCGTGGTGTGTCGCCGCCGTCGAGAAACGCAGGGACTTTGTCGTGGAAGGTCAGTAATTTTGTTGATGAAGGGTCATAAGTCATAAATTCCGCTCCCCGGTATTATAGTACCATAACTGCCAGTCTAAATTATAATCAAGGTATACAATTTATAATTTTGTTTAATAGAATCATAACTTTATAAAATTCTATAAGACGTAACTTAACTCATTTTTAACCATACTTCACAATAGTAACTAATATGTGATAAGGCATTAATATTGAAAAGTTTTCACATCGGGTTAAGGTCGATAAAAAAATATTATGAGCTTAGGTCATTCGCGGACTTTTCTTCGGGAACGTCATAAAATCGTTAACCGTCTGTTGAAATAGCAGGAGCTGGTCAATCTCGTTGCCAAGATATTTGGCGGCTCAGCATCACTAGTATGCCAAATAACCGAAACGGGTTCCCGCCCAGTTTTTTCCAGCGACCAGGAAAGCAATCCAATTTGCAATTGGCGCAACCTTTCCGCTTGAGGTGCACACCTTCTGCGCAGAGGTAATCGTTAAGCAAGAGCCGCTCTACATTCCAAATACGGCCGAAGACCCTGATTGGAAGGAAAGCCCGGTATGGACCGAGCATGGATAGTTACGTGCCGAAACCAGTTAATCGTAAGGCTCTGACCTAGGTCCTCAAAAAGTATAATTTATCGTCAGGAAACGCCGACTAGGTGTGTCGGCGTCGCGATTACGCTGCTGTGCCACCAACCGTAAGACTATCCAGAAGCATCGTTGGTTGGCCGACCCCGACGGGAACACCTTGGCCGTCCTTGCCGCAAGTTCCAACACCTGGATCTAGCTTCATGTCGTTGCCGATCATTTTCACATGGGTCAGAGCGTCTGGTCCGTTGCCGATCAGCGTGGCTCCTTTAACAGGCGCTCCTATTTTACCGTTTTCGATGAGATAGGCTTCTGAGGCCGTAAATACGAACTTGCCGGATGTGATGTCTACCTGGCCGCCACCAAAATTAACGGCATAAAGACCGTTCTGAACCGAGCTCAGGATTTCTTCCGGCGAATAGTTGCCGTCCATCATATAAGTGTTAGTCATGCGTGGCATTGGAGCATGGGCGAAACTTTCGCGGCGACCATTGCCTGTAGGCGACATCCCCATGAGCCGGGCATTTTGCCGATCCTGCATATAGCCGACGAGAATGCCGTCCTCGATGAGGACTGTCCGTGATGTCGGTGTTCCTTCGTCATCAATCGACAGAGAGCCGCGCCTGTCGGTGATGGTCCCATCATCAACAACAGTAACGCCCTCAGAGGCAACCCGTTGCCCCATCAATCCTGAGAAAGCCGACGTTTTCTTGCGGTTAAAATCGCCTTCCAGACCATGTCCGATGGCTTCATGTAACAGGATACCCGGCCAACCTGCTCCGAGGACGACTTGCATTTCGCCTGCGGGCGTGGCGACGGAGTCGAGATTGATCAACGCTTGACGTAAGGCTTCGTCGACCTGGGCCTGCCACTGGTCGGGTTCAATATAGCCGGCGTAGCCGGTACGGCCGCCGGTGCCGCTACTGCCGGTTTCCATACGGTCACCATCGGCGGCAACGATGGAGACGTTTACGCGGACCAAGGGACGAATATCGGCAACACGGTCGCCACCGGCCCGTAGTATTTGAATTGCTTGCCATTCCCCGGAGATAGAGGCTGATACCTGTGCGACCCGTGGATCTTTGGCTCTCGCATAGGCGTCGATCTCGGCCAGCAGCGCCACCTTCTTTTCGAAGCTGACCTCACCTAGAGGATTGGTGTCCGTATAGAGAGACTGGTTAGTACCTTGAGGCGCTTCGGCGGCATTGCCGCTGTATCCTGAATGAACAGCGGTGACCGTTTCCGCAGCCCTTTTGATTGCCGCTTCGGATAATTCTGATGCGTGCGAGTACCCAACCGCCTCATCGGCAATCGCTCTTAATCCGAACCCCTGTGTGGTGTCGAAGGAGGCGCTGCGCAATCGACCGTCATCATAAGACAGACTTTCCGATTGCCGGTATTCAAGAAACAGTTCGCCGTCGTCGGCCCCCTTGAGGGCGCCATCGACGATGCCATTGATTCGATCGCGGTCCATCCCGGCTTTTTCGAAAAAGAGTTGGTCAGTTTTGGCTAAATCGGTCACTCCAGAGTCCTTTCAGGAGAAAAATCGGCAAATATTTATGAATTATCACTAAAACCCCAATCTGGGGTTGTTTAACGGAGCTTGCTATTAAATTGTTAACGGCCTGTTTACCATATCGTCCACATTCTGTCTGGACGCAGTTGCGACATAGGGTCGCGTCGGTGGCTTACGCTATCAGCGGGCCCAATGCATGGGGTAATATAGTTAAAGATTCTATCGGGATTAGTCCTGGTTAATCTTAGTAGCCATTGTGGCAGCGTAGTTTTTCCGGTGGGGTTCGCCGGGAGGGGTGTTGTTGTTCAGGCCAAAGAACGGAAGAGAGCGATGCGGTTGAATAAAATTCTTTCGGCGATTTCATCAATAGGGGCAGGTCTAACTTGCGGGCTGGTTGGCACGAGCGCTTTGGCGTCGTCTTCCACCCCGTGGCAAAAAAGTTTCCAGCCGGCCGTGACAACGGTAATGGAAGACATTGTCGAGTTTCATGATCTGCTGTTGGTGATCATCACACTGACCACAATCTTTGTGCTGGTCCTGTTGCTCTATACGATGTGGCGCTTCAGCGCCAAGCGGAACCCGATACCGTCAAAGACAACGCATCATGCGACGCTGGAAATGGTCTGGACGATCGTTCCGGTTATTATACTGGTAGTAATCGCGGTGCCTTCTTTCAAGTTGCTTTATAAAGCTGATGTCGTGCCGAAGGCGGATATGACGGTTAAGGCGATCGGCAACCAGTGGTACTGGCAGTATGAATATCCCGATCATGGCAAGTTCGGATTTGCCGCCAACATGATTCCGGACAACGAGCTCGCGAAATTTGGCAAAGACAATAATATCAGGAATCCTAAACGGCTCCTTGAGACCGACACTGAAGTCGTTGTTCCTGTCAACACAACTATTCGGGTGCAGGTTACGGCGAACGATGTTTTGCACGCCTGGGCGATGCCGGCATTCGGTGTGAAAATTGATGCCGTCCCCGGTCGTCTGAACCAGACTTGGTTTAATGCCAATAAGGAGGGCACCTATTATGGGCAATGCTCCGAACTTTGCGGCGTAAATCACGGCTTTATGCCGATTAAGGTCAAGGTTGTTTCCAAGGCTGCTTTCGCCGCCTGGGTGACGGAGCAGCGTAAGGCTGCGGGTCTTCTCCCGATGACCACAGAGCGACGCGACGTCGCTAAACTTAATAACTCGGCTCGTTGAGCAAGAAGGCAGGCAGGAAATGAGTGACGCAGCAACCTCCCACGGCCACGACAACCATACGCCCACAGGCTGGCGCCGGTACGTCTATTCCACCAACCATAAGGACATCGGAACGATGTACCTTATCTTCGCCATCATTGCGGGGATAATTGGTAGTGGCATGTCCGTGGTGTTCCGGATGGAACTGGCAGAGCCGGGCAATCAAATTCTTGGTGGTGACAACCATATGTTCAATGTGCTGATCACAGCGCATGGTCTGATCATGATTTTCTTCATGGTCATGCCCGCGATGATCGGCGGCTTTGGCAACTGGATTGTTCCCTTGATGATCGGTGCGCCGGATATGGCGTTCCCGCGGATGAATAATATTAGCTTCTGGCTGCTTATTCCGTCTTTTGCTCTGCTGCTGGCGTCGCCCTTTGTCGCCGGGGTCTCGGAAACTCAGACCGGTGTCGGAGGCGGCTGGACCCTTTATGCCCCGTTGAGCGGCAAGGTTGCACAGCCCGGACCAGCGGTAGATCTGGCGATCTTCGCGCTGCATTTGGCTGGTGCTAGTTCAATACTTGGTGCAGCAAACTTCATCACGACGATTTTGAATATGCGGACACCGGGCATGACGCTTCATAAAATGCCTCTATTCGTCTGGTCTATCTTGGTCACAGCGTTTCTGCTTCTGTTGTCGTTACCTGTCCTGGCTGGCGCCATCACGATGCTGCTAACGGATCGTAACTTTGGAACGACCTTCTTTAACCCGGCGGGTGGTGGTGATCCGATCCTGTTCCAGCATCTGTTCTGGTTCTTTGGTCATCCTGAAGTATACATCCTGATCCTGCCGGGCTTCGGCATTGTCAGCCAGGTTGTCTCTACCTTCTCACGGAAGCCGGTTTTCGGTTATCTGGGCATGGCTTATGCCATGGTCTCGATTGGCGTCGTTGGTTTCATCGTTTGGGCGCATCACATGTATACGGTGGGGCTGGACGTTGATACCAAGGCATACTTTACCGCCGCGACGATGGTTATCGCGGTGCCAACGGGGATTAAGATATTTAGCTGGATCGCCACGATGTGGGGTGGTTCAATTGAATTCAAAACCCCGATGTTGTGGGCTATTGGCTTTATCTTTCTGTTCACCGTCGGTGGTGTGACGGGGGTGGTTCTTGCCAACGCTGGTGTTGATGCGGCATTGCACGATACCTATTACGTGGTAGCACATTTCCATTACGTGTTGTCGCTAGGTGCTGTGTTCGCGATCTTCTCGGGCTTCTATTACTGGCTACCAAAAATGTGTGGTCGGGAATATTCCGAGTTTCTCGGCAAGCTGCATTTTTGGGTGACGTTTATCGGCGTGAATATCGTCTTCTTCCCGCAGCATTTCCTCGGTCTTGCCGGGATGCCAAGGCGGATCCCTGATTATCCTGATGCCTATGCAGGCTGGAATGCGATTTCGTCCTACGGCTCTTATATTTCAGCCTTTGGTGTTTTGATCTTCCTGTTCATGCTCTTCAAGACCTTCTCCTCTGGTGCAAAAGTTGGGAATAATCCATGGGGCGAAGGCGCAAATACGTTGGAGTGGACTCTTTCCTCACCACCGCCGTTCCATTCCTTTGATGAGCTGCCGAAGATCAAATAGGCGGTATTTGTAGAGTAATAGGGAAAGATATCACGGTGACGGAAAAGTCAGGCAACATGATGATGACGGCAGCGGTGCCGGCGGGCGGAGAAGTCGCCGATTACGTCGCCTTGCTCAAACCACGCGTCATGTCGTTGGTAGTGTTCACCGGGTTCGCCGGATTGTATTTGGCACCCGGTACTATCCACCCAGTGATTGCCGCCGTTGCCGTCCTTTGTATCGCCGTTGGTGCCGGAGCGTCTGGTGCTATTAATATGTGGTACGACCGCGATATCGATGCGGTGATGGAACGTACGGCCGAGCGGCCTGTTCCTAAAGGACGCATTGAACCAGGGGCTGCGCTTGCTTTTGGTGTCGCGCTCTCTCTGTGGTCTGTCATGGTGATGGGGCTTGCCGTTGGTTGGGCTGCTGCAGCTTTGCTGGCCTTTACCATCGCGTTCTATGTCTTCATCTACACGATTTGGCTGAAACGCCGGACGCCGCAGAATATTGTCATTGGTGGCGCCGCTGGTGCTTTTCCGCCAATGGTAGGCTGGGCTGCGGTTACGGGTGATATTTCACTGAGTTCTATTGTCCTTTTCGCGATCATCTTTATGTGGACGCCGCCCCATTTCTGGGCTTTGGCCCTGTATCGCCGCGGTGATTATGAAAAAGCTGGCGTGCCAATGATGCCGGTGGTTGCCGGTGAGAAGGAAACCAAGAGACAAATCGTTCTGTATTCGGTTCTATTAGCTCCGTTGGGAATGGCGCCGACTTTTATAGGCATGTCGAGCTGGTTCTATGGCGGTTTCGCAGCCGCGCTTGGAGCAATCTTTGTTGGGTTTTGCGTTGCGGTTTACCGTGAAACAGGCGATCTCTATGCGCGCCGGACCTTTGCTTTTTCAATCTTGTATCTGTTCCTGCTGTTTGCGGCGCTTATCGCCGATAAGGCAATTGGACTTGTTGGGTGATCAATGGATATGACCATGGATAATCCAGACGAACTGAAAGCCAAGCGAAAACGGCTCAATCGGGCCTTGGTCCTTGTGCTGATCGGGATGGTCGGCTTGTTCTATTTGGTTTCACTTGTCCGTATGGGGTTCTTTGAATGAGCCGCCACGGAAAAACAGTCACGATCTTTGGTGTGCTGTGCATTCTTGCAGGAATGACAACACTGACAGCTTATGCGGTGCCGCTCTATGAGTTGTTCTGCAAGGTGACGGGATATGGCGGTACAACACAGGTGGCGGAAGGAGCGGCGAAATCTATTCTTGACCGCAAAATCACTGTCCGGTTTAACGCTGACATGAATTCAGAGCTTCCTTGGACATTCAACGCCGTCCAAAATTTGGTAACCGTAAAAATCGGAGAACCAGTCCTAGCATTTTATGAAGCTAAGTCGCTGGCGAAATACGACGTCACCGGTACCGCGACCTTTAATGTCGTGCCCAATAAGGCTGGGAAATATTTTAATAAAGTCGATTGCTTCTGCTTTACCGAACAAACTCTTAAAGCAGGCGCACGCGTTGATTTACCGGTTCAGTTCCATATTGATCCGGCAATTGCTAATGATCGGGGCCTTGATGATGTTGAAACCATCACTCTGTCATACACGTTTTTTAAATCGGTAACGTCTAAGGGTAAAACACCCAAACGATCTGCCTGGACCACGAAGACATCGCAAGCGGGTACGTCCGGCACTGCGGTGAATTGATATAGCTATAACAAACCACGGGAAGTACGAAAATGGTTGCACCCGCTGACACCACTGCCGATGCACACGGCGCAGAACACAAACATCCTTGGCATCTGGTTGATCCAAGTCCCTGGCCAGTCGTAGGTGCGCTCAGCGCTGGCGTCTTAGCGGTCGGTACCGTCATCTATATGCATGACGGTGGATCATGGCTAATGGCCCTTGGATTCCTTGGTGTCGCAGCGACAATGTTCTTCTGGTTCCGCGATGTTGCCATGGAAGCCACCTTCCAGTGCCATCACTCGATACCGGTTCAGATCGGCATGCGGTATGGCATGGCACTGTTCATCGCCTCAGAGGTAATGTTCTTTGTTGCCTGGTTCTGGGCCTTCTTTAATGCCAGCCTGTTCCCGCCGGAAACGATCAAGGGTATGTGGCCGCCAGCCGGTATCATTCCGTTTGATCCCTGGGGCCTGCCGTTCCTCAACACTCTCATTCTGTTGACCTCGGGTGTTACGTTGACCTGGGCGCATCATGCGCTGCTCGAAGGCAAGAAGGATCATGTATTACAGGGACTGGGCCTGACAATTTTTCTCGGCCTCGTGTTTTCTGGAGTTCAGGGGTACGAATATGCCCATGCTGCCTTTGCCTTTGCGTTTGAAGAAGGGGTGGCAGGAAAAGGCGGGATCTATCCGACTATTTTCTATATGGCTACCGGCTTCCATGGTTTCCATGTCATCGTTGGAACAATATTCCTGATCGTCTGCTTTTATCGGACGCATAAAGACCACTTCAAACAGGATCATCATTTTGGATTCGAGGCAGCAGCCTGGTATTGGCATTTCGTTGATGTCGTCTGGCTGTTCCTGTTCATCTGCATCTATTGGTGGGGAGCAGGCAGCGCCGTCACACACTGATCGGCACCTGCCAGAGTTAACAATATTCACGCTGCGGCATCCCACTGCGGCGTGATTTTTTTCGGGAAAGGACAATGCGATGCCGGACCCTATTCATTATCCAAAAATACCCCCATTTCACGCGGGAAGGCGTTGCTGCTGCCCACGTTGTGGCAAGGGCAGTTTGTATAATGGTCTTTTGACGGTCTCTGAGAAATGTTCGGTCTGCGAGCTTGACCTTTCCCCTCATGATACCGGTGACGGCGCCTCAGTTTTCGTGATCTTTCTGCTTGGCGGACTCGTCGTGCCTCTGGCGTTGAAGTTTGAGGCGGCTTTTGGTCCGCCGATATGGGCACACCTGATTTTGTGGCCGCCAGTGATTATCGCTCTGGCTATTGCATTTTTACGTCCGGTGAAGGCAACATTGATTGCCTATCATTTTAAAAACCTGCGCCACGAATATGACGAATGACGTCACCTTTCAGTCACTAAGTGGAAGAACCGGCAAAGGACTGGCGGTAGTAGCCTTTGGCGCCTTTTGCGTTCTCATTGTCATGGGAACCTGGCAGCTCCAACGATTGACTTGGAAAGAAGGGTTGATCGCTGACCGACAGGCAAAGCTCGCATTGACGCCTCTCCAGATATCGAAGCCGCTGAGTAGCAAACCAGAGGCTTTTCGGCGTGTCGTTGCGAGGGGACGTTTTCTCCATGACAAAGAAATCTTCGTTGGGCCACGGTCCTTTCGAGGAAGTCCTGGTGGGCACATTATTACACCGCTGAAATATGCTTCAGGTGAGATTGTTTTAGTCGACCGTGGTTGGGTTCCTGAGGCGCGGAGAGACCCTGCCAAGCGACCGGAAGCACAGAAGCAGCGAGCTGTCTCGATTGTCGGAACGGCGGGTTGGCCGCGTAAACTGAACTATTTTGAACACCTGAATGATCCACAGAAGAACCAATGGTTCCGAGTATCTCCCACCGAAATGGCGGCGAAGCAGAAATTACAACGGGTCGCGGCCTATTGGGTGGTTGCTGATGCCTCTCCCAATCCTGGTGGATTTCCGCTTGGTGGCGGCGGGATCAGAATGCCCACTAATAATCATCTGCAATATGTCCTGACCTGGTATGGCATGGCGCTAGGGCTCTTGGTTCTGTCTATCGTCTATTGGTGGCAGGGGCGTCGCTAGTGCCGAGCGCAGCCTTCTGGAAGCAGTCGGCTGTTCGAGGGGCGCTGTGGATGTGCGCGGCATCGGTCATGATCGGTCTGTCGGCTGTTTGCATCCGTGAGCTATCTGGCACGTATAATACCTTTCAATTGGTGTTTTTTCGCAGCGCCGTAGGGTTGCTACTCCTCGGGCCTTGGATGTTTCGGACGGCGCGGCTCGGCACATTATCGACTACACGTCTGCCACTTTATCTGATTAGAACCGTGCTCAGCTATACAGGTATGGTGTGTGTCTTCTATGGATTGGCTAAAATGCCAATTGGGGAGGTCTACGCCCTGCTGTTTCTGGTACCAATAATCACTATCGTGATGGCTGTCCTGCTCTTGAAAGAAAGGGCGGGAAAGGAAGCGTGGGTTGCCTGTGGAGTTGCCTTTATCGGTGCCCTGGTCATTCTCCGGCCTGGGATCATCGACCTCACTTTGGCGGCAGCGGCAGTTCTCGTGACCGCCTTTGCCTATTCTGCCGTAAACATCTGTATTAAATCTTTATCTCGGACCGATACGCCGGCTCAGATAACGTTTTATGGACAGTTGCTAGCCTTGCCCTTGGCGCTCGGTCCGGCCCTCTATGTCTGGGTAACGCCAGAATGGTCTGATGTGCCCTTGATTCTCGCCCTGGGGACACTCCAACTCGTAGCAGGATTATGCCACGCCTATTCCGTGCGGGCAGCTGATGCACGCGTAGTGCAGCCGTTTAACTTTGTCCGGCTCCCTGCGAGTGTCTTATTTGCCTTTATATTATTTGCCGAGTTGCCATCGCCCTGGACATGGCTGGGGGCGGGATTGATTTTCGCCAGCTCGTATTATGTACTCTATCGGGAAGCTGCGAAAAAAGAATCTTCTAACGACGGAGCAGGAACTCCCGGCCAAGCTTAACCCGGGCGGTACCGTCATACTCGATGATATCGGCGGTGGCGTAGGTTTCGCTCCAGGTTGTTGGCAAATAACTGCCTGTCCCAATGACATCGACCGGAGCTTGGGCCTCGGCAAACAGATGACACTTAGCGGGGCCGAACCCGCTTGAAGCAACGATTTTGGCGTTCTTGAAACCTTCGCTATCGAGTACTTCACGCATCCGCCAAATAGCGGCGGCGGAGACTCCGGCACCAACCAGATAGGAAAGCTGGATTTCTGAACGATAGCCACGGACAACTTCCGGCACGTGGCGTTCCAGCACCGCATAGGACGCCGCCGGATCAAGTCCTTCAATATAACGGCTACCCGGTGTGTCGAGCCGGAAGGAAATCTGTCCCTGCTCGACGAGTTCCGGAAATTTCTTACAGACGGCGAGCGTGTCGGTGACTTCTTGCCCGAAATAATCGACCAGTACCGTCATCGGCATGTCGGGGAACGCTTCACGGAACATTTCAGCGGCCCGCAATGTACTGCCTGCATAACCGATAAAGGCATGCGGCATCGTACCCTTGCCGTCTTCTTCACCAAAATAATGCGCCGTGGCATCAGTGGCGTTGCCAATAAAGCCAATGGCGTCCACTTTCTTGCGCGCTTTTGCCGACCCTACTGAGGCTGCATAGGCCATCATCTCGGCCATGCTAGTGCCGGCGCAGTGGCGGGCATCCATCGCCATAAAGGCGACCTTGGGCAGATCGGCACACATTGAATATGCGTTATAGGCGGCAACGCAGGCCGGGCCGAGTTTCTGGAGGAGCAATGTCTCAAGGTCGACAAGTTGAGAGAATGAGCCGGTAACGTAGGCGATTGGTTCGCCAGCGCCGACCCACTTGCCTTCTTTATACTTTAGGTCGACTTCAAAGGTGGTGCTGCGTTCTGTGGCAACCGCCTGTAGCCAATCAACCGCCAGTCGCGGCGCAGAAACCACCGGGCGGCGCATAAATAATGCATAGGTAACCTGGGCATCGCCGAACTTGGCAACAGCCTGCTTGGTTCGGGAAAAATACTTATCAGTCCAGCCGTCGATCTCCGACTGTCCAGTCGGCCAGCTGGCCTCGCCAATTACTTTGGGCGTGGTAGGTTTTCCCTTTGGGGTTACAGTGGTGGCCATGATATTGCTCGTGCGCGCTAGGCGAGTAATCTAGTGTATTCAAGCACATAATGGACCCCAAGCGGTAGTGCCATTGTGCAGTAGCCTGTTTGATGAATTGATAGTGATGAAGGCCTTATGAACCCGTATATAGAGCTTGAAACCCGATTCCGGCGCATTGGCGCGTTGGAAGAAGCTGAAGGCATTCTGCACTGGGATATGTCGGTGATTATGCCGAAAGGTGGAGCGGAATCTCGCGCCGAACAGTTGGCCGCGATGAAACTCACCATTCACGACCTGCTCACCGATTCCACGCTGGCGACATTGCTTGATGCAGCTGAAGAAGTACCGCCCGCGGATGCTTGGCAGGTGGCTAACATGCGTGAGATGCGCCGTCTCTGGCGCCATGCAAACGCGGTCGAAGGTGATTTGGTTGAGGCTCTGAGCAAGGCGTCGAGCCGCTGTGGAATGATCTGGCGCGATGCCCGGCCAAAGGACGACTTTGCGGCCGTGTCGGAGTCTCTTTCCGAGGTTTTGGATCTCGTTCGACAAAAGGCCCAGACCAAAGCGTCTGTTCTCGGGGTAACACCCTATGAAGCCTTGCTTGATCAATTTGAACCCGAAACCCGTATGGCCGATATTGATTACTTGTTTGATGATCTTGCGGCATTTCTGCCCGATTTTCTCGATAACGCGTTAGCACATCAGACGGCGGTAGGAGACCCGCTCCAACCCCAGGGGCCATTCAACCTTGAAGCACAGCGCACATTGGCCACAAATCTGATGGAGCATGTCGGTTTCGAGTTTGATCACGGGCGACTCGATATCAGTCTTCACCCATTCTGCGGCGGCGTGCCCGATGATGTCCGGATTACGACGCGCTACGAGGAAGATGATTTTGCTCAGAGTCTGATGGGTGTACTGCACGAGACCGGGCACGCAATGTATCAGCGCGGCCTCCCGGTAGATTGGCGCCTGCAGCCAGTTGGTCAGGCCCGTGGTATGGCCTTACATGAAAGCCAGTCGCTCCTAGTTGAGATGCAGGTTTGCCGGGGAATTGAGTTTCTGACCTTTGCGGCGCCGGTGATGCAGGCGGCTTTCGATGGTATTGGGCCAGCATGGTCGCCGGAGAATATGCAGAGATTGCAGGCGCGGGTGGAGCGGGGCTTGATCCGCGTCGATGCAGATGAGGTCACCTATCCGGCGCATGTGATCTTGCGCTATCGATTGGAACGAGCCCTGATCGCCGGTGATATGGAAATCGCTGACCTGCCGAGTGCGTGGAACGATGGCATGAAGGAGCTCCTTGGCATTGTACCCGATAGTGATCGCGTTGGTTGTCTACAGGATATTCACTGGTTCGACGGTGCCTTTGGGTATTTCCCGACCTATACGATGGGTGCCCTCGCGGCAGCACAGATATTTCAGGCAGCCTGCGCCGCAGATGGCGCTATAAAATCTGGAATCTCCAAGGGCGATTTCGCGCCGCTGATGAACTGGTTGCGGGCCAACATTCACGGCAAGGGCTCTTTTGGAACAACCGATGAAATTCTGATTGAAGCGACCGGGGCCCTGCTTGGCACCGAGGCCTTTAAATCCCACCTTAATACCCGTTATCTTAATTGAGGCAGAGACTGACGATCCGGTACCGCGATGTATTGCTCCGCCGGTGCTCCGCCGATAGTCTGTGCCGCCCTTAAAACCCGGAATAGGCTGGGGTAGGGCTAAGGCTAAGGCTAAGGCTAAGGAGAATAGATTGCGTTACGTGAGTACCCGGGGCGCTGCGCCGGTCCTTGAATTCGAAGATGTTGTCCTCGCCGGGCTCGCCCGCGACGGTGGTCTTTATGTGCCCGAAGAATGGCCGCAATTTTCGGCAGATCAACTACGTGCGATGCGTGGTCTTCCCTACGCCGACATCGCGTTTCAAATTATGCAGCCGTTTGTCGATGGCGCTATTGATGGTGCGGCGCTGAAGACGCTTATTGACGAATCCTATGACAGCTTTAGCCATGATGCCGTTGCACCGCTGCGACAGCTCGATGACAATTTGTTTTTAGTCGAACTGTTCCACGGACCGACATTGGCCTTTAAGGATTTTGCGCTACAGGTCCTTGGACGCCTGTTTGATTATATTCTGGCGCGGCGTGGCGAACGCATAACAATTGTTGGCGCAACCTCTGGCGATACGGGGTCAGCGGCAATTGAAGCCTGTCGCGGCCGCGAAGCCATCGAGGTTTTTATTCTGCATCCAAAAGGCAGGGTGTCAGATATCCAACGCTGTCAAATGACGACTGTGTCTGAAGAAAATATCCACAATATTGCGATCGACGGCACGTTTGATGACTGCCAGGATCTTGTCAAAGAAATGTTCAATGACGAGGAGTTCCGGTCGCAACAGAATCTCTCGGCGGTGAATTCAATTAACTGGGCCCGGATTATGGCGCAGGTTGTCTATTACGTTTCCTCTGGGTTGAGCCTTGGTGCGCCGGACCGGTCTATCGCCTATGCCGTCCCGACGGGAAATTTTGGTGACATCTTTGCAGGCTATGTTGCATCAAGAATTGGGCTGCCCATCGAGCGTCTTATCATCGGGACAAATACCAACGATATTCTGACGCGCTTTATGGAAACCGGCACAATGGATGCCAAGGAAGTCGTGCCGAGTTTGAGCCCGGCAATGGATATTCAGGTATCGAGTAATTTTGAACGGCTTTTGTTTGATCTCTATGGCCGTAATGGTCGGGTGATCAGCCAGGCAATGACGGCGTTCCGGGAAAGCGGCACCATGACCGTGACGGGCGACGTGCTTGATAAGGCGCGGGAACTGTTTTTTGCTGCGCGCCTCGATGATGCTGGAATCAAAGCACAGATTGCGGCGACCTATGAAAATAGCGGTATGATCGTTGATCCTCACACGGCGACGGGTTTATATGCCGCAACGGTTTGTTCGCCTGACCCATCGGTGCCAGTGGTTGCTTTGTCGACGGCCCATCCTGCTAAATTCCCAGATGCGGTTGAAGCAGCGATTGGTGTAAGACCTTCACTGCCGACGAATTTGGCGGACCTTTTGGAGAGACCTGAACGTCTTGATACATTGCCAAATGACTTGGCAACGGTTCAGACCTTTGTAAGTGATCGGGCAAATAATACATGACGGTTGAAATAACCAAGCTGGCCAATGGTATGACGATCGTCACCGACCGGCTGGATACGGTTGAAACAGTTTCGCTCGGTGTCTGGGTACAGGCGGGGTCTCGTTTTGAAACCGCTGCTAATAATGGCGTATCGCATCTTCTAGAACATATGGCCTTTAAAGGCACCGCGCGGCGTTCAGCGCGCGACATAGCAGAAGAAATTGAAGCGGTCGGCGGGCATCTGAATGCTTTCACATCGCGTGAAATTACTGCCTTTCACGCAACTACTCTGAAAGATAATGTAGACGTCGCCATTGATATCATCGGCGATATTTTGCAGAACTCGGTCTTTGACCAGCAAGAGCTGGAGCGCGAGCGTGAAGTGGTTTTGCAGGAAATAGGTCAGGCCTTCGATACGCCTGATGATATCGTCTTTGATCACTTCCAGAGCACGGCTTTTCCGGAGCAACCGCTTGGGCGTCCGGTTCTTGGCCCGCCTGAGATTGTGGCCAGTATGACCCGCGATACCTTGATGGGATATATGGGCACGCATTATACGCCGCCGCGTATGATCTTTGCGGCGGCGGGTAAACTCGATCATGACGTGATTGTTGCGATGGTTGAGGCCCAGTTTTCCCGGGTTGAAGCAGGCATTGTCGAGCAACCTGCGGCGGCACTGTATCGAGGTGGAGATATTCGCGAGACCAGAGATCTGGAGCAGGTGCATTTTGTTCTCGGTTTTGAATCTGTCGGTTTCCATGACCCCGATTACTATGCCATTGCGGTCGCTGCCTCGACTCTGGCCGGCGGTATGTCGTCGCGGCTTTTCCAGGAGATTCGTGAAAAGCGCGGGTTGGTTTATTCGATTTACGGTTTTAACTCGGCCTATTCAGATGGTGGTCTCTTTGGCATCTATGCCGGCACCGGCGAGGAGGGGCTGGCGGAGCTTGTCCCGGTTTTATGTGATGAGTTGATTAAGTCGACAAGCACGATCGAAGAAAAAGAGTTGGGTCGGGCGCGGGCGCAAATGCGAACTGGTATTGTGATGTCGCTCGAAAGCACTGCGGCCCGTGCGGAACAGATCGCGCGACAGATTACTGTCTTTGACCGCGTTATGCCGATTGAGGAATTGATCGAGAAGGTCGAGGCGCTCAGCTGTGCGGATATTGAGCGGGCGATTAGCCGGTTGCTTTCAAGTGATCCAACGGTGGCTGCGATTGGTCCGGTTAGCCGGTTGCCGAGCTATGATGATATTGCTAGCCGCTTGAAAGCCGCCTGAGGGCGTTAACTAGGCGTGACCGGTATCGCCTGACAACATATTGAAATCAATACCAATCTTGCCCATCGCTTTTTCCCATTTGGTATCGGGGTCGTCGCCAAATACTAAATCGTTATCAGCTGGTACGCTGAGCCAGCCATTAGCCTGAATTTCCTGATCGAGTTGACCGGGTGCCCAACCGGCATAGCCCAGGGCAAGTATGCTTTTATCCGGGCCATCGCCTTCAGCGATAGATTTCAGAATATCGACCGTTGCCGTCAGGGCGACACTATCATCGATGACAAGTGTCGCGTCCTGCACGTAATCGGCAGAGTGCAAAACGAAGCCGCGACCTGTTTCAACGGGGCCGCCGAAGTGAACACGGATTTTCTTGTTTGTGGCGCCGGTATCAATGTTAAGCTGGTCCAGTAATTCTAGGAAGCTGACGGTCTCGACGATTTTGTTGATTATCAATCCCATGGCGCCGTCAGAAGTGTGGGCGCAGATATAGACCACGGAGCGCGTAAACCGATCGTCGCGCATTTGCGGCATGGAGATCAGCAGGCTGCCCGTCAAATAGGTTGAAGTATCTTCTTCTTCTTCTGGTGTGTCAGTCATGCCATTTCCATATGGTATCGCAGTCTAGCGAGAATCGTTCGAACACGCACATTTTACCAATAAGTTATGCGTCCATGCCTATATAATATCCTAATGGTGATCTAATAACGAAAAAGCTTTGGTAATTTTAGGGCAAATATCTGTGTTTCGTGGTTTAGTCGGAATTTTTCTCGTTATTTTGGGCGTTTTGGTTCCATCCGGTTCCATTTTTGCGGCGGCTGGGCCATGGTGGTCGACTGATCACGGTGCTGTTCGGTTGATTGCAGAAAGCAATGCCGTCGGTTCGGCAGCTAAATTGCACCTGGGGCTGCATTTTAAGATGAAGCCAGGCTGGAAGATTTACTGGCGGTCGCCAGGGGATGCCGGTTTTCCACCTCGACCCAGCTGGAAGGGGTCACAGAATCTCGCAGATATTAAAGTTGATTGGCCGGCACCCACGCGGTTTAGCGTGCTTGGCCTGGAAACCCTTGGCTACAAAAAAGAAGTGGTCCTGCCGCTGACGGTGCGACCGTTTGAAACCGGCAAGGCGGTCAACATTAAGGCGACGGTACCGTATCTCACCTGCGAGGAGATTTGTGTTCCCTATGAGGCCAAGCTGACATTGGCGTTGCCGGCTGGGTCGGAAAGTTCTTCGACAGAAGGCTATTTGATCAATAAATACGTCTCCGCGGTGCCGAAGAAGGTGACGGGCACCGCTGGCAAAATTAGCTCGGTGTCAGTTGTTGGTCCCGCCGGCAAACAAACGCTGCAAGTTACGGCAGCTGTTTCCGGGAAACCCGATCTCTTAATTGAAGGCCCGCGGGGTTTTCGATTTAGCAAAGCGAAGCTTGTCGCCCGAGATGACGACGGCAAAGCCGTGTTTGCGGCCCTCGTTTCACCTCCGATTAGGTCCGTAAAAGCCGGCAAACCGTTAGACCTTGCCGGTAAGGACATTGTTCTAACGCTGCTTGGTGATGCCAAAGGCGCGGTAGAGCTCAAAACGCGGCCAACGGCGCGCGTTGTGATCCAGACGGCACCGCCGGTATCGATGGGTGCCTTCTTGAGTATTCTCGCTTTTGCGGTGCTTGGCGGGCTCATCCTCAATTTGATGCCGTGTGTATTGCCGGTACTTTCTTTGAAGATGCTTTCTGTGATCGGTCTCGGCGGCGAAGATCCTCGGGTAGTGCGCAAAGGCTTTCTGGCCTCTGCCGCCGGTATCTTGGTCTCGTTTCTGATTTTGGGATCTGCGGCGGTTATTCTAAAAGCCACGGGCCAGGCGACCGGGTGGGGCACCCAGTTTCAGCAACCGGTATTTCTTACGGTGATGGCTGTGGTCGTGGCGTTATTTGCTGCCAATCTGTGGGGTATGTTCGAAATTCGTTTGCCGTCGTTTGTGTCGGATCGCGCGGCTACTGCCGGACAAGGAAATCCGGGGGCGGGGCAGGGGATGGCGGGTCATTTCGCCACCGGTGCGTTCGCAGCTCTATTGGCAACACCCTGTTCGGCGCCGTTTCTGGGGACCGCTGTAGGCTTTGCGCTGGCGCGCGGGGCCTTCGAAATCTACGCAATCTTTACAGCCCTAGGGCTCGGCCTGGCGTTACCCTATCTTCTGGTCGCGGCCTTTCCGGCGCTGGCCAATCGGTTTCCGAAGCCCGGTCAGTGGATGGTTACGCTAAGGAAAACTCTGGCTTTCGCTTTGGTGGCGACGGCAGCCTGGTTGCTTATAGTCCTCGATACCCAGATTGGACGATCTGCCGCCATGGCGACTGCAGTTCTGCTAATCGCTATGGTCGCGGTAATCGCCTTTCATCACCGCGCCTCAGAACGGCAGCGCAAGTTTGTAATGTCAGGCCCTGTAATTGTCGGGCTGCTGGCTATTCTGGTGCCGCCACAGCTGGGGCAAACGAATGTAAAATCTGTGACAGCATCAGCTGGGTATTGGCAGAAGTTTGATCCGGCTGCGATCTCCGGGCATGTTGCCGCTGGTAAAACAGTCTTTGTGGATGTCACTGCCGATTGGTGCGTGACCTGCAAGGTTAATAAGGCGCTGGTCCTTGATACAGATGCGATCAGTAAACGGTTGAAGCAAAAAAATGTCGTGGCGATGCGGGCGGACTGGACCCGCCCAGACCCGCAGATTACAGGCTTTTTGCAGCGTTTTATGCGCTATGGTATTCCGTTCAATGTCGTGTTTGGGCCGCAGGCACGACAAGGCATCGTGTTGACAGAACTGCTCCGCAGAGATGCTGTGATCTCGGCCTTGAACGGCGCCCAAGAGGAGCGGGCTCTGGCGGGAAAATAAGCCTCGCTTGCGGGCCTTTGCCGGGGTGACTTTAGTTCATTCATACCCTATTGATCTGTCGGGAAACCGAAACATTGAGCCGTTAGGCTATGGCTCATCCAACAACATATTTTCAAAGGAAATCAGCATGGCAGTACAAGAAGGCGACAAGGTTCCAGCAGCGACATTCAAAGTTATGGGGGCCACTGGCCCCGCAGACGTGACCAGCGAAGAGCTTTTCGCCGGTAAGACAGTGGCACTTTTCTCGGTTCCCGGTGCTTTTACGCCGACCTGTTCAGCCAAACATCTTCCTGGATTCGTTGAAAAGGCCGATGATCTGAAAGCCAAAGGTGTCGACGCCATTGCCTGCACAGCGGCCAATGATGTCTTTGTCATGGATGCCTGGGGCAAAAACCAGAGTGTTGGTGAGATTGTCATGCTGGCTGACGGTAGTGCTGATTTTGTCAAGGCATTGGGCCTAGAGCTTGACCTTACGGGTCGTGGCATGGGCATGCGGGCGCAGCGCTATTCGATGATCATCAAAGATGGTGTGATCGAAAAGCTAAACGTTGAAGAAGGCGGGGCGTTTGAAGTCTCCAGCGCCGAACATATGCTCGGCCAGCTCTAAGTCTGAACAAATTTAACAAAAAACGGCGATCCTGGAGAGGGGCCGCCGTTTTTTGTTGCGCCGCTGATCGCCATAGACAATTAGCCAGGATCAGGACACCAATAAGAAAACCACACAGGGAAGGGCAGAAAATGCGCGCAATTGGAATATTGAAATTTGGCGGGCCGGAAGCGCTTGAGCTGATCGATGTGCCCGAGGTGCATGCGGGCCCAGGTAAGGTTCGTATTAAAACCCTCGCGGCAACGGTTAACCCAACGGATATCATGACCCGGAATGGGACGCGCGCGGAACAGCAAAAGATTGATCCGCCGCCCTATGTTCCCGGCATGGATATTGCCGGAACTGTTGATGAAGTTGGCGAAGGGGTCACCGGTATAAAAGCCGGTGACGCGGTCATGGGGATGGTTGTGACTAAGGCCAGTCACGGCGGCTACCGCGAGCAGATTGTACTCAATGCAAAATCTGTCGTCGCAATGCCGGCGGGAACATCCCATGTCGAAGCGGCCACCCTTCCGATGAACGGGCTGACGGCACGCCGGTCCCTCGATTTGCTTGCCCTGTCCCCAGGCCAGGTGGTTGCCGTAACCGGTGCGGCAGGTGCTTATGGCGGCTATGTCATTCAGATTGCTAAAGCTGATGGATTAACGGTGATTGCCGATGCGTCAGAGGCGGATGAGGCGCTGATTAAGTCGCTGGGTGCTGATATTGTAGTACGCAGAGGCGACGATGTCGCGACGCGAATTCGGGAACATTTTCCCGACGGTGTCGACGGGCTGGCTGATGGTGCGGTTTTGAAGGAGCTTGCTATTCCAGCATTGCGCGATGGTGGCTCATTCACCTCGGTACGGGGCTATGAGGGGGATGGCCAGCGAGGCATCAACTTCACCAAGACATTTGTCCGCGATTATGATGGCGAAACAAGGAAGCTCGACAGTCTCAGGCAATTGGTCGAGGACGGTGCTATTACGCTGCGGGTGGCAGATACATTCAAACCCGAACACGCTCCGGAGGCACATCGGCGACTGGAAGCTGGCGGCACACGCGGGCGGCTGGTGATCAAATTCTAATAGCTTAAAGCCAGCGCCGAACTTTCGCACGATAGGTACGATAGGCATCACCAAACTTGCCGTCGAGATAGCGCTCTTCACGCGTAATCACACCGTAATGCATGACGACCAGACAGGGAATAAGAAGGGCAAGTGTCGCGGTCTTGCCATAGGCAATGGCTACTCCGGCGTATAGGAGCGTTGCGGCGAGATACATCGGATTCCGCGAGAAACGATAGGGACCATCACTGACGAGCGTTGTCGCTGGATTTCTTACATAGATATGGGTCTTTGCTTTAACGAACCGGGTAACGGCCCAGCCAACGATGAGGAACCCAACCACAGCCAGCGCCCAACCCGCCCGATGCGGAAATCCGAAAAACTCTATCGAATGGCTTAGCGCACGGTCCGTGATAATGCCGATAATAAAAAACGTCGCATAGATCACTGGCGGAAAGGTCAGGACCTCCGGCGAGTCAGCTTCAGTTGGCGGAGCTGTTGGAATCTCGGTCATGCGCCGTTCTTAACCTCGTCGACCCCGCGCCGCGCCAGCTCATCAGCGCGCTCGTTTCCGGGATGTCCTGCATGGCCTTTCACCCAACGCCATTCGACATCATGCTTGCTCACCGCATCGTCCAGCGCCTGCCAGAGGTCAACATTTTTAACCGGCTTTTTCGCGGCCGTTTTCCAGTTGCATGCTTTCCAGCCAATAATCCAGGTCGTGATACCATCTTTCACATATTTGCTGTCGGTATAGAGGATGGCGGTGACCTGCCGGTTGAGGCTTTCGAGCGCTTTGATGGCGGCGGTGAGCTCCATTCGGTTATTGGTGGTATCGGGCTCGCCGCCCCAAATTTCACGCTCCTTACCGCGCCATCGTAGGATCGCACCCCAGCCGCCGGGGCCGGGATTCCCGCTGCAGGCACCATCAGTATATATTTCTACGGGCCCGGATTGTTGGTCTTCTGTTGCGCTCTCGTCGGCCATGGTCGCGGTTATCCGTTCTCCAACCCGTAGGCGCCGGGTCCATCGGCGTTCTGATGAAACTGCAGTTTTTTGAGATATTCGAGTGGGTCCTTCGGATTAACCAGAGCGCCCTCACGATGATTGAGTAAATCATAGAGCCGTGTGAGCAGGAAACGGAGGGCACTGCCCCGGGCCAGTAGTGGTAGTGCTGCTATTTCTGCAGGGTCGAGAGCGCGTATGGCGGTATATCCCTCTATAAGATTACGCGCTTTGGTGACGTTAAAACTGCTATCATCCTCGAAACACCATGCATTCAGACAAATTGCAATCTCGTAAGCGAACGAGCCATTGCAGGCAAAGTAGAAGTCGATGACGCCGCTGAGATCACTTTGATGAAAGAATACGTTATCTGGAAACAGATCTGCGTGAATGATCCCCGACGGTAGAGCGTTTGGCCAATTCTCTTCTAGAAATGCTAACTCGGTTTCAATCTTTGTGGCGAGCCCGGTCTGAATTTCATTGGCGCGTTCTTTTGTTTGTGTAAAGAGCTCTTGCCAGCCAGCCCGGTCTAGCCCGTTTTTGCGGGTGGGCTCGAATCCTTCTGCGGCTAGATGCATCTTCGCCGCGATGCCACCAACCCCTTTGCAGTGATCAGGAGCGACCCGTTTAGGCCAAAGACCGGAAAGAAAGCTTGTAAGGGCAGCGGGTCGGCCACATAGCTCACGCAAGGCTTTGCCGTCGCGGTCGTGGATGGGTGTTGGACAGGGGAAGTTCTGTGTAGCGAGATGATCCATTAGCCCCAAAAAGAAAGGTAGGTCTTTTGGTTCAACACGTTTTTCATACAGCGTCAGGATGTAATTGCCGCGATCTGTCTGGAGAAGATAGTTAGAGTTCTCAACGCCTTCAGCGATTCCCTTGCAGGATTGAACTTCGCCAATGTCATATGTTGCGACGAAAGCCTCTAGCTCTTCGTCGGATACGTCGGTGTAAACGGCCATAGGATTGTGACGATTCTATTGTGCGGTCAACGGTGTAGGACACGCTATCATTCTACTATGTAGACAATACACGTGGGAGGCTGAAATGGACATCCTCAGAGGTGACAGTGATTTCCTTTAACTCAACCTCGAAGTTGTCCTTCAAGGTTGAGATGAGTTCCTGAACCAGAAGTTCCGGCGCCGATGCGCCCGCTGTCACGCCAACGGTGTTAACGCCGTCCAGCCACGCTATGTCGAGCGCGCTTGCCCGCTCAATCAGGATAGATTTCGGGCAGCCGGCGGCTGTGGCGACTTCTGCTAACCGATTTGAATTCGATGAGTTTGGTGCGCCGAGTACGACAATCGCGTCGCAGTTCGGTGTCAGTGCCTTTACGGCAGCCTGACGGTTGGTTGTCGCGTAACAGATGTCTTCCTTGTGGGGCGACTCTATGTTGGGAAAACGTTTCTCCAGGGCCGTTATGATTTCCGCTGTGTCATCAACCGAAAGCGTTGTCTGGGTAACGAATGACAGATTGTTGGGATTGGCGACTGCCACCGTTTCGGCCTGTTCGACGTTTTCGACCAGCAAAATCTGGCCTTCCGGCAGTTGCCCCAGTGTTCCGATGACCTCGGGGTGGCCAGCATGACCAATCAGGATCACGGTGTGTCCTTCGCCCTGATGACGCTTGGCATCAACATGGACTTTAGTAACCAGCGGGCAGGTCGCGTCAATATACACCATATTACGGCGCTGCGCTTCCTCTGGCACGGATTTGGGAACTCCATGGGCTGAAAAAATGATCGGTGCGTCTTCAGGGACTTCATCGAGTTCTTCGACAAAGATAGCGCCCTTTTCCCGCAACTCATCGACAACGTATTTGTTGTGAACAATCTCGTGACGGACATAGACCGGGGCGCCGAACTTCTCTAGGGACTTCTCAACGATCTCAATGGCGCGGTCGACACCGGCACAAAAACCGCGTGGACCAGCCAGTTGAATGATGAGTTTTCGTTTCGACATATTGCGGTTTTGTCCCTTCGCTCAAAGATAGGCGTAATATGTTGCTTTGCTTGAGAAAACTCAACACCTCCTCTAGAGTTTGCCGTATAAAACAATGATGCTATAGCGGATATGAAAAATTGGTTGGCCATGTTGGCTGATGAAAGGATGAGGAATGACTGAACCCGTAATTGCGCAAAAAGAACCTTGCGGTGTCGACGTAGAGGAAGGCAACGAATATTGGTGGTGCGCCTGCGGCAAAAGCACGTCTCAGCCTTTTTGCGATGGCTCACATAAGGGCACCGGGCTTGCGCCCATGCAATATGTCGCCAAACGAAATCAGACTGTATGGTTCTGCGGTTGCAAGAAGACAACAAGTGCGCCGACATGTGACGGCACCCATAACGACCTCTAACGACGGCTCTTACGCGTGAAATCATTTTTCTTCGGATGGCGTGGCCAGCAGTTGCAACGGCGTTTGCTTCAAAGCTGCGCGATCGCTGCGATCATCCCTTTGCTCTCTGCCTGTGGTGCTTTTGGGTCAAAGAATCTACCACCGCGCTGCCCCGAGGTGTTGCTTCTAAAGCATGCAAACAGCGTCACCTATTTCAAACTGGGTTCTGGGCGGGACATCACTGATGTTCTAGCGACGATCGCTATCGTCGATTTTAAAGGCGAATGTAAATATAACAGGAAGCGGACAAAGGCTGATATTACGCTCAGCGTTGCTTTCGACGTGCGGCGGGGCCCTGCAGATCGGAGCAGAGCTATAGATTTCCGCTACTTTGTAGCTATTCCAAAATTTCATCCCGCACCACAGGGGAAGAGTATTTTCCCATTGCAGGCGAAATTCCGTGGAAACCAGATACGGCTTAATCTCATTGATGAAATTCGACTTGAAATACCTTTGCCGCTCAGGCCCAAGATTGATGAATATTCAATCTATATGGGTATACAGCTCACGCCCCAACAGCTCGAATATAACCAGTCTCAGGCGAATAGAACGCAGCGCCGTTAACGGGATGGGCTGAATGGCGACGAGTCATTTAGGACGATAAAAATTTTCGCCAGGTAATTAATTGTGAAATTGCGCAGATGGCCACGGTCCGTTTAGGGCGCACTCTTGATACGCCGGAATTTTCCGAATCCATTGGGCATCCAGCTATCGATAAAATCCCAAATCATACCATCTTCAGTATGCTGCCATTGCCCCGGAATATTTTCTTTAGCGCAGCCTGAACCAATGACCCCCGACGATAAATGTTTCTGTCGAATTAATATACGAGGGGGCTGTGTCGCGGCAAATTGGGAATTGACGAGAGCTTCATCAGCAAAGCTTAGGCGAAATTCGGTTGGCCCGTATCTGTGATAGCGGACTCTAGTGCAGCTTGACGGGGAGTTCTGCGATGGCACTGTCAATCAGTTGCGCTGCTGCTGCATCATCAAGTTGTTCGGTGAGGATGCGTTGTGTCGCTGAGATTGCAACGTCAATTGCCGTATTGCGAACGGCGAGCATAGCTTCTGCCTCGGCTTGCGCGATCTTATCTAGCGCCAACTGCTCTCGGCGTTTCAGAGAATCAACCAGAGTATCGGCGGCCTCTTGAGCAGTGCGTTCAGCTTCGGCTTGTGCATTGGCAAGCATTTCATCGACTTCGCGTGTGGCGTCGCGTTGTCTACGCTGATAGTCGGCCAGCAAGCTCTGGACTTCTTCGCGGAGGCTTGCGGCTTCATCAAGGCCTGCCTTGATTTTTTCTGCCCGGGCGTCCAATCCAGCGGACATTGCTTTCCAGGCTGGTTTGGCGATCAGCGCCATCAACACCAAGAAGCCAACGGCGACCCAAAATTCAGGCGTCTGCAAAGCGACCATTAGTGACGCTCCTCATCCAGAATAGAAGCAACCGCTTTTTCGGCGTCAGCCTCTGAGATGTCTCTTCCGATCAGCTTGCCAGCCGCCGCCTGTGTGACCTCGGTTGCAACGGTCCGGATATTCGCCAGGGCCTGCTCTTTCGCCGCATTGATGCGGGTTTCGGCTTCCGACGTTTGGGCGTTGAGCTTCTCGGTTAGCGTTGCATGTTGCGCTGCAGCTTCGGCGGCCATTTTTCCACTCGCCGAACGGATTGTTTCCTGAGCCTTATTACGGCCCTCCGCAACAGTCTTTTCGTAGGCTTCCCGAACGGCCTCGGCGTCCTGTTTAAGCTTTTCAGCTTTTTCCAAGTCGTCGTCAATGCGCTCCTGGCGATCTTGTAGAATGCTACCAATTTTAGGCAACGCAATTTTCCACATTGCCAGGTAGAGCAGGACAAACGTCACCAGCAGCCAAAATAGCTGTGGTGCAAATGTCGATGGGTCTAGTTGGGGCATGCTCGGTTTTCTCCGTACAAGGTGCCGGAAAATCCGGCACCATTGATCAAAATGTGATCAGAATACGAAAAGCAAGAGCAGGGCAACAACCAGCGCGTACAATGCGATGGCTTCTACCAAGGCGAACCCGATCCAGGTCATCGCCGTAACGCTCTCGGCAGCAGCCGGATTGCGAGCAACCGATGAGATGAAGGCGGCAAAGATGTTACCGATACCGATACCAGCTCCGATAACGCCGATTGCGGCAAGGCCCGCGCCGATTAGTTTAGCTGCAGCAGCTTCCATAGTTATGTTCCTTTCTTCTTTCGTTCTTATCCCGCACTGCGCTTAGTGCAGATGCAGGGCATCATTAATGTAAAAGCAGGTCAAAATTGTGAATACGTAGGCCTGCAGGAAAGCTATCAGCAACTCCAGCCCGGTGAGGGCTACGACAAAGGCAAACGGCAAGACACCGCCGACAACGCCCAAGCTGATGATAAAGCCAGCAAACACTTTCAACATCGTGTGGCCGGCGGTCAAATTCGCAAACAATCGAACCGAGAGGCTGATTGGCCGCGACAAATAGGAAATAATTTCAATCGGGATCATCAACGGCCACAGAACCACCGAGACACCGGGTGGAACAAAAAAGCTGAAGAAATGGAACCCGTGTTTTACAAATCCGAGGACCGTGACGCCGATAAAGACTGCTAGGGCCATTGCGAAAGTGACGATGACGTGGCTGGTGAAGGTAAAGCTGTACGGGATCATGCCGAGCATGTTGCCGAACAGGATGAACATGAAGAGGGTGAAGACGAGCGGGAAGTATTTACGACCCTCACTGCCCACCGTGTCGCGCAATAAATTGGCGACAAATTCATAGGACATTTCTGCCATTGATTGCCAGCGTCCCGGAACCAGCGCGCGTTTCCGCATGCCTAAAACGAGGAATAACGTCACCAGAACGAGGGTGAGGGACATAAAGAGCGCTGAATTTGTGAAAGACACGTCGATCTCGCCCAATTTTAGGGGGATCAGCGTCTTAATCTCAAACTGCGCGAGCGGGCCGTGGCCTTCCGCTGCCAATTTAACCTCTCCGCCGGCTATTTTGCCGGACCGTCAGAATTATCACTGCCGTCTTCTCGCTTGTAACCGACACCTTGTCCGACCCCGGTCGCAACGCGATAAACATTCATTAACCCGGCCGCAGCGCCTAACACGAAGAAAAGCAACATAAACCAAGGCTTTGTGCCGAGCCAGTAATCGAGCAGCAACCCAATGCCAACACCGATAACCAATGCCGAAACAATCTCAACACCAAGTCGCATAGCCAACGCGAGGCCGCTACGACGAGACCCTTTGGGACCGGAATTAGCACCTGATTTCTCAGCTGTCCGGCGTGCCTGTTTTAACCTCGCATCAATATCCTGCTCATGCGCGGATTTCTTCTGCTTGGTCATGGCCAGATACGCCTTTCCCGCCCCTTAAAGCGGGGGCACCATAGGTGCCAGTCTTGACCCTGTCAAGTATCAAAACTTAAAACATAAGTTATTGATATATATAGAATAAATACGGTGCCTGGCGGAATAGATCAGGCGGTTTGGCGAAGCTCATCCGCCGCTTGCAAATCGACTGAAACAAGTTGCGATACACCCTGTTCGCTCATCGTTACACCAAACAACCGGTCCATCCGTGACATTGTCAGGCGATGATGTGTGATGATCAGGAAACGGGTACCCGTTTGGGCGGCGATTTCGTTGATTAGCTGGCAGAAACGTTCGACATTCGCGTCATCAAGCGGAGCGTCGACCTCATCGAGTACGCAAATCGGTGCTGGATTGGTCAAAAAGACTGCAAATAGAAGGGCAATGGCCGTTAAGGCCTGCTCGCCACCGGACAGGAGTGATAAAACCTGCATTTTCTTACCAGGCGGGCTGGCCATGATCTCAAGGCCAGCTTCCAGCGGATCGTCAGCCTCAGTCAGCGCCAAATGCGCCTTGCCACCGCCAAAGAGACGGGTGAAGAGGTCCGAGAAATGGCCATTTACCTCTTCAAAAGCTGCCAATAAGCGGGTCCGGCCTTCGCGGTTAAGACTAGCAATACCTTGTCGCAAACGTGCAATGGCAGAAATAAGATCTTCCCGTTCTGCTAGCATGATCTGAATTCGTTCGTCGAGCTCTTCGGCCTCGGCTTCAGCGCGTAAATTAACCGCGCCCATATTTTCGCGTTCGCGTTTTAGCCGCTCGACACGCACTTCGATCGCATCGCGTGCGGGCAGCTTGTCGTCATTGGCGACACCGACCTCTTCGAGAGCTTTGCCGGGTGCGCAGCCAATGCGTTCTTCTGCGCGTTCAACAATAACGGCCATCGCCTGTTCAATCTGTTCCTGTGCCGCTTCGCAGCGCACCCGTTCTTCGCGCGCTTCGCCGAGTTTGGCTTCGGCTTCACGGAGGGCTTTGCCGGCAGCGGCCAGTATGGTTTCGCCTTCTGCTAAAGCATCGGCAGCTGTTGCGCGCGACTGCTCTGCGACGGCAATATTTTCGAATAGCTCTGTCCGTTGCTTCGTGATCTGTTCAGGACGTGCTGTTACTTTTGCAAGTGTTGCTTCCGCAGTTTCCAGGCGCTGTAGCAAGGCTTCAATCTGTTGCGTGGCATTGTCTGCGCGACGTTTCCAGGAATCTCTTGCCTCACCCATATCGGCAAGACGTTGGCGGCGTGATCCAGCCTCGCCCACCAAACGATCATAGGCGCTTTGTCGTTCTGTCGCGGCGGTACGGGCTTCACTTAATTCAGCGCGCAATTGTGTCGCAGCTTCACGGCGCTCGGAAATATTTGTCAGAGCGGAAAGTTCGCGATTGGCCTGTTCAATCGCTGACTGCATTTCTGCATCATCGGCGCGAAGGGCTGCTACATTTTCATCAGACGAAACTATTTTTGAACGAGCTTCCGAAAGGGTCCGGTTTTGCACAGCTTCACGGTCACGGATTTCCTGGAATGCTCGGTCAGAATTGCGGACTGTCTCACGCGCCGTTTGTTCGGCTGCCGTCGATGTCTGCGCGGCATCATGGCAGCGGTCAAATTTTGACTGGAATTCTTCAACCGTTCGCGTTGCGCGATCAACTTCGGCGTGGAGATCCTTGAGACGGTTGCGCTGTGTTAGGCGGGCGGCTGATCCTTCGCTGGCGTCACCTAGGACCGTAAATCCGTCCCACCGCCATAATCCACCATCTCGGCTAACCAGCCTCTGTCCTTGAACTAGGTTACCAGCCAGACGGTTGCCATTCGCTTCATCGTCAACGATGCCGATTTGCGAAAGCCGCCGTGTTAATTCGCTGGGTGCACTGACAACAGAGGATAGGGGAGCGGTTCCTCCCGGCAACGACGCGGGGGTCGTAAAGGCTGCCAAGGCGCGCCAATGGATCGGCGCGGCTTCATCATTAGGGGCATTGAGATCATCGCCCAAGGCGGTGGCGAGCGCCAATTCGTATCCCGGCTCGACACTCAGGGCATCGATCATCGGTGGCCATAGATCCGGGTCGCCAACTGTCAGTAGGGCTTCGAGGGCCTCTTCCTCAGCTTTCAAGCGAGTGCGTTGGGTTTCGACTTCCTGCAAGGCGCTGCGTGCTTCAGTTTCCGTCGCCATCGTCTTGGCGCGGTTCTCCTCGCATTCATCAGCGGCTTTGCGGGCACCTTCCAAAGCGCCACGCAATTGTTCCATTTCAGCGGTGAATTCCGCACCGGCGCCCTGCTCCTCGATCGTTGCCTGGGCGGCGTCGCGTTCATTTTTCAGCTCTTCGAGGCGTTGCGTGATACGCGCGCGGCGAACCTCAGAATCGTTCGCGCGCCTGTTTAGCGATTCATAGCGGGTTTCGTCCGCGGCTATGCCTTGGGAAATTTCGGTGAGGTTTTGTTCGAGCCGGCTAACTTCGGCGCTTGCAGTGCTCAGCACTTCCTTTGCCGTCGTGATGTCCTGCTCCTGGTTCTCTTCAGCCTGTGCAAGCTCCGCGATCTCGCCAGTTAGGCGGGTAAGGGCTGTTTCGGCGTCTTCCTTGAGTCCAATTTCGCGATCGCTGTCGCCTCTGATTTGGACTATTCGCGAAACGATCTCTTGATGTTCCGCCTCGATCCGTTTCTCTTCTTGTTCCAATTCATTACGGGCAATGATCAGCCTTTGCAATGCTGCTGCCTCGCGGGCTTCTGCTTCGCGCAAGGCAGGCACTGCATTGGCGCCTTGGGTCTCTACCGTCGTTGCGCTGGCAACTTCCTGAGTAAGGGTCGCAACGGCCTCTTCCGCCTTGGTCATCCGTTCGACCGCTGCATCACGCTGGGCATTGGCCCCGGACCATTGGTGATGAATGGCAATCGCTTCAGCGCGACGGATATGATCGCTCAAATTCCGGTAGCGGGTCGCTTGACGGGCTTGCTTCTTAAGACCTTTGAGTTGTTCCTCGAGGGCGCCAAGAACATCATCGAGCCGTTCAAGATTGGTTTCTGCAGCCCGTAGCCGCAACTCAGCTTCATGCCGCCGCGAATGCAGGCCTGTAATACCGGCGGCTTCTTCTAAAATGTGGCGTCGGTCTGTTGGTTTGGCGGCAATCAGGGCCCCAATGCGTCCTTGGCTGACGAGCGCTGTTGAGCGTGCCCCTGACGCGGCATCAGCGAACAGCGTTTGAACATCACGGGCACGTACGTCATTGCCGTTAACCCGGTAATTTGATCCGTTGCCGCGTTCAATCCGGCGGCTAACATCAATTTCGTCGCCGGTATTATATTGTGGTGGTGCATCGCGTTCGGCGTTGTCTAGCGAGAGAACAACTTCGGCGATGTTGCGGGGCGGGCGACGGTCTGTGCCACCAAAGATGACATCTTCCATGCCACCACCACGCATCTGCTTGGCGGAGGTTTCGCCCATGACCCAACGCAGGGCCTCAACAAGATTTGATTTACCACACCCGTTAGGGCCAACCACGCCGGTCATGCCAGGCTCGATCCAAAGCTCGGTGGGTTCAACGAATGATTTGAACCCGGAGAGTTTTAGCTTGGTAAATTGCACTTGCTACAAGCTCCTAATCGACGCGTCTTCTATTTCAGCAGCGGGGCAACGACGGCCCGGAACTGCTCGATGGTCAGCCCACCGCTGTATCTCTTGCCGTTGATGATGACTGTGGGCGTGGCATTGATGCCGAACTTCTTGTCACCATCGAGGCGCTGTTGGACAATCACATCCGCAATTTTCTTGTCTTTAATGCATTCATCAAACTTTGCTTGTGACATGCCACCAAGCCGAGCGATTCGAGACAAGGCCGCAAGTGGATTTGGATCACGGGCCCAAGTTGCCTGTTGTGCGAACATCACATCGATAAAAGCGTAGTATCTGTCTCGCCCGGCGCAGCGCGCGATCATGGAACCGGATAGCGCCAGCTGATCGAGTGGGAAATCGCGATAGACCAGTTTGACTTTACCGGTCTCAATATATTCTTTTTTAATGGCGGGCAGCGTGTTCTGGTGGAATTGCGCGCAATGTGGACAGGTCAGTGACGCATATTCGACCAAGGTCACCGGCGCGGTTTCCTTGCCGAAGATAAAGTCGTCTTTCATAATTTCGACTTTATCAAATGAGGCGTCGGGTTTCGGCGCTTCAACCTTCGCAGGTGGGGCATTGTCCGTTGCCGTCACTACTAGTTTTTGGGCCGTGCTTTG
>CAJJCG010000044.1 GCA_905182615.1 Alphaproteobacteria bacterium UBA2964 | reverse complement strand
AAAACCACCCATGTGGCGCGCCAACGCTGCCCTTTTCAAAGGAATATCACTTACTGTCCTGGGAATATGGGTTTTGGGTTCAACGATCTGGCGGGTCTACGTAACCGGTGTGCCGGAGGCCTTTATCATAAGAATGTTGGGGCTTCTCGCCCTCGCCGCCAACGTCGTCAGCGTGCTGATCCTAATGCGCTTCCGCTCCGGCGACGCCAATTTAGAGTACGTATGGCTGTGCAGCCGCAATGATCCGATTGGCAATGTTGCGGTCGTTCTCGCAGCCATCGGCGTCTTCACGACCGGCGCCGCCTGGCCCGACCTCGCTGTCGCCGCGATCATGGCGAGCCTGTTTTTAAGTTCTTACTATGAAATTGTAAAAACCGCTACGAAAGAACGATCGCACCTTAGAGATCGATAATCCTTCTCATGGCGAAAACAAATTTTCTCCCGCTATTTGCAGCGCGCGCCACAGAGGATTACAATAACGCAACAAACAAACCTTTGTAGATATCAGGGAGACACAGACCATGGCACCACATGACGGACCCGATGGGCACTCACACGACTGGGCAGCCCCAACCGACAAGCTAACGCGTGCCGGTCTTGGCACCTTTAAAGCGCCAAAATCACCCTACGATCTCTGGATGGATGCGCAGGATATCCCGATCTTTCGCGACATCGGTGTCAGCAAGGTTCAAGAGCTGCCAATGACCAACTGGGACATGATGGGCGGCAAAGCGAGCTTCATACAACTCTATGGCACGGAAGGTATGTGGGGTTGCCACATTATAGAAGTCCCCGGTGCTGGTGCGCTTAAGCCCGTCAAACATATCTACGAACAACAGTATTTTGTGGTCGACGGACGTGGCTCAACGGAAGTCTGGGAAGAAGGCCAGGAAGACAAGGTGCATGTCTTTGAATGGCAGAAAGGCTCACTCTGGTCAGTACCGCTGAATGCAATGTACCGGGTGGTCAACGCATCATCGACCCCTGCCCTGCTGCTTGGTGGCAATACGGCTCCCAACGTGATGAATATCTATGAGAACGCAGACTTCATCTTTAACTGCCCGTATCAGTTCCGCGATCGTTTTGATCCCGACCGCGAAGACTATTACAAACCCAGCGATGAAATTCTCGCCGATCCGATCCGTGGTCTGGCAATGACACAAACCAACATTGTACCCGATATCGTCGATTGCGAATTGCCGTTGGATAACCGGCGCTCGCCGGGCTATCGCCGGATCGAACCGCATATGACGGACAACAACTTCTATTTGTGGATCGGCCAACATGAAACAGGCCGCTATTCCAAGGGCCATGCCCATGGTTCAGCCGCTGTTCTGATCTGCATCAAGGGCAAGGGCTATACCTATACCTGGCCGGCGGAGCATGGCCAGACGCCGTGGAAAGACGGCAAGGAAGAGTTTGTGATGCGCCAGGATTACGAGCCTGTCGGCATGGTCTCCGCCGCCCCGATGAGCGGCGACTGGTATCATCAACATTTCGGTGTCAGTGCTGGACCGCTGCGCCTCACAGCGTGGTTTGGGCCCCATCATCCCGGTCGCACAGTTAAACGCCCCGGCGAAAAAGCTCTCGATTATGGTGCCATTGATGTTCGCGATGGCGGCACCGCCATTGGTTACGATATGGAAGACCCCTATCTCCGCAAGGAATTCCAAGGCTACCTCGAAGAAGTTGACGCGGAATCGAAAATGGAAAAAGAGCTTTATGAAAGTAAGGCCAATTAAAAATGGCCGACGACACTAGTGGCGCGCGCTTTTCCAGCGTCGACCGGCACATTGCCGAAGAAGAGGAAATTGAATTAACCACTGTGGGCGTCGACATTGGTTCTTCGACGTCCCATTTGGTGTTCTCCCGCGTCCTGATGGAACGCATCGGCGCGCGCTACATCGTCGCCCAGCGTGAGACCATCCACGAACCGCCCATTCAGCTCACACCCTACACCAATGGTGCCGATATCGACGCTGAGGCTCTTGGCGAATTTATCGAGAAAAGTTTCAAAAGCGCTGGCATCGCGCGCTCCGATGTCGATACCGGTGCCCTGATCCTGACCGGCGTTGCCGTGCGGCGGCGCAACGCCCGTGCGATTGGTGATCTGTTTTCAGCGGAGGCCGGAAAGTTCGTCGCTGTCAGCGCTGGCGATGGGCTTGAGGCAACCATGGCGGCCCATGGTTCCGGGGCTGTCATACGGTCTTCCAAAAGCGACGGGCTAACGCTCAACGTCGATATCGGCGGCGGGACTACCAAAATCGCGCATTGCCGTGGAGGCAAAGTAGAACGGGTAACCGCCGTCGATTGTGGTGCCCGTCTTATTGTTCTCGACGACGACGGCAAGGTCACCCGACTGGAGCCGACCGGCAAAGCGCATGCCGATGACGTTGGTGTCACGTTGGAAATTGGTTCCCAGCCCAGCGCCGAAGACCTCGACGAAATCGCCGACCGCATGGCAATGCGTATCGTCGAAGCCACGGGGCTCGCCGCGCTATCGACAGAGACCGACGCCATGCTGCTGCTCCCCGCGTTGCCACAGATCGATGGCGTTGATGCCCTCACGTTCTCTGGCGGTGTCTCCGAATTCGTTTACGGCAACGTCTCGACCAATTTTGGTGACCTTGGGCCCCAGCTCGCAAAACATGCCCGGGCGAAATTCGAAGCGACCGGCGCCTCCATTGAACAGCCCGTTGCCACCATCCGCGCCACCGTTGTCGGCGCGTCGCAATACACCGTGCAGCTCTCCGGTACGACGATCTATATCGAGCCCAAAGACAGCGTCCCGCTCCGCAATGTGCCGGTCATCGTCCCCGAATTCGATTTCTCGGGTGTCGATGTCGACAGCGACCAGATCAAGGACGCCATCGATACCGCGCTGACACGGCTGGGCCTCGCCGACAAGGACACTTCAGTCGCTCTTGGTTTTCGATGGAAAGGCTCGGCGAGCTTTATGCGACTCGATCAGTTCGGCAGGGGTGTACAGATCGCCCTCGCTGCACAGATTAAGAATGACCAGCCATTGGTGTTGGTGAGTGATGGGGATATTGGCGGGCTGGTCGGCATCCATCTCCGCGAGGAGATGAAGATTGAAGCGCCGGTGATTTCGATCGACGGCATCACGCTCAGCGAATTCGACTATATCGATATCGGAGAAATCATCCCGTCATCCGGCGCCGTACCGGTGGTTATCAAATCTCTGGTTTTTCCAGCATCCGCCACCAAGGCCGAATAGCAGCCGGTTACATCGCAGCGCCGCCATTCACCTGGATCATCTGTCCGTTCACGAATCCACCACGGTCTGACGCCAACATGGACACCACCGCGGCAACTTCTTCAGGCGCGCCAAGGCGGCCAAGCGGGATGTATTTGACGTCTCCAGAAATCTCAGCGGCTTTTTCCTGACTATCACGATCACCCAGGATGGGGCCCGGCGAGACCGCGTTGACCGTGATGCCATTTGGACCAAATTCCGACGCCATCGCTTTGACCATCCCCCAAACACCATGCTTCACGGCGGAGCCATGCACGCGGCCCGCATGCCCTTTGATCGCATTCATGCCGGTAAAGCCGATAACCCGGCCCCAGCCTTTGTCGATCATGCCCGGCAGGAATGCCTGGCTCAGACGAAAAACTGATTTGAGGTTTGTGTCGAAAACGAGGTCCCAATCTGCCTCGCTCATTTCAAGAAAGGATTGCCGGGGACGCATCGCAGCATTGTTGACCAGGACGTCGACTGCCCCGAACTGTTCAAGTGCAGCACCGGTCATTTGAGAGATCGCCGCCGGATCAGATATATCGCCCATAAGGACAGTCGCCTCAATACCCAGCGCCCGCGCTTCCTCGGCAACCGGATCGCAAAGCTCTCTACGGGTTGAGCCATTGATGATGACGTTGAACCCATCAGCGGCCAGCGATAATGCTATGGCCTTACCAATATTTCTGCCGGAACCGGTAATAAAAGCCGTGCGTCTTGTTTCGTTCATTTTTTGCTCTCTGTGATACGCCAAAAGAAAACGGCGCCCCGAGGTTACCCCCGAAGCGCCGTTTGTCTCTAACAAGTATTCTGAATTACTTGCAGACGATCTTTTTAGCTGTCGTCTTGTTTCCATAGTAATGGAAATCGCAATTCATACCGACTTTGATAGCCTTACGCTTGGCCTTAGCACCGGCAATTGTGATCTTGGTCTTCTTACCAGAAACCTTAGCTGTGCGTTTAGCTTTGCCTTTGCCGATCGTGATCCGACGGCCACCACGTTTGATCTTGGTTACGCTGCCTGAATCAACGACGACCTTGAGGACAACCTTCTCAACTGGTCCCTTGAACTTAAAGTGAGCATTCAAAGCAGCTAGCTTGTCCTTCGGTGTCCTTGCGATGTCAGCAATGATCTTCTGGATTTCGTTACCATCAACAACCTCAATATCCCGCTTCAGCCGCTTGGCATCTTTCAGGAAAACGGGGTCCTTGGTCATGTCAATGAAAGCTTTCTTCATCGCAGCAACACGGGCTTTCGGCACACCAGGAGCCATTGCAAACGGACGGCCCATAAGAGGCGGAATAACCGTCAGACGGAAAAACAGTTTCACGTCTTCCAGGTTTTGACCTTTGGCGAGATTATCTTTGGTCAGGAATTCCTGAAGCATTGGCACACCAAGCTTCGTCATCTCTGTATCAGGATGGAGTGATACCTGCACCAATGGGGTAATTGTCTTCTTATCAAGCATGGCTTTAGCCTGCTTAGAAAAGGACGCCCAGCTTTGGCAAACACCGTCCAGCTCATTGCGTTCAATAGCGAGATGAACTTGTGGTGTCGACGGATAGCCCCTAATTAGTTTGAAATCAGCAGCCATCAAATTTCGGAACAGAGCCGGCCAGAACTCGGTTGAGTTGGGTCCAGTACCGCCCATAGTGTATCGCTTCTTGAAAATATCATCGAAGCCTTTGGCACCGCTATTCGTGGAAAGAGCACAGACACCGGCTTCTTTCGCTAAACTGCCGAGCCAATTCAGCTCTTCAGCTTTGTATTTAGGACCCTTGGCACCCAACAACGGAACCAGAGCCGCTGAACGCTGTAGGCCACCAATAATCGTGCCGTTTTTCGGCGCAACGTTAACAACGAAGTTCGTCGCAATGATCCCGCCAGCACCGGTCATATTCTGACTGATGATCGACGGGTTACCCGGAATGTGACGGCCCATATGACGCTCAACCAGACGGGCATAGGTGTCATACCCACCACCTGGACCTGAACCAATAATAATTTTAAGGCGCTTGCCTTTATAGAAGTCGGAAACCTCATCAGCGGAAACGGCGACAGCGCTGAGACTTACCGTTGCAGCAATCACTGCAGAGGTTAGCATTTTAAGTTTAAACATAAAGTATCTCCCTATTGTACGAACCAGTTTTAAAAACTGGATGGCCGGAAACTATCAATAGAACGGCACATTGCCAATAAGGATATAAAGTCCCTTATTGGTATGACGTCAGGATCAAAATCCCGACGCCTGAATTATAAAAACTCAGCCTTCGAAGGACTTATCGCTAACAACGACGAACACCCCGTCCCGGTCCGTAAACTGGTACTGACTGACCGGGTTGGAGTCGGCAACCATCTTGGCTCGTATCTGGTTTTCATCAGTCGTCCGGTTGACGGTATTCAGCAGCCACATCGGCGCATTACCCGGAGCGAAATGTGTTGAATAGCCTTCTATCTCGCCCTTAACCTTGGCGCAGTCTTCGACCTTGAAACCAATGTGATCAGGCCCGCGTCCAGTAACACTAATACCGCCATAATCCTGAATACTCCACTGGATTAGGATCAACGTCATTCGTCCGTCGGAGAGATAATGATTAGTGTCACCGGCGGCCGGTTTCATATGGCTAAAACCAAACACATCTTCGTAAAACTCCGCGCATTCTTCGAGCTTGCGGGTACGGATCGCATAATGCTGCAGATAGCGCTGCGACGGATTGCCATCTGACCAGCGCGCAAAGTTCGCCGATACCGGTCGATCCGTTGGCCGCTCACCACCGGCCACTTCCCCTTGCGACAGGGAAAAGATGCTACCCGCCAGGTCATGGGCGAAGTAGGTGCCTAGTGCTCCATCATCGGGCTGCTTCACCCAGCCAATGGCCGGATAATCCGCCTTCAGCTTTGCGAAGGTCGCCTCGATGTCTTCAACCTCGATGCCGAAATGATCCACTCCAACCCGCTGCCCGGCGACGCGCGGTCGGATGTTCAGGAGAACATTGCCATCAGACAAAATCTCTCCGCGTTCCGGAGAGCCCAGGCTCATATCGAGCTCCAGCCCAAACAGCGTTTCATACATTGTGGCGATCGGTGTCGGCGTGTTCGAGTTCAACGCGACATGACTAATTCTTGCAGACAAACTGAACTCCTTCAGTCGATTGTGACGAAGCAAACACCGTTGCTATCGCTATATTGATATTTGCTGGTTGGCGCCGCCTTCTTGAGCATCTCGGCCCGCCGGAGGTCCTTCTTGCGCGTATCAAGCAGCCAGCACGGCGCATTCGAGGGGGGATACTGACCGACATAGTCAACGATTTCATCATGTACCTTGTCAGCATCCTCAACCCGAAACCCGATATGGTCGAGCATCGGACGGTTGGCATCGACGCCATCGTAATCGGTAATTTTCCATGGCATGAGCTTTAGCGTCACCCGACCATCGGTCAGACTATAGCTGTCGTCATCTTCCTGGCGGTTCAACGGCGTCATTTGGAAAACATCGTGATAAAACTCTGCGCAATGCTCGACATTCAAAGTCCGTAGCGCCAGATATTCGATGTGACGTTCCTGATCCCGATCTTCTTCCAGATAGAGACCATCGGTTTTGACCTCGCTGACATTCTTATCGAGATCCTTCTGATTGATATCGACAACCTGTCCTTCCGGATCATGAATACCGACTTGTGCATAGGGTCGCATACCGGATCGCTTAACCCACTCGACGGTCGGGTATTTTTTGGTCGCCATGGCGAAGGACTCATCAATGTCTTCAACCTCAATGCCAAAATGATCGAGCCCGGCAGGTCCCGGGCGTCCGGGAAGGATGGGATTGAAATTCAGCCCGACATAGCCTTCGCGAGCCGTCGCCGATAATCCAATCGACGAGGCCTTACGCTCCAGCGACATTTGAAAAATTGTTGCATAGAACTTGGCAACGGTTTGCGGATCCTGCGCGATGCAGGCGATGTGATTTAGTTTTGGCATTAGGACAACCTCACGGCTGTGCCATTGGCGCTGACCATCAACATGGTGCTCTTGTCGCCGCCAATGACTTCATAATCAAGATCAACGCCAATAACGGCATCAGCGCCGCATTCAGCAACCTCGTCTTCAAGGGCTTCGAGCGCTGCCTCTTTCGCCTTGCGCAATTCTTTTTCATAGGAGCCGGAGCGAATACAGGGGAACATATCCCGAAAGATGTTCGTGCCCATCACCTCATCCCCGGACACAACCCCGAGATATTCAACAACTTGCTTGCCCTCAATTGT
>CAJJCG010000043.1 GCA_905182615.1 Alphaproteobacteria bacterium UBA2964 | reverse complement strand
GGCAAGGCCTGTCGTCAGCCGCAGTGTGGTAGGATGGTTAGGCGTAACCGGAGTATTTGTCAGCGGCCGGACCGCAACCCTTACTGTCCGGTGAACCCAAGTATTATGACTAATGATCTCCTCCAATCAGATCGACAATGATCATCTACACTTTCTACATTGAGCCGACTTATAAACGAATCAAGTAACGATCCCGCTAAATCTATCACCAGAGAAAAAATACGTAATGACATCAAAAGAAACTCAGCGTCAAATTCTTCTCACGCCGGGGCCGTTGACGACCTCGGCTTCGGTAAAAGAAACAATGTTACGGGACTGGGGTTCACGAGATAGCGCGTTTATCGCAATCACCGCTGATATCAGAAGCCGCCTTCTTGCTCTCGCAAACGCTTCAGATACTCACAGATGCGCGCTGGTTCAAGGAAGCGGCACCTTCGCTGTCGAAGCGACCCTAACGACATTGCTTCACCGCAAGGATCATCATGCCCTCCTCCTTATTAACGGGGCCTACGGACGACGAATTCAGAAAATTTGCGAAATCGCTGGAATCAAACACAGTGTATATGAAACTGCCGAAGACACCCCGCCTGACACCAGCGTGATACGCGCCAAGCTTCAAGATGATGGCAACATCACTCATGTCGTCGCAGTGCATTGTGAGACCACATCAGGAATATTGAACCCCCTTAGGGAAATAGCGGAAGTGACTACGGCGGAGAACAGAAAACTTATTGTCGACGCGATGAGTTCGTTTGGTTCGTTGCCTATCGACCTAACAATGATTTCCGCGGAGGCCATCATAGCCTCCGCAAATAAATGTCTCGAAGGTGTTCCGGGTATGGGTTTCGCCTTGATCGAAAATGCCGTGCTCACAAATAGCAAGAGCAACGCTTCAACGCTGAGCCTCGATTTACAGGATCAAATTGAATACATGGATCGAACTGGTCAATGGCGGTTTACCCCCCCGACGCATGTCGTCGCAGCCTTGGGAAAGGCGCTGGAAGAACATGCAACAGAAGGCGGGGTTACAGGTCGGGGCAAGCGGTATGCAGAAAATTGCCAACACCTCGTCGACGGCCTCAAAAACATCGGATTTGAATTATTTCTCGACGAGAATTTTCAGGCGCCTGTCATCGTTACAGTCCGCATGCCCGCGGATCCAGCGTTCGATTTCGATAGGCTATATAGCCTGATGAACGACGAAGGAATCGTTCTTTATCCCGGGGCGGTTACGCAGGAAAAAAGTTTCAGGATTGGCTGTATCGGCCAGGTATATCCTGAAGATATGCAACGAACTCTCGAAGCGATACGACAAGCGCTCAGCAAAATGGGCGTCTCAAAACCGGGATTGACGCCTTAGTCTTCTGCTAAGAATGCCTTAAAGCGTTGTGCGACTTCAGGCGGCGTGATCTTGGGTCTGCCAAGATCCTCTATAGTTCCGCGGGCCACTTTTAGGTGAATGAGATGCGGCCCATCCTGCGCAAGCGCTTGCGATACCGCCTTGCCAAAACCATCGACATCGTCACACGAAAATGCGGATGGAAAAGTACACGCAATCGCCGCACTGGCAAAATCAACGGTCGGAGAAACTGTTGGCTGTCCGCCAGTAGATTCATATGCACCATTATCAAACACAATGTGGATCAAATTTTTAGGGGCGTAGGCCCCTATGGTTCCAAGAGTGCCAAGCTTCATCAATGCCGCACCATCGCCATCAAGGACGATGACAGGTCGATCACTATTGACTGCGACCCCCAACCCCATACCGGCGGCACAACCCATTGAGCCAACCTGATAGAGGTGTTGCTTCCGATCAGAAACTGTAAATAACTCACGGCCTGTAAAACCAGTTGTCGCGATCAGCGCTGCACGATCCGGCGCAAGTTCAAGCAAACGTTCCATAGCCGTGACTCGCCCCGGCGCATCGCCGCCAGTGCCAAGGTCACTGAGCACACCCGTTGGCGGCAATTCGACTGACGCCGTTTCGATCCCATCATCTCTGACCGCGCCTTTCTCCATAATCATCGCATATGGCAAGTTCGAACTTTGCATTGCAGCTGCCGCATCAGCCAACGCACCGGCTATCTCGTTGTCAGATGACGGAAACGCTGAATGCGGCACTCGAATTACGTCCAGTAAAGAAGGCGTAATCGGCCCCATAAGCTGGTGCTGTGGTTCATCTTCAATTCCCGGTCCACCGCGCCAAGTTACAATCAGCAGCGTCGGTATCTGGAAAGGATGATTAAGAGAGGTGAGCGGGTTGATTGCGTTCCCAAGCCCCGAGTTTTGACACATCACCACGGTACCCCGGCCAGCCAGCCAGGCGCCCGCCGCAATCGCAACTGCCTCCCCTTCACTTGCAGCACCGACATAGTCCAATCCGGTATCGCTAATCACTCGATTGATAATTGGTGTCAGGAAGGAACAGGGGACACCAGTGTAGAAATCAAACCCCGCCTCTACGGCAGGTTTTAAAAAACTATCTGCTTCAATCATCTAAAAACTCAATTCATTAAGGGATGCCGATATTGGCCGGACCATAGCGAATAACAGCTTCAAAGAATATGGCGCCTATTTAGGCATAAAAGCCTCAAACCTCGATCGCCGGTAAAATTTCGTTTTCTGCTCGAGCAATATCCTCAGGAAAGTCTATCTCGACCCAAGGCAAACCGGTGATGTCAACGCCAACAGCTCCGCCGCCTTCATGGCCGAGAAGAAGATCTCGAACGGCATCCTCGTAGGGCGCATGAACGTCACCGCCAACGGCATAATGTTCTGTCCGTTCAGCGACAGCTTTAGCGAATTCCGCGGTCATACGAATAAAGCCAACCCATTCCCCGACCGTGTCGTAGGAAACGTCATCTGTGACCTTCCTGAACTCAACAGGGCGACCGTTTTCGAG
>CAJJCG010000042.1 GCA_905182615.1 Alphaproteobacteria bacterium UBA2964 | reverse complement strand
CACCCGTGATCATGTTCTTTACATAATCAGCATGGCCCGGGCAGTCCACATGTGCGTAATGACGGTTCGCCGTCTCATACTCAACATGCGCCGTCGCAATCGTGATACCGCGCTCACGCTCTTCTGGAGCCTTATCAATCTGATCGTACGCCGTGTAATCAGCACCGCCGGTCTCCGCCAGTACCTTCGTGATCGCCGCCGTCAAAGTCGTCTTACCATGATCAACATGACCAATCGTGCCGATGTTGCAATGCGGCTTCGTACGCTCAAATTTCGCCTTCGCCATAATCTTCTCTCCACTTCTTAGGCCAGTTTGGCCTTAACCTCTTCAGCTACCGCCTGCGGTACCTGTGAATAATGATCAAAAAACATCGAAAACTGTGCCCGGCCCTGGCTCATGGACCGGAGTGTGTTTACGTACCCAAACATGTTTGCCAGCGGCACCAAAGCATTGACGATCCGTGCATTCGCACGCTGATCCATACCTGAAACATTGCCGCGGCGACTATTCAAATCCCCGATAATATCACCAAGATAATCGTCCGGGGTGACAACTTCGACACGCATCATTGGCTCGAGCAACTTGGGCGAAGCCTTCGCTACACCCTCACGAAAAGCCGCGCGCGCCGCAATCTCAAAAGCCATCACCGAGGAGTCAACATCATGCGAAGCACCGTCCGTAAGCGTCGCCTTAACGTCAATCATCGGAAAACCGGCGATAATTCCGTTTTCGACAGCGCTCGCCAGCCCCTTCTGAACGCCAGGGATGAACTCTTTCGGGACGTTGCCACCAACGACAGTATCGTCGAACTGGAACCCTGAGCCCGGCTCACCAGGCTCAAAAGTAATCTTCACACGTGCGAACTGACCCGAACCACCCGTTTGTTTCTTATGGGTGTAATCAACATCAGCGGATTTGGTAATCGTTTCCCGATAAGCCACCTGCGGCGCGCCAACATTAGCGTCTACCTTGAATTCCCGTTTCATACGATCAACGAGAATTTCCAGATGAAGCTCACCCATCCCTTTGATGATGGTCTGACCACTCTCAAAATCAGTGGTAACCCGGAATGACGGATCTTCCTGAGCCAGACGATTGAGAGCGACACCCATTTTTTCTTGATCACTCTTGGTTTTCGGCTCAACCGCGACTTCAATAACTGGATCGGGGAATTCCATCCGCTCCAATATGACAGCATTATCAGCATCGCAGAGAGTATCGCCAGTCGTCGTGTCTTTGAGACCGGCCAACGCAACAATATCGCCAGCACGCGCCTCTTTCACATCTTCTCGTGAATTCGCATGCATCAAAAGAATACGACCAACGCGTTCGCGCTTACCTTTAACGGTATTCATCAGCGACGTACCGCTTTCCAAAACACCCGAATAAACGCGGACAAATGTCAACGAACCAACAAAGGGGTCGTTCATAACTTTAAAGGCCAATGCCGCAAATGGCTCGCTATCCGAACTTTTGCGAACGATATCCTCGTCACTATCGACAACAACACCCTTAATAGGAGGAACCTCGGACGGGCTCGGCAAGTAATCGATTACCGCATCAAGTAAAGGCTGAACACCCTTGTTCTTGAAGGCAGAACCACAAAGAACGGGAACGAATGCTGCCGAGATCGTACCCTTGCGGATACAAGCTTTAAGAACCTCTTCACTGGGCTCCTTAGCTTCTTCGAGATAGGCTTCCATAGCCACGTCGTCATGCTCAACCGCAGTCTCGACCAATTTTTCACGATACTCTGCGGCGCGATCAGCAAGATCAGCAGGAATATCCGTATATTCAAATTCAGCGCCAAGGCTTTCATCTTTCCAGATGATGGCTTTCATTTTGATAAGATCAACGAGACCAACGAAATCGGATTCGGAGCCGATAGGCAGCTGCGTTACCAAGGGCACCGCACCCAAACGATCCACGATCATATCAACGGTATTGTACATGTCGGCGCCGATACGATCCATTTTGTTCACAAAACAGATCCGCGGTACTTCATATTTATCAGCCTGACGCCAAACAGTCTCAGACTGAGGCTCAACACCGGACACGGCGTCAAATACGGCGACCGCACCGTCAAGCACTCGCAGCGACCGTTCTACTTCAATGGTGAAGTCAACATGGCCGGGCGTGTCGATAATATTGATCCGATGGTCGTTCCAGAAGCAGGTCGTTGCAGCGGACGTGATTGTAATGCCGCGCTCTTGCTCCTGCTCCATCCAATCCATAGTGGCCGTGCCTTCATGGACTTCACCAATCTTGTAGGCACGTCCGGTATAATACAGGACACGTTCAGTCGTGGTCGTCTTTCCGGCGTCAATATGCGCCATGATGCCGATATTACGATAGTCGTCGATTGGTGTTGTACGGGGCATTGATCTATTCCTGGACTCTAACTACCAGCGATAATGCGAGAACGCTTTGTTGGCATCAGCCATACGGTGCGTGTCTTCACGTTTCTTAACCGCGTTACCGCGATTGTTCGCGGCGTCGAGGAGTTCATTCGACAAGCGATCCGTCATTGTATTTTCGGACCGGGCCCGGGCGGTTTCGATTACCCAGCGAATGGCCAACGCCTGACGGCGATCATTGCGGACCTCAACAGGGACCTGATAGGTCGCACCACCGACGCGGCGAGACCGCACTTCGACGGACGGCTTTACGTTATCTAGAGCATCGTGAAACGATTTTACTGCATCACCACCAGCACGACTGGCCAGCGTTTCAAGCGCTGCATAAACGATCTTCTCAGCAGTCGATCGCTTACCCTGCTGCATCAGACAGTTAATGAATTTAGCTAGCACCAGATCGCCATATTTGGCATCCGGCAGAATTTTTCTTTTTTCAGCAGCTCGACGGCGTGACATGGCTTAATTCCCGCTCTTAAATTATTTCGGACGCTTTGTGCCGTATTTGGAACGCCGTTGACGGCGGTCCGAAACACCCTGGGTATCAAGAATACCCCGAATGACATGGTACCGAACGCCCGGCAGATCCTTGACACGCCCACCGCGGATCATGACCACGGAATGCTCTTGAAGATTATGTCCTTCACCTGGGATGTAGCTAATAACCTCAGCTCCGTTCGTCAGGCGGACACGTGCGACCTTCCGCAAAGCCGAGTTCGGCTTCTTTGGCGTCGTTGTGTAAACTCGAGTGCAGACGCCACGCTTTTGCGGGCAGCCCTGCATAGCCGGAACCTTGTTCCGGACGATTGGCCGCTTGCGCGGCTTTCTGATCAACTGGTTTACCGTCGGCACAGTGTCACCCTCAATAGTTCTTCGACCCCAAGTTCGTCCGACCCATTCGTCAGATCTCGAGACCAAAATTCCGTTCGCACGAAACAACAACCCTGCGAAAGCAAAAACTGACCTCCGCGGGCCCTGGCTCCGGTTACGCTATATATTAGCCAATTCATAGAAAACGCGTCTAGGGAATTTTCCTACCACCAGCTTCCAATGAGGCGCGCAATATAGGTGCGCGTAATACTCACGTCAACAGAGAAAAAATACCAAATTCGTATGATTTCTTAATTAGTTTCAAGGCTCAGCGATTGAGTTAGAATTTGACCGCTGAGCCCTGAAATATTAATCATAACCTCAGCCTGCGCTGGGCTGCCCACCATCGTCTTCTGACGCTTCCAGGGCCAGAACTTCCGCATCCTCGGCGCGACGGGCTGCGATCGCATCGATCGCCTCCTGATCACGGTCCTGAGCAACCTGACGAACCTTATTCATATAGGAGCCGGTTCCCGCAGGAATCAGACGTCCAACAATCACATTCTCTTTCAAGCCGATCAAATCGTCTTCCTTACCGGAAACAGCTGCTTCTGTGAGAACGCGGGTGGTTTCTTGGAACGAAGCCGCTGAAATAAACGACCGTGTCTGCAGTGAAGCCTTTGTAATACCATGAAGAACAGGTGTCGCATCAGCTTGCTTCTGCCTGGCAGATTTCAGCTTGGCATTTGCACCATCAAACTCGTCACGATCAACGACTTCTCCAACGAGGAATGTAGAATCACCAGGTTCTGTAACTTCAACCTTTTGAAGCATCTGGCGACAAATCACTTCGATATGCTTGTCGTTGATTTTAACGCCCTGAAGACGATAAACGTCCTGAATCTCGTCGATCAAGTAATTCGCCAGTGCCTCGACGCCAAGAACCCGCAAAATATCATGCAGCACAGGGTTACCATCCATTAAGAAGTCACCCTTCTCGACTAAATCACCTTCTTGAACGCTGATATGCTTGCCTTTAGGGATCAGATGCTCAACGGGTTCGCCATCACCTTCTATAGGATGAACGACAATACGGCGCTTTGCTTTATAATCCTTGCCAAATTCAACCCGACCATCGATTTCGCTAATGATCGAAAAATCCTTCGGCTTCCGGGCTTCAAACAGCTCGGCAACACGGGGAAGACCACCCGTAATATCACGGGTTTTACCGGTTTCACGTGGGATACGGGCCAAAACATCGCCTGCATTGACCTTAGCACCCGGTTCTACCGAAAGAATGGCATCAATTGACATGTAATAGCGCGCCTCTGCACCATTCGCCAGCTCGATGACGTCGCCCTTCTCGTCACGCAGCGTAATTCGAGGACGCAGCTCAGAACCCTTTGGTTGAGCCTTCCATTCGACAACTTTCTTATAGGAGATGCCGGTCGCTTCATCGACGATTTCCCGCATGGAAACACCGTCAAGTAAGTCGACATAATTGGCGATGCCTTCTTTTTCACTGATGATGGGAAGGGTGTAAGGATCCCATTCTGCGAGACGATCCCCCTTCTTGACCTTATCGCCCACATCCTTGAGCAACCGCGCACCATACGGGATACGAAAGGTTGCCCGTTCGCGATCATTTTCATCGACCAGCGCAAGTTCGGTGTTCCGGGCCATGATGATGTTCACCTTGTCGGTGTTCTGCACGACACTACGGTTCCGAATAACGATCGTTGCGGGAAAATCTGCCTCGATATTCGATTGTTCCACGCCGCGCTGAGCAGCACCACCGATATGGAAAGTCCGCATCGTCAGCTGGGTACCGGGTTCACCGATGGATTGGGCAGCGATAATACCTACTGCTTCACCACTATTGACCGGCGTACCACGAGCCAGGTCGCGACCATAACACAGGGCACAAATACCACCGACAGTTTCACAAGTTAGGGCCGAGCGGATCTGCACGACTTCGATACCCGCATCATCAATAGCATCCAGCTTTTCTTCTTCGATGATCGTGCCCGCCTTCACGATGACCTCGCCACCAACTGGGTGGACGATATCCACCAACGGCACACGACCGAGGATGCGTTCACTCAGCGGATCAATAACTTCACCACCTTCGATTGCTGCTTTAACGGTCAGACCATTTTTGGTCTTGCAATCATGCTGGACGATGGTGCAATCCTGCGCCACATCGACCAGACGCCGGGTCAGATAACCGGAGTTTGCAGTCTTCAACGCTGTATCAGCCAGCCCTTTACGAGCACCATGTGAAGAGTTGAAGTATTCGAGAACCGAGAGGCCTTCCTTAAAGTTGGAAATAATTGGCGTCTCGATGATCTCACCCGACGGCTTGGCCATAAGACCGCGCATACCGGCAAGCTGTTTCATCTGAGCAGCAGAACCACGTGCACCAGAATCTGCCATCATAAAGACAGCATTTACCTGCTCACCGGGTTTTGGATTAGCGATCTCATTCATCATCTCATCGGCAACCTCATCGGTGCACTGAGACCAAACGTCGATGACTTTATTGTATTTCTCACCCTTGGTGATGAGTCCGTCGAGATATTGTTGTTCGTATTCCTTGACTTCGTCCTGCGCCGCACCGACCAACCTTTCCTTAGAAGCTGGGATGATGAGATCATCCTTACCAAAGGAAATGCCGCTCTTGCAGGCATTCTCGAACCCAAGAGCCATCAAACGGTCAGCGAAAAGAACAGTCTCTTTTTGGCCGCAATGGCGATAAACGGTATCGATCGCGTTTGTAATTTGCTTCTTGGTCAGAAGACAGTTCACAACATCAAGGCTCACATCCTTGTGCTTCGGCAGCAACTGCATCAGCTTCACGCGACCCGCCGTTGTCTCAAGACGAATGGTCTTTGGCTTCCCCTCGTCATCGACGGTTGCGATCCGCGCATGAATTTTACTGTGATGAGTAATAATGCCGTGATCCAGCGCCTGTTCGATTTCGCCGATATCAGCAAAAGCCATGCCATCTCCGGGCTGATCAGAGCTATCAAGCGTCAGATAATAAAGGCCCAACACGATATCCTGGGACGGCACGATAATCGGTTTACCGTTTGCCGGGCTCAGAATGTTGTTGGTCGACATCATCAACACGCGCGCTTCAAGCTGAGCTTCAAGCGACAGCGGCACATGCACCGCCATCTGATCGCCATCAAAGTCAGCATTAAAAGCTGTACAAACCAAAGGATGAAGGTGAATGGCCTTGCCCTCGACAAGGACAGGTTCAAAGGCCTGAAGACCAAGTCGATGGAGCGTCGGTGCGCGGTTTAGCATCACCGGATGCTCGCGAATAACCTCTTCAAGAATATCCCATACTTCAGGACGTTCCTTTTCAACAAGGCGCTTTGCGGCCTTAATCGTGCTGGCCATGCCGTATGTTTCAAGCCGCGAATAGATGAAAGGCTTGAACAGTTCGAGGGCCATTTTCTTCGGGAGGCCGCACTGATGAAGCATCAATTCGGGGCCAACAACGATGACCGAACGGCCTGAATAATCGACGCGCTTCCCGAGCAGATTCTGACGGAAGCGACCCTGCTTACCCTTCAACATGTCGGACAGTGATTTAAGAGGACGCTTATTGGCACCAGTGATCACGCGACCACGGCGACCATTATCAAACAATGCGTCAACAGACTCCTGCAGCATCCGTTTTTCGTTGCGGACAATGATGTCAGGGGCCCGCAATTCGATAAGACGCTTCAGACGGTTGTTCCTGTTAATGACGCGGCGATACAAATCGTTGAGATCTGATGTTGCAAACCGGCCGCCATCAAGCGGTACCAGGGGACGCAACTCAGGTGGAATAATCGGAATAACGTCGAGGATCATCCATTCCGGGCGGGCGCCTGAATGAATAAAGGCCTCGATCAGCTTAAGACGTTTAACAAGTTTTTTGCGCTTTGCTTCCGAGCCGGTCTCCTTGAAATCAATACGAACTTGCTCAAGCTCTTCTTCGAGAACAATATCACCGAGCATCTTCTTGAGAGCTTCGGCACCGATCATCGCGGTGAAGGCGTCTTCGCCGTACTCGTCTTGAGCGTCGAGAAACTGTTCTTCGGACAACAGCTGGCGCTCTTCAAGCGGCGTCAGGCCAGGCTCAACAACGACATAGTTTTCGAAATACAGGACCCGCTCAATATCCTTAAGCGTCATATCCATCAGCAAGCCAATGCGGCTTGGCAGAGATTTGAGGAACCAAATATGTGCAACTGGCGAGGCCAATTCGATGTGCCCCATCCGCTCACGACGAACTTTGCTCAGTGTAACTTCAACGCCACATTTCTCGCAGATAATCCCGCGATACTTCATGCGTTTATATTTACCGCACAGGCATTCGTAATCCTTTATTGGGCCAAAAATTCGGGCGCAAAACAAACCGTCGCGCTCGGGTTTAAAGGTTCGATAATTGATGGTCTCCGGCTTTTTGATTTCTCCGAACGACCATGACCGGATACGATCGGGACTTGCGATTGAAATTCTAATCATATCGAACGTTTCGGTGGTGCTTACCTGGCCGAAGATGTTCATCAATTCATTCATTGAAACGCTCCTGGTTTCCGGCCCTATAAAAGGACCTGTATTTTAATAACAAACGCTAACGAATCTCGATCACTGGTTACGCGTTCTCGTTACGATTGAGCTCAACGTTCAGACCAAGAGATTTGAGTTCCTTGACCAACACGTTAAAGGATTCAGGGATACCCGCTTCAAAGGTATCGTCGCCGCGAACAATGGCCTCATAGACCTTCGTTCGACCGGACACGTCATCCGACTTAACAGTCAACATTTCCTGAAGCGTATAGGCAGCGCCATAAGCTTCCAGAGCCCAAACCTCCATTTCACCGAACCGCTGTCCACCAAACTGTGCCTTACCACCCAGCGGCTGCTGCGTAACAAGACTGTATGGACCGATTGACCGCGCATGGATCTTGTCGTCCACAAGATGATGCAGCTTGAGCATATAGATATAGCCCACAGTCACCATACGATCGAACTGCTCACCGGTACGACCGTCAAACAGCGTGACCTGTCCTGATGTCTCCAGGTTTGCTTTGGACAACATGTCATTGATGTCCGCTTCACGCGCACCATCGAACACCGGCGTCGCCATGGGCACCCCTTTTCGCAGGTTACCACCCAGCTCCATGACCTCATCATCGCTTAGTTTGGCGATATCCTCGTCATAGACTTCTTTGCCATAGACTTCTTTTAACTGACCATGGAGCTTATCGAGCTTCCCATCCTGTGAAATCATATCGAGCATATTGCCGATCTGACGCCCGAGACCGGATGAGGCCCAGCCCAAATGAGTTTCAAGAATCTGTCCAACGTTCATCCGTGATGGCACGCCAAGCGGATTAAGAACAACATCGACGGGCGTTCCATCTTCTCGATAAGGCATATCTTCCATCGGAACAATCTTGGAGATGACCCCCTTGTTGCCGTGACGGCCAGCCATCTTATCGCCCGGCTGCAGTTTCCGTTTTACAGCAACAAAGACTTTGACCATCTTCATCACGCCTGGCGGCAATTCATCACCGCCCTGGACCTTTTCAACCTTATCATCGAAACGAGCCTGAAGTCGGTTTTCACTGTCATCAAACTGTTTACGAACAGCTTCCAGAGTCCCCATCACCTTGTCGTTCTTCACGGTGAACTGAGCAAGCTGACGAGGATTGTACTCATCAAGTACGGGTTGCGTAATCCGACCATCCGCTTTCGCGCCCTTAGGTCCGCTAACAATCGCCTGATTGAGAAGCAAATCCTTCAGGTTTTGTGAGAAGCTACGCTCAAGAATCTTGAGTTCGTCATCACGATCCTTTGCAAGACGCTCAATTTCCTCACGCTCAATCGCCAAGGCACGTTCGTCTTTATCAACACCCCGCCTTGAGAAAACACGAACCTCAACCACTGTTCCGGCAACACCCGGCGGCAACCGCAAGGAAGTATCTCGGACATCAGAAGCTTTCTCGCCGAAGATAGCCCGAAGAAGTTTTTCTTCCGGCGTCATCGGGCTTTCACCCTTCGGCGTTACTTTGCCGACAAGAACATCACCTGGCTCAACTTCAGCACCGATATAAACGATGCCTGCTTCATCCAGATTTTTGAGAGCTTCTTCACCAACATTGGGAATGTCACGTGTGACTTCTTCCTGCCCCAGCTTCGTATCACGGGCCATGACCTCAAACTCTTCAATATGAATTGAAGTGAAGACGTCATCACGGGCAATCCGTTCGGAAATCAGGATTGAATCTTCGAAGTTGTATCCATGCCACGCCATAAAGGCGACAAGGACATTCTTACCAAGAGCCAATTCGCCAAGCTCCGTCGAAGGACCATCCGCGATGATGTCACCGGTGACGAGTTGATCGCCAACCTTCACCAGCGGACGCTGGTTAATGCAGGTGTTTTGGTTCGAACGCTGGAATTTGCGCAAATTGTATATGTCGACGCCACCAGTTGAAGTTTCGACATCACCGGTCGCTCTAACAACGATACGAGTTGCATCAACCTGATCAACAACACCGGTCCGTTTCGCAACAACGGTTGCCCCAGAACCGCGTGCAACAGCTTCTTCCATACCAGTCCCAACCAAAGGCGCTTCAGCCTGAACAAGCGGCACCGCCTGGCGCATCATGTTGGAGCCCATAAGCGCCCGGTTGGCATCATCATTTTCCAGGAACGGAATAAGTGCCGAAGCGACTGACACAAGCTGTTTCGGAGAAACATCAATGAAATCAACTTCTTCGGGAACGGACATAGCCAAATCGCCATTAACCCGGCAACTTACGAGGTCTTCGACAAACTTATTGTTGCGGTCAAGTTCGGCGTTCGCCTGCGCGACGGTATAACGTCCCTCTTCAATCGCCGAAAGATAGACAACTTCTTCCGTCACTTTGCCTTTTTCGACCATACGATAAGGCGTTTCGATAAATCCATATTGATTGACTCGCGCATAGGTCGCCAGCGAATTGATCAGTCCAATATTTGGACCTTCCGGCGTTTCAATTGGGCAAATCCGTCCATAATGGGTTGTATGCACGTCGCGGACTTCAAATCCTGCACGTTCGCGCGTCAAACCGCCCGGACCAAGCGCCGAAAGACGGCGCTTATGGGTAATTTCACTCAGCGGATTGGTCTGATCCATAAACTGGGAAAGCTGTGAAGAACCGAAGAATTCACGGACCGCTGCAGCTGCAGGCTTCGCATTGATCAAATCCTGTGGCATGACGGTATCTAGCTCGACAGAACTCATCCGCTCGCGAATGGCACGCTCCATACGAAGCAGACCAATGCGATACTGGTTTTCCATGAGCTCGCCAACAGACCGAACACGTCGGTTGCCGAGGTGATCAATGTCGTCAATATCACCATGCCCGTCTTTCAGACGAACCAAGAGCTTAATAACAGCGAGAATGTCGTCCTTGCGCAGAACCCGAAGTGAATCTTCGGTCTCCAGCTCCAAACGTGCATTCATTTTGACGCGACCAACCGCAGAAAGATCATAACGTTCTCTATCAAAGAACAGGCTATTGAACATAGCTTCCGCAGTTTCCGGCGTCGGCGGCTCACCTGGCCGCATGACCCGATAGATATCCATCAAAGCTTCATTACGAGTCTGGTTTTTGTCGGCGGCAAGCGTGTTCCGAATATAAGGGCCGACAGTTAAATGGTCGATCGCGAGGATCGGCAGTTCCTTGACACCACCTTCGGTCAACACTTCAAGATTCTCTTCAGTAATCTCGTCGCCGCCTTCAACAAACACCTCACCGGTGCTTTCATTAATGATGTCTTCCGCGATGTATTGGCCGATCAGCTCTTCATTCGGAATGAGCTGGTCTTTTAGCCCATCAGCCTTAAGTTTATTGGCTACGCGAGGCGTTACCCGCGTACCCGCTTCGGCCACAACCTTGCCGCCCTTGGCATTAATCAGGTCGTTAATGATTTTTACACCGCTCTGATACCCCTCGGGGTCAAACGGTGTTTTCCAAGCGTCTTTCGTCTTGGTGTAAATTTTGGTTTGATAAAACTCTCCGAAGATCTCTTCGGTAGTCATACCGACTGCATCATCAGCCGACAGAACTTGCCCTTCTTCTGCGAGCTCAGCACGTTTCGCTTGAGTGGCCACAGAATCCAGGGCCATCATCAATGTCGTCACTGGCAGTTTCCGGCGACGATCAATACGAACATAAACCAGATCTTTTGCATCGAATTCGAAATCAAGCCAAGAGCCACGATAGGGAATTATCCGAGCGGCAAACAGGAATTTACCTGACGAATGGGTCTTGCCCTTGTCATGGTCGTAGAACACGCCAGGAGACCGATGCATCTGCGAAACAATGACACGCTCGGTACCGTTGATCACAAAGGTACCGTTGTCTGTCATCAAGGGCAGGTCGCCCATATAGACATCCTGTTCCTTGATATCGCGAACCGACCGTGCACCGGTTTCTTCATCAATATCAAAGACAACAAGCCGCAGAGTCAGCTTCAAAGGGGCCGCGAAAGTCACACCACGCTGCTGACATTCCTCAACGTCATATTTCGGCGTCTCAAGCTCGAACTTAACGAACTCAAGCGTACCGTTTTCCGAAAAATCCTTAATCGGAAATACAGATTCAAAAACTGCCTGCAGACCTGAGCTCGTGCGTTCCGGAGTCGGTACGTTGATCTGGAGAAAGCTGTCATAAGACGACTTTTGAACCTCGATCAGGTTTGGCATTGGAGTGGCTTCATGAAGCCTGCCAAAACTTTTGCGAATACGTTTGCGCTGAGTGAACGACTTGGCCATTTAAACCTCTTAACCGCTAGGGGCGATCGCATACGCCGGAAACCACACCAACTTCATGCCGGTGAGGCTCCGCCGAAAAAAAATATAAACCCCGGCATACTGCGGTATGGAAACCATACCGCAGTGCCAGAAAGTAACTTGTAACGTAACTGTAGCAACAGGCTATTTAAGCTCGACCGTTGCACCAGCTTCTTCAAGCTTCGTCTTGATCTCAGCAGCTTCGTCCTTTGTGGCGCCTTCTTTAACAGCGCTCGGGACTCCTTCAACAAGATCCTTGGCTTCTTTCAGGCCGAGACCTGTAATGGCACGAACTTCTTTAATGACGTTGATTTTCTTCTCACCAAAGCTGGTAAGCATAACGTCAAATGCGTCTTGCTCTTCTGCAGCGGCGACTTCACCACCACCAGCTGCCGCAACGGCAACAGGTGCTGCGGCTGAGACGCCCCATTTTTCTTCGAGCATCTTGCTCAATTCGGCCGCTTCAAGAACGGTCAACGCCGACAAATCATCGACAATTTTCTCAAGATCGGTAGCCATTATATTCTCCTAAGTATCTTTGTGTTTCTGCAACAAATTTTCGGGTTAACCGGCTTAAGCCGCCTCGTCCTGCGACGCGTGCGCATGAACAACACGGGCAAGCTGACCAGCGGGAGCCTGAACCACGCCCGCAATTCTTGTAGCGGGTGCATTCAGCATACCGAGGATCTTGCCACGCAGTGCATCAAGCGACGGAAGCTTGGCGAGGGTTTTGATCTCTGCCATATCCATGGCATTTTCGTACAAACCACCACCAATGATTTCGAGCTTTTCGTTATCATCAGCGAACTCGACGGCGACCTTCGCTGCAGCAACCGGATCATCTGAAAAGGCAATCGCGGTTGGTCCAGCGAACAACTCCGTAAGATGTTCGAACTTAGTGCCCTTTAGGGCGAGACGCGTCAGTCGGTTTTTAGTGACTTTGAAACTGGCCCCCGACTCGCGCATACGACGACGAAGATCGGTCGATTCCGCTACTGTCAGTCCACTAGGGCGGGTGACAACAACGAGATTAGCCGATCCAAAGACGCCGTTGAGCAAAGCAACCAGCTCTTCTTTCTGCATTCGGTCCACGCAATTTCTCCTTGCGTTTGTCTCAGCGCCTGAATGTAGACGCCGAACCCGTTCACACTTGGTCCCACCAGCTAATCCGATGGGTCCGGATCGCCTGTCCCAGAAGTTCAAGTCACATCCCGCAACACCAATTTGGTGATACAGAAACGCTTGCACCCCCGTCTGTACAGGCGGGTCAATTCCCGCTTTACCCTGGTCAACCGTTTATTGGCGGTCTCCCAGATTCCTGTAGTCTCGGACAGGTCGGAGCCGGTGATACGCTCCGGCTCCTTACGCAACTACTGTCTCGGCAAAGCCAAAACGGTAGAATTCTTTATACGTCCCGCTTATTCAGCGAGAGCACTCGGTATATCGAGCGTGACACCGGGGCCCATAGTAGAGCTCAACGAAATCCGCTTGATATAAGTTCCTTTTGCGCCACTTGGCCGAGCCTTATTGACGGCACCTACCAGTGTACGAATATTTTCGAGCAGGGCTTCTTCGCTGAAGCTAGCCTTACCAACGCCAGCGTGAACAATCCCCGCCTTTTCGACCCGATACTCGACCTGTCCACCCTTCGCGCTTTGGATTGCCTGCGCAACATCCTGAGTGACAGAACCAAGTTTAGGGTTTGGCATCATACCGCGAGGACCGAGGATTTTACCTAAGCGACCGACAACGGGCATCATATCAGGGGTCGCAATGCAGCGATCAAAATTAATCTCGCCCTTTTGCACCTGTTCAGCCAAATCTTCAGCACCAACGACATCAGCGCCAGCAGCCTTGGCTTCGTCTGCTTTATCGCCTTTAGCAAAAACACCAACACGGATCGTTTTGCCAGTCCCGTTTGGCAAATCAATCACGCCGCGAACGTTCTGATCCGCATGCCGCGGGTCAACGCCCAAGTTCATCGACAGCTCGATTGTCTCATCAAACTTCGCTTTGGCGTTGCCTTTGACAACTTTGACCGCTTCGGCGATTTCATAAAGCTTGTCTTTGTTAATGGCTTCTGCCGCAGAAGCCATACGTTTTCCTGATCTAGCCATTTCTAGACCCCCGTTACCTGAATGCCCATCGACCGCGCGGTTCCGGCAAGGATTTTCGTCGCGGCGTCGACATCATTCGAATTAAGATCATTCTTCTTCTGCTCTGCGATTTCGCGCAGCTGGTCCATCGTGACCGCCCCAACGACATCGCGCCCGGGTTCTTTGGACCCCTTACCCAGCTTGGCTGCCTTCTTGATGAAATAAGAAGCCGGCGGGCTTTTGGTTTCGAACGAGAAGGAGCGATCCGCATAAACGGTGATAACCGTTGGGATCGGCACACCCTGCTCACCGCCTTGGGTATGAGCATTAAAAGCCTTGCAGAATTCCATAATATTCAGCCCAGCCTGACCTAACGCCGGCCCAATCGGCGGCGATGGATTTGCCTGACCTGCAGGAACCTGCAGTTTAATGTAACTAGCTATCTTCTTTGCCATCTTTTCCTCAGTCCTTTGTCCAAGGGCGCGGTGCGACTATGGCCAGCCTCCCGCACGGTTATGCCGAAATTTCGGCCTTCAATCACAGATTTAGAGCTTTTCGACCTGCGAGTATTCCAATTCTACCGGTGTTGCGCGGCCAAAAATCGAAACCGCGACCTTCAACCGGGCCTTTTCCTCATCGACCTCTTCAACGATACCGTTGAAGGAGCTAAATGGCCCGTCAGCAACTCGCACTTGCTCGCCAACATCAAACGTAATCAATGGTTTCGGACGCTCGATACCTTCTGCGACCTGATGCATAATCCGGTCAGCTTCTTTCTGGCTTATTGGGCTCGGCTTGCCGCCACCGCCCAGAAAACCGGTTACTTTCGGCGTATTTTTAACTAAATGCCAAGAGTCGTCCGTAATTTCCATTTTAGCCAGAACATAGCCCGGGAAAAACTTCCGTTCCGAACTGACTTTGGTTCCACGACGCGTGTGCACAACCTCTTCGGAAGGGACTTCCACCGCCTCGATCAAATCATCCATACCCTTTTGGACGGCTTGCTCACGAATGGACTGGGCAACCTTGTTCTCGAAGCCCGAATAGACATGTACGACGTACCAGCGCGCAGTCACTGATTATCCTCCAAAACCGAGTACCAGCTTGACGAGAACCGCCAATGCCTGATCAACAAAAAAGAAAAACGTCGCGGTTATGAGGACAAAGATAAATACCATCACCGTCGAGACAGTCGTTTCCTTGCGGGTTGGCCACGTGACTTTCGCCACCTCGCGCCGGACCTGCTGAACGAACTCCATTGGGTTGGTTTTCGCCATTCTACTTACCGTTTGGACAGTTAAATCGATTTGCGTCGTATACAAAAGGGTCGAATAGATCGCTGGCAGGAGTGGAGGGACTCGAACCCACAACCCCCGGTTTTGGAGACCGGTGCTCTGCCAATTGAGCTACACTCCTCCTTACAACCCCGTCATGCCCGTAAGCATTCGACGTCGCTGCAATCTATACAACACTATCGCTCCACGTTGATCATCTCTTGTAAACAACATGGACTTCACTGTCTTGTTTTTCCATATACAGGCTAAAAACTCTGCCTGTACCCTTAAGCCTTAATAGAAGCGACGACGCCAGCACCAACGGTGCGGCCGCCTTCACGGATAGCAAACCGAAGTCCATCATCCATCGCAATCGGCTGGATCAACGTCACTTCCATCGTGATGTTATCTC
>CAJJCG010000041.1 GCA_905182615.1 Alphaproteobacteria bacterium UBA2964 | reverse complement strand
CCTATAAATTACGGGGCGTGGAGATGATCAATCGCGTGGTGATGTCGCCGCTTTGTATGTACTCCGCCGAAGACGGCGTTGAAATCGCCAAAATGTTCAAAGCTGCTGGGCTCGACATTATCGATGTCTCAAGCGGCAACGTCACCAGCGAGCGCCGTCCCGTCACCCCTGGCCTGTTCCAAACTCCGTTTAGCGAACAAATCCGCCGCGAGGCCGACATGTCCACTATGACCGTCGGCAATTTAGCTGTCGCCGAACAGATCAACGGCGTCATCGCCGAAGGACGCGCCGATCTATGCTGCGTCGGTAAAGGGCATTTGTTCGATCCGTACTTCGTAAGACACGCGGCCCGCGAGCTGGGATACGATTTGAAATGGCCAAACCAGTATCCAGCGGCAGGCGCCTTCAATCCCAATCCCGAAATCATGAGATAACCCCATGGCGACCAACCCCGCAGCTAAGACCGAAATTCCACCAATGTTTACGCCCTATAAATTACGGGGCGTGGAGATGATCAATCGCGTGGTGATGTCGCCGCTTTGTATGTACTCCGCCGAAGACGGCGTTGTCGGTGACTGGCATGTCGTCCATCTCGGTAGCCGCGCGATGGGTGGTGCCGGGCTGGTGATCGCTGAGATGTCAGCTGTTCATCCGGATGGCCGCATATCGATCCGCGACGCCGGTATCTGGGATGACAAGCACACTGAGCCCTGGAAACGAGTTGTTGATTTTGTTCATGAAAACACCGATAGCAAAATCGGGATACAGCTCGGTCATGCCGGGCGCAAAGCTGATACCGGATTGAGTTGGCAGCGCGGCACCGACGCCCAAATGGAATATGGTTTTGACATCGTTGCCCCAACCGCCATTCCAGTGTCAGAGCGCGCCCGCACGCCGCGGGTGATCACCGATGAAGAAATAGTGGCATTGCCCGGGCTATACAAACGCGCCACTGAACGCGCTGAAGAAGCAGGGTTTGACGTGCTGAACTTCCATTGTGCGCATGGCTATTTGATGTCGAGCTTCATTTCACCGCTCAGCAATCACCGTAATGATGAGCTCGGGGGGCCGCTGGAAAACCGTATGCGGTTACCACTCAAGATATTTGCAGAAGTGCGTAAAGCCTGGCCCGAGGATAGGCCTATCGTCGTCCGGATATCCGCCGTCGACTGGGAAGAAGGCGGCCATGAAATCGAAGATGCCGTTGAAATCGCCAAGATGTTCAAGGCCGCCGGGGCCGATGCCATGGATGTTTCCAGCGGTATGGTCACCAATAAACGTCCACCCGATACAACAATGTTCCAGGTGCCATTCGCCGAGCGCATCCGCGCCGATGCAGATATGGCAACCATGGCGGTCGGCAATATAGAAACTGGCGAGCAGATGAATGACATTATCAGCAATGGTCGCGCAGATTTCTGTGTTGTCGGGCGTGGCCATATGTATGACCCCTATTTGACCCGTCACATCGCCCGCGAAATTGGTTATGACTACCCTTGGCCCAACGAGTACGGTCGGGGTGGTGGCTTCCGGTCCAAGCTGTAAGTTAGTCTTTCGCGGGCTCGGAGGCTGATTTGGTCTCGCGCCACCAAATATAAAGTCCGCTAGCGATAACCACGGCAGCGCCGCCGACTGTAATCATATCGGGGAACTGGCCGAAGAAGATGACTCCAAACAACGTTGCCCAGATGATCTGGGTATAAAGAAATGGCGACAGGCGTGAGGCGGGGGCCATTTCCAATCCGCGGATCAGCAAATAATGGCCAATACCATACATGCTACCGAGCGCCATCATCAGCCCCCATTCGGTAAGTGTTGGGGTGACCCAAAAGAACGGTACAAACAAAGACGTCACGCCAACGCCAAAGACTGATGTCCAGAACAGACTGGTTTGCGTACTATCCGTTTTCGAGGCGATCCGCGTCAGAATTTGATAAATCGCATAACAAACCGCTGAGCCAAGTGGCAGTATGGCAGCCCAGTGCGTCCCGCCGCTACCGGGCCGAATAATGATCATGGCGCCGATAAACCCGACGAATATAGCCGCCCAACGCCGCCAGCCGACCTGTTCCTTTAGGATCGGAATTGAAAACGCCGTAATCAGGATCGGGGCAATGAAGTGAATTGCGACGGCGTCGGCGAGAGGTAAATAGCGCAGCGCGAAAAAGAACAGGCTGGTGGCGATCAACATCAGAGCCGAGCGCGAAATATGGAGCCAGGGGCGTGTTGTCTTTGCCAGCTGGAAGATCCCACTGCGATAGAACAGCAGGAACGTCACCAGCGCATGAAACACATAGCGCGACCAAACGATCTGAGTGACGTCATATTTTGGTGCCAGCGTTTTGACGACGGCTTCACCACCGGTAAACAACGCAAGCCCGATCATCATCAAGACAATACCGAGACGAATATTTTGGGGTCGATCAATCTGGGTCATAGAGATATCAAACCGGGCGAGTTGCGATGCGCAGAAACATCACGCCGCGCGATTTCATGGTTTACAGGCTCACCCTTGCTCCGGCAAGGGTCGTGCGTCCCTCCGTAGTCACAGTCAATCGGCAGTGGTAATATTAATTGCGCCCCCTCCGGGACAAAGAATTTCCTCGCCAATTGCCAATGCCCTATTTTCTGCGATAGGGCTGCAACGGATTGGCCAAGATAAAGAGTAGAGAATAATGGAAGCAGATTTTTGGGGCGTACCCGACGTCGATATTTGGATGTTTTGGGGCCTCACCTTTTTTGCCGCCTTCACCTCCTTTGTTGGCATCGCCACCGGTGCCGCGGGCGGGCTCCTCATGATGGTCGCTCTCGCCACAATTTTTCCGCCCGTAATCTCAATCCCGCTCCATACCGTTGTTCAGATGGGCGGCAATATGAGCCGCACGGTCTTTATGTGGAAATATATCATGCGGCCCGTGGTGCTGCCATTTGTCATTGGCGGCATCATCGGGGCCATCGGCGGCGCCAACGTTTTTATTCAGGTCCCCGTCGCTGTGCTCCAAGGTCTTCTCGGAGCTTCAGTTCTGATCTTCTTGTGGATGCCATCGCTGGGAAAAATTGGCGGGCAACGCAACCGGTTCGCCGTTGTCGGTTTTTGCGCCACCTTCCTCGGTGTCTTTGTCAGTGCCACGGGCTCTCTGGTCGCGCCGTTTGTTGCCAACGAAGCCCCCGACCGCCGCAATCATGTTGCCACCTTCTCAACGCTGATGGCGCTGGTACATATTATGAAACTTGGCGCGTTCGGGTTTATCGGATTCGCACTGGCGGACTATCTGCCGCTGATGCTGTGCATGATCGCCGCCGCTGTCGGCGCGAGCTATATCGGTAGCAAAGCCCTTAATCATATCAAAGAGCGGAATTTCCGGGTCATTTTCAAAACCATCTGCACGCTGCTGGCACTGCGGCTAATCTATAAAGCTTTTGGATTCTAACGGCGGATTTTAGATAACAAAAACCCCGCACCGTTTCCGATGCAGGGTTTCTGATAAAGTGGCAAATAACCTTGTTTAATCTCAACGTTGATAGTCTTTAATCGCGACGTCGATAATCGCGCTGCGGCCTTCTTCCATCGCCTTGAGACCGTTTCTCAAGGCCTGCTGCACCTGCTCGGGGTCTTCGACCCGTTCACCATACGCGCCAAACGATTCAGCAACTTTAGTGAAGTCCGGCGCGTTGATATGCGTGCCATGGAACACGTCAGTATCGACCGCAATCCCGTCGGGATACATCTTGAGATGCATGCCCTGCATGGCGGAATACTTCGTGTTATTAAAGATCACCGCCATGATCGGCAGTTCGAAATCGCGTGATGCGCCAAGTGCTTGCAGCACCGGGTTATAGAGAAACGCGCCATCGCCAATGATGGTCACAACCGGTGAGTCTGGCTTTGCAAGCTTGACGCCCAGCGAGAGGCCTAGCCCCTGACCGAGACCGCCCTGACGGCTGAAGATCGCCTGTGGTTCATTCCACATCAGATGCTGGCGCACGAGCCCGGTATGGGTCGTGACCTCATCAACATAGGTCGTGCCCTTGGGCATCACCTCACCGATACAGGCGCATAGCCACACCGGATCAATCGGCGTGCTCTTGCGGGCTTCGGCATGTTCCGCCGCCCGTTTCGCCATGAGCACATCATGCCGTTCGGTGCAAGCAGCGAGACGGGCTGCGACCGCGTCAGCATCAATGCTGCGCTCCCGCATGGCCGTTGCCACATCACGCAGCGTCTGCGCGACATTACCTTCAAGATACATATCCGCCTGATGGCTTTGATAGACCATCGAGACGCGATGCGGGTCTTCATCGATAATGGCAATGGTTGCATTCGGCGGCCGCTCACTCGGCGGATACCAAGGTGCGCGCATCCGGATCACCAACACCAGATCTACATCATCCCAGAATTGTTTAAAATTGTGGCCCTGATGCAGCGGATGGTCCTTGGGGAAATTCGAGAACAACGCGCCCGGATTTTCAACAACCGGGAGAGCCAGCTCCTCACAAAGATCGAGCAGCGCCTGATAGGATTCAACATCCTGCCCGGCGGCTTCCGTCAACACGATCGGCATCTTGGCCGAGGCCAGCTGATCGGTCAGCTTTTCAATATCTTCCGGTGCGGTCAGCATCCGGGGTGCCGCCGGTACCGTGCGCGCATTGTCCGGCAAATTCCATTCATCCATCAGCGTTTCGGTGGAGACGGACAAATAAGTCGGACCGGTCGGCGCGCGCTGGGCAATTTCGCCTGCCCGGATAATGGTCTCATAAACAGTATAGGGGCTGCCCGCGACGTTGGAATATTTCACAATCGGTTCGGCCAGCCGTGTCGTACCACCAACGATGCTGAGATTGTTGATCCACTGCGCGCCGGGATCAAAACCAGGCTGTTCGCCATAGGTCATCGACTCGCCGGAAATCACCACCATCGGCACACCGGCACAGAATGCGCCATGAATGCCCATATTACCCTGCAACAACCCGGCCCCGGCATGCAGCAGAACCATCTGCATCTCACCCGTGACCATCGTGTAGCCCATGGCAATATCGACAGCGAGAGTCTCATGCCAAACATCCATCAGCACCGGACCGTCCGTGCCCGCCTGTTGCTGATTGGCCATCGCTTCCCAGACCGGCGCCCATTCAGTGCCCGGCGATGACAGAATATATTTGCATTCAAGCTTGCGGCAGGCCTCAACAATCGCCTCGCCACCATCCAGCGTATTTCTCATTTACTTGCTCCCTAAAGAATTATCCTTGCATCGATATTCTCATTCTTTTTGAAGCAAAGCTATCGGGAGGCATCAAATAAATAGCGGCCTATAGCCACCAAATATATTGATAATTTTATAATTATCAATTTCCACATTTATAAATGAGCCGTATAAAACAGGGCACCTATCCACGGAAGAGGTCTCAAGTGTCCGAAAATTCTGAAATTGACGAGTCATCAAGCGGGTCCGCCCGCGTCGGCATAATAATGGGCAGTACGTCCGATTGGCCGACGATGGAACATACTGCGAAGATCCTGACTGAACTTGATGTGCCTCATGAATGCCGCGTGGTTTCAGCGCACCGGACGCCGGACCGGCTATATGACTATGCGCGCTCTGCACGCGACCGGGGGCTGGCCGTTATCATCGCCGGCGCCGGTGGTGCCGCGCATTTGCCAGGGATGGCTGCCGCAATGACAACCCTTCCCGTGCTCGGCGTGCCAATCGAAAGCAAGTCATTAAAGGGTCAGGACAGTTTGCTCTCCATCGTTCAAATGCCGGGTGGCATTCCGGTCGGCACCTTGGCGATTGGTAAACCGGGCGCCATCAACGCGGGATTGCTGGCAGCGCAAATTCTTTCGATCTCGAATACCGAGCTGGCAGAACGGCTGGCAGACTGGCGGCAACGGCAATCAGAGGCGGTGCCTGAATTCCCATGCTAGAAACCTCAGAGATTTCAGAACTGCCGCGCGGCAGTGTCATCGGTATCATGGGTGGTGGTCAGCTGGGCCGTATGGCGGCCATCGCGGCATCGCGGATGGGTTACAGCTGTAATATTTTCTGCCCTGACCCGGAATCACCGGCGGCGGAAGTCAGCAAGTGGCATACCTGCGCATCATTTGATGATGTCGCGGCATTAGAAGCCTTCGCGAAATCGGTCGACGTCATCACCTGTGAAATAGAGCATGTCCCTTCCGATACGCTAAAATGTGTTGCAGAATTTACACCGCTCCATCCCGGCGTTCGCGTTTTCGAAATTTGCCAGGACCGGGTGGCGGAAAAATCTTTTCTCAACCAGATCGGCATTGCGACGACAAATTGGCTGGCGATTACATCACCCGATCAAATCCAGGAAGCCTACGAAAACGGCTGGCGCGCCGGTATATTGAAAACCGCCTTCGCCGGATATGATGGCAAGGGACAGTTTCGCCTGGACAGCAAAGAGCATTTCGAGGACGCAAAAAATATATGGGCGCAACTGTTCGGCGCGACCGATAGCGCAGGCAGCGCCGTTTTTGAAGAAATCGTTGAGTTCGAACTAGAGATGTCAGTGGTCGTTGCGCGTAACGCCAAGGGCCAGATCGAAGCATTTGATACAGTTGAAAATATTCACAAAAATCATATCCTCGCCATCACCCATGCGCCCGCCACCATCTCCGACGCGAGTCGCGAGGCCGCAAGCACGATCGCATCCAAAATTGCCGATGAGCTCAATATCCAGGGTGTGTTAGCAATCGAGATGTTTTTGACCCGGTCCGGCGAAATCCTGGTCAATGAGCTGGCACCGCGCCCGCATAATTCCGGTCACTGGACAATCGATGCCTGCAATACAGATCAGTTCCAACAGCTTATCCGCGCCATCTGCGGCCTGCCCCTCACCACACCGAAACGCTGGGCAGATGCGGAAATGATCAATTTGATCGGCGATGACATCGAACAGACGCCAGATTATCTAGAAATGCCGAACGCCCATTTGCATCTATACGGCAAACGGGAGGTCCGGGAAGGCCGAAAAATGGGGCATGTCACGATCGTCAAACCTTTGACTTGAAAAGCGACCCAAATCCGAATTCCCGTTGATTACTAGGTAGGCGTATTAACTTCTTATACTAGCTAAACGCATCAAAGTCGGATCCTAGCAACTAAGCAAAAGCCAACTGCAACTCCTCGACAGTCCACCAGTGCCCGCGACGCCATCACGGTCGAGAGAACCGCACCATACGTAGCATCCCAGACTATCCCTATGAAAAATATCATCATAGTCGTTCTATTAATTCTGCTACCTGGCGATTACTCAGGATCGTCGAGATGATGGAACGCGATATTGGGGTTCCCGTCATCGAGACCTGCGCAGCCCTAACATGGGAAATCCAGCACAGGCTGCATATTCGCGAACCCCGTGATGGCATTGGCATGCTGATGCGTGAGCTACCAAAGCCGCGTTAAGCCTTACCCCGGAGTATCGGTCCGGCGCCCAGAATTATCAACGAAGCCTTTCACGCTCTGGAACGGCGTGCCATTCATCCGCGCTTCCAGCCAATCAACGAGATAATCCTTTGGATTCTCGCCAAGCGCCACCGAACTGGCATCGGCGACCGAATGGTTCGCCCCTTCATAAACGACGATTTCTTTTGGTGCCGTTATCAAATCGAATATATCATAGCTGTGTTCAACCGGACTTAGCTGATCCTGTTCACCCGCCATGATCAGAATAGGGCAGGTAATCGCCGGGACAAACGGCGCCAGATCAATCGTTTTGGCGAACTCATCAAATTCAGCTTCATCGTCATAATCCGACATCCACATATAGCGCAGTTTGAAAGACGGCGAGGCCATATTGAAAATCGTATTGCAACCCGGCTCATGGCATACGCCGCTTACCGCAGCGCCTTTGATCCGGTCGCCAAGGGCCGCAGCCCATTGCAGGCCCCAATAGGTCCCAAAGCTCGACCCCCGGACTAACAGCTTGCTTGAATCAATTTCTGGGTGCTCCTCAAGCCAATCAACCACCGTCTTGGCCGCGTCCATGTGGTTTGAGTTGGTGACATATATACCCAGCGCGACACTTTCCGCCTGGCCCGGACCATCAATGCTTAGAACCGCGATACCGCGTTCGAGATAAGAGTCGCCATACATGTTGACACCGGTTTCCTTGCTCGAATCCATTCCCGGAATATTGACTACACAGGGAAACGTTTCACCGGGTTCGGGTTTGCGTGGCAAATGCAAATAGGCCGGTAGTTCTTTGCCCTGGAACGGGATACGGACAATCTCCACCGGATGCGGCGCATGTGCTATAAATTTTGCATAGCAATGGTTCATCCGTTCTTCTAGATGTTCCAGTTCATCATTGGTCTCAAAGATTGGCCAGCGGCCAGCAGCCCATAACAACGACGCCGTCATATAGCTTTCGCGGGCAGAGACAAGACGACCAGCCTCTTCAAAGGCAACTGCCTTTCCCTCCCGTCGTTTTGCAGCGTTGGAAAACTCGCGGACAAAATCGCCGACACGTTTAATCTTCGCGCCAACCGCACGGAATTCACCTGCCGCCTGATTACCACCCGGTGCTGCACCGTAGCGTAGCCTGCCTTGATCCCACTCAACGCCGACGGTGCGGATCACCGCGTCAAGAATCCAGCGCTGTTCCTGCCAACGCTTCATGCGTCCGTCTGCATTTGCTGACATAATCTTTCTCCCTGAATTTTGTTTTGTGCTAAAATGCTACGCCGAGGATTTTCTTGAAACAAGGGCGCGAGAGCTTCGACGCATACCAGCGGCAAATGTGGGTGTTAGTGATTTTTTATATATAGGCACGGGGACAATTTTTGGGGTACCCCCCTCTATTTTGAAGAGGAGATAAGAGAATCCTTAGAAAGGGACTCCCTTAACTTGTGTATCAAAATGTGTATCATCGGGGTGCGTTAGAATTGATACACAAAGAAAAATGGTCGTAAAGCCCTTGGATAATATAGCTTTTCTAGGGGCAGAAAAGAGTGGTGCCGCCTAGGTGAC
>CAJJCG010000040.1 GCA_905182615.1 Alphaproteobacteria bacterium UBA2964 | reverse complement strand
CCAAAAGCAGATGTGACGATTAAGGGCGGGCTAAAGTTTTACGGTAAAGACACCGATCGTGGCACCTTTATGGAGCGCGGGTTTTGTCCGGATTGCGGCTCCAACGTGCTGTGCCGGTCAAGTGATTGGGACGATCAATACGTGATGAGTGCCGGCACACTCGATGATGCCAGCGTCTACAAACCGCAGATCAATATTTTTACCCGTAGCGCACACGCCCATGCGCTGGATGCTGGTAAGCTTCATCAATTTGAAGGCTTTCCTGAAAGCGGAGAATAGCCTGCTCAGAGGAGCAGGCTTAGCGTACTGTCGCGTAAGATCGTCTGGGCAAGATTGACGGTGCGCTCTGCAATCCTGACCCCGCTGGAATCACGGATGAGGATATCCTGCCTTTCGCCGGCATATAGGCCGGTTTCTGGTGATCCGGGCCGGCTGGCATAGAGTAGAATGCTAGACGCTGCCTCAAAAACACCATTCCGCTCTCCGTAATATGCTTCGACGTTCGAGACGAGGCGCTGGGTCAGGGTAGGAGGGTTCTCGGCATGGGTCAGATTAGGGTCTGAAATCTGGTCGATGCGCATTTTCAGCGTCTGCGCATCCTCATCGATAATGGCAAATCTGGACGTTTTATCCTGTGCCGGGCGGGCGGAGACGGTCGTTACCCGATAACGGATATCGTGAGTCATAAGTGCGAACCATGCCTGATAAGCACGTCTGTCGAGCAAGGCGACTTCGGCATAAAGAAAGCGCTGGATCATGACGTAATCGTCGATGTTCACCGGCGAACGTTCTACCGATTCACTCATCGCTCTTACCGTCGTTGGCCCGCATGAGCGCATCCCAGCATTGCATGAACCAGAACTGGGCTATCTCGGTATCGGCAGGGCGGTGAGCCCGGCCTGGCCATTTATGATTTTCATCCGGCGTATCCGCATAGGGCAAAGCGGTTTGGAAACTATAGGGATATTGCTGGGCGATAGGATTGTTGCTGGCTGCCGTAGCTGACTCCCACAGCGCCATATCGTCCTGTTCGAAAACCCCAGCAGCGCCGAAGTTATGAAACCCGTTCCGAAGCACTCGGTCTTTATACACTTGGTCCGCCTCCTTTTCGGCGAACACCCAGCTCAAGACTTCCATCTCTGTACCGCTGACCGGTTGCCAGAGCCGAATAATCAATGCCTTTTCCCCGGCGCCAACCTGGCTTTCTATAAACGACATGTTGGGAAACACCGTGCCGACGCATACCCGCAGGTGATGCAGCATCGAAACCTGATCTTCGCTTAATGACTCTTGATAGAGCGGCTTTAGGGCATCCGAGTGGGTGTCGTAGTTCTTCTCCGGCATGCCAGGTGCGAGATAGGTCAGCGTGCAGCCATGACCTTCGTCCGTAACGACATGAAAGCTGTCCTGCCCATGTTTACGAAAGCCATCGCGAATACTTCGCGCGGCATCCAGCGTCGATGGGCCGATATGGGTAGTCGGCGAATGCTGACTGTCACCAATAAAATTGAGGGAACCAATTTTCCAGTTGGCTTTGGTGCGCCAGCGATGCGGAGGTGCCAATACTTCCATGCCGCCCGGGGTGCGATTGAAGAATGACTCAAGATACCAGCCGATATCGCCGAGATAGTCACGCAGCGGCAGGGCGTCTTCATCCCAGGACGCAAAGATCAGGCCGTAAAAATTCTCTACATGCGGCGCGGGCACCAGCCCCATGGTGCTGAAATCGGTGTCGTCGCGTAAATGATGGTCGAAGCCGGTGGTCCGTAATGCGCCGTCGATTTCATAGGCCCAGCCGTGAAACGGGCAGACAAAGTTCTTGGTATTGCCAGCATCGGCCCGGCACAGTTTGGCACCTCGATGACGACAACTATTGAGCAGGACTTTGGTGCTGTCTGGCGCATCGCGCACAACAATAACCGGCGCGTTGCCCAAATTGCGGACGACATAATCGCCAATATTGGGTATTTCGGTATCATGGCCGAGATAAATCCAGCTGCGGTTGAAGATACGCTCAATCTCCAGCTGGTAGACCTCATCACTGACGAAGGCCTCGCGGCTCACCAGCCCGCGTTCAACATCGACCCATCGTGTAGCGTCACTTTTCATGCGGGGATGGTAGGTCAACGGTGCTCAGAACGCTACTGCAGGTGTGTTTTCCTCGCGCTCATGCTATCAAAACCCATCGAGTTACCGATAGCAAAGAGGATGAAATGGGCGATATACATCTGACAATGGGCATGAATGATTATGATCATGTGCGGGATATGTTTACGGAGGCGGTCAAGCCGAAGGGCATTGAGCTGACCAGCCTGGTGATGGAGGTCGAGGAGACATTTAAGCGGTTCCTGGCCGATCAGGAATGGGACATTTCGGAAATTTCCTTTGCGATGTCGTGTCAGGCAATTTCGCGCGGCGACGCACCCTTCGTTTTGATCCCGGTCTTTCCATCACGCTTGTTCCGTCTGTCTGGGGTTTATATTCGTTCCGACGGATCGATTACCAAGCCGGAAGATTTGCGCGGCAAGAAAGTCGGGCTACCGCAATGGGCCCAGACCGCGACGACCTATGCCCGTGGCTGGCTGACCGAGACGGTTGGTATTCCTTTGACGGAGATCGATTGGTATCAGCTCGGCCCTAACTCAGCCGGGCGTCTCGATAATACCGCCGAGCGGCCACCGGAAGGGGTGAGCCTGACTGACCTTCCCGATGGTTCTCTTGCGGATATGCTGGTCGATGGGACGATTGATGCGTTGATCACTGCCGACCCGCCGCGCCGCATGCTGGCAGGCGACTCGGCGATTACGCGCTTATATTCAGAATTCGAAGGTGTCGAACGCGATTATTTCAAACAGACTGGTATTTTCCCGATCATGCATACGGTAGCGCTCAAACGGTCCTCTTATGAAGCGAACCCCTGGATCGCGCGCAATATTTTTAACGCGTTCGAAGAGGCCAAGAACAATTCAGTGCGGCGGATGCGCGATATGAACGTGTCGCAAATAGGCCTGCCGTGGATTCAGCAATATATCGAACGGACGACCACCGAGTTCTTCCCCGATGGCGATTACTGGCCCTACGGCGTCGAACGCAACCGCACGACCATTGAAGCGTTTCTGCGCTTTTGCCACGATCAGGGCGTGACGGCCCGTCACCTCACCCCGGAAGACATCTTTGCCAAGGAGGCGATGGAACCGTTTCATCAGTTGCGGGTGTGATTGGCGCAAAGTTCGTCGCGAAAATTTGACCGCACTCTTCCCATAATTATGACAAAACCGGGTATAATTACCCTCTTGGATTGGGCTGCTCGCACGGGAATATAATCCGTGGATAGTGCGGTGGCATAAATATAAAGGACATTTAGTTGAACAAGTTTCAGACAGTTATTGCCGTTACCGCGATGGCTCTCCTTCCGGTGACAGCCTCGGCGCAGGGCGAATCTCTGATGTCTCCGGTTACACCCGAACAGCGCAAAATGTTTGAAGGTGTGATTAAGGATTACCTTCTCAAAAACCCGGTCATTATTCGTGAGGCCCTTCAAGCGTTACAGGTACAGGAAGAAGACGCCAAGCAGGCGCGGGCCTCTACAGCCCTCAAGACGCATAAGGATCAGCTATTTTACGATAAGACATCACCGGTTGCGGGTAATCCAAAGGGCGATATTACGATCGTTGAGTTCTTTGACTACAATTGTGGCTATTGCAAACGGACTGCCCCGACGTTGAAGGCGGTGATGAAGCAGGATCCGAATGTGCGGGTGGTTTATAAAGAATTTGCGATCTTGGGACCGCAGTCGATTATTGCCGCCAAGGCAGCTTTAGCGGCGCAAAAGCAAGGCAAGTACAAAGAATTTCACGAAGGCCTTATGATGGGGAAGTCGGATGAGAACAGTATCTCTGCTCTGACAAATCTATTGGGCATGGATTACAAGAAGCTGCGCAAGGACATGACGGATCCAGAAATCCAGCAAGTTCTGCAGAAGAATTATCAGTTAGCAATAACGCTCGGTATTAACGGAACACCGGCCTTTGTGATTGGTGAACGTCTGGTGCCCGGTGCCGTCGGTCTGACGGCGTTGACCCAGATCATTAAGGAAGAGCGGGCGAAGCTGAAGAGTAAAAATTAAAACTCTCTTTCTGAGACCAAAACATAAGGCGGTGCCTGCAGGCGCCGCCTTTTTTATTAGGGTCAGTAAGGTTTGTCGCCGAGCAGACCGACGCGTCGTAACAATCTGCGTTCCGTGGTCGGAAAGTCGGTCCGAGCGTGCTGAACAAACCGATTGTCCCACATTAATAAATCACCAGTCTTCCAAACATGCGTATAGCGTATATCAGAATCTTCGATGCGGTCGAACAAATCAGATAAAATGCTGTCGCTATCTGCATCAGGTAGATCGCAAATTTCTTCCGTCATGAGGCGATTGACGTAGATTGCCTTTCGTCTTGTTTCGGGATGCGTGCGCAGGACGGGATGTATCGCGTGCGGTCCTGATGAGCGATCATAGCCTGCCCGCTTCACCTGGGTTGAATAGTCATAACCGTTGACTGCGGTCAGGTTCTTCAGTTGTTCCTTGAGGGGAGCAGGTAACTGGTCATAGGCGGCGGTCGCATTTGAAAAGAGTGTATCACCGCCCGTGCTGGGAATTTCTACGCTGTAAAGCAACGTGGCCATGAGCGGCTCTTCATGAAACGCGGAATCTGAATGAAATTGTAATTCACCGTCCGGCAACGCGCCAATGGGCTTGCCGTTTTCCCGAATATTGCTGATGAGCAGAATACGCGGATCGCGGTCGGGGTCAGTTCTGGTGTTGGTTTCGCTTGGTGTTCCAAAGTAAGCGGCGAAGCGGGTTTGATCTTCAATTGTCAGACCATTGTTTCTAAAAACGAGCAGGCCACTGTTGACCCATATTTCCCGGAGCGCCGCGACAGTCTTCGCCGTTAGCGGTTGACATAAGTCCAGCTCAAAAATTTCGGTACCAACTGCAGGTGACAATGGCGTTGCTGTAAAGGGCTGAAGTTGCGAACTGGTCAATGCGCTAAAGAATAATGCTCAGATTGCGTAAATTCTGATCGCAATCGATCAGATTGACTTGCTTGACCAGAATTTTCCAGCCGCCGTCTATAAAGCCGATTTTATGGCCGTACCAACCGGTATAGTTGCGTTTGTCGCCAGCCTGAAACTCGTTGGTCAGGAAGGTTGAGCGTACCATCAGCGTGTCCGGGTCTTTGGTCGAGAAGGCGCTGATATTGGTAATTAGGCGCGCCGTGCGCGACAACGGTCGTTGCGACCAGGCAAATTCATTCTGAAGACGATATATCCGGTCTTCGATCCGTCGCCGGTCATCGAAACAGACCGCAATTTCTGTTCGCGGGTCGCCGCCATGTGGCGTTGCCGGCACCCAGTAGAGGCATTCGGGGACATAAAGGGTAAGCCAGTCATCCAGCTTGTTTCGATCCAGTAGACGCGCTTCCTTTTCGAGCAACATACGGCAGGTGTCGCGGAGGTCTGGGTCGGTGATTTCTGCATCATCAGTTTGCCAGTCTGCATAGCTATCGACCAACGACTGATAAAAGTGATCGCCGACATAATACGAGGTACGGGAGGGGTCGTGCTGCATTAGTCAGGTGTCGCTTCTATCTCACGTTCGATGACGAGGTTTGGCTCGTTCATCATCAGCCGTTTATAAACCTGCATGGTTTCGCGCAGGAAGACCTCGTCAGTCGGCGGGCCAATCAAATATCCATCGGTATCGCGTTTGATGCGACCCGGAATGCCAAGTCCACGATGCATATAGACCCATTCGTCCTCAACACCGGCGAGACCTGTCTGGATCTGTTCAAAATTCATTAGATCATCAAGCTCACCAAAATTGGGGAAGCTCTCCTGGGTTCGCATGCGTAGCGCGTTTACCGCATCCACGCAGCCATGCAGTTCGTCCTCATCGTCGATGACAGCGGTGCCCCACCAGGTGGTATCAGTCTCGGTCAGGGAGACCGGTTGCGAGACCTGCACGTGATTGCCAAGAATGTGCAAGTTCGGAAATATGTTGATGTTGACCGGCTCGGACGAGGCGATGTCTAAAACCGACCCCGCTTTGTCGCCAAGCTTCTCGCGGATTATCTCTTCGTAATGTTCCATTCCCGGATGCGGACCCTCGATAGCCCATAATCCGCCCGGGCTGGTATCCACAGCTGGCCGTTTGTCCTTGTAGTGATGCCCGTTCTCGAAAACCTTTACGTAGAACGGCGCTTTATCGGGACTCGACTTGTAATAGGACATGCCCTTGTCTTCGTCGTCGCCTTCATTGAGTCGGTTCTCCATCGCCAGCAGCGACCGGTGTGAAAAGATAACGTGATAGCCGTCAGCGGAGTTGTCGTAGAGCAGTTTCCAGTTGCCGTTGAATTTAAGGCGGTTGGCGTCGCAAAACGTAAGTTTACCGCCGGGGTGACGGTCCAACCATTCATCGAGTGGTTTTTTGACTCCGCCGAGATAGTCTTTCAGCGGCGGCATATCTGGATTGAGCGTACCGAAGATAAAACCGCGATAAGACTGCACACGAGGAACCTGCGCGAGATTGTATTTTGGATCGGAAAAGTCGTCGGCATAGCCATCGGGCCAAGGAACGCCGCTGATTTTTCCAGAGTTGAAATAGCTCCAGCCGTGATAGGGGCAGGAGAAGGATTTAGCACTGCCCTGTTGCTGACGACAGACTGTGGAGCCACGATGTGTACAGCGGTTATAGAGCGCCCGGATACGGCCCGTTGAATCGCGCACCACGATGATTGGCCTTAAGCCAAGCTTGGAGGCAACGAAATCATCGTTTTTCGGGATTTGGCTTTCATGCGCCAGATAGACCCAGACGCCGCCAAACACCTTGCGCATTTCTTCGCGGAAAATAGCTTCCTCGGTATAGATGCATTGATGAACACGATCTTCAAAGATCAGCTCATTGAAATTGAACTGCGTTGCAGCTGGTCTCGTTACGCCGCTCGTGAAGCTGTCATCAGGTGTCATCGCAGAACCTCTGCTGTATCCGTCATAAATACGAGATCAAAAGAAATCGAAATATTCGTTCTGTTCCCAGTGCGAAATACCATTCTCAGCATCTTGGTCACCATTATCCCCAACATACGCGTTAAATCGATTCAATTCGGCATGTTTGAGACCGAGATAATAATTGATGAATGTGTCACCGAAGGCTTGACGGAACAACGTGCTGCCGTCCAGAGCATCAAGCCCGTCTTTCAACGATGTTGGCAACATCGGCCGGTCGGCTTCATAGGGCGCGTCATCGGCGTCCCAGGGCTGGGCATTTCGTTCGATCCCATCGATTCCGCCGGCGATTTGCGACGCTATAAACAAATATGGGTTAGCCGCGGGCTCGCCAATTCGGTTTTCAAGCCGTGTTGCTGGATCACCGACGCCCCCCAGCACTCGTAACATGGTGCCACGATGATCATGGCTCCAGGCAGCCCGGTCTGGCGCCAGCGAGTTCGGCATAAATCGCCGATATCCATTTACAGTCGGGGTCGCGAACACGGCGGACGCGTTGGCGTTCTCTAACAGCCCCGCCATATAGCTCTGGGCGAGTGGCGATAACGCGTCGCCAGTGTCTTCGGGCATGCAAAGGTTTTGTCCGGTATTGCTATCGGCCAGAGATTGATGAAGGTGCCAGCCATTAGTGCAGTAGCCTTCAATGGCGGGTTTGCACATGAACGTCGCGAGATATCCATGTCGGCGGCACACCTGGCGGGTGGCGGTACGAAATAACAGAAAATCATCAGCAGCTTGGGCCGCAGGTTGGGCATCGAACGTGCATTCAACCTGCCCTGGGCCATATTCATTTTCGATGGACCTGAGCGGCAGGCCGAGATTTTCATATGTTTCTGCCAAGATACTGAGGATTGGCTGCATCAGATCGAAATTGGATTCCAAATGATATGAGTAGCCTGGCTCAACGGAGGAAGTTTCTATGGGCTTTCCACGAACACCAGGGATACCGGAGTTCGCCTGTGTAAGTCCGTCTTGATCAACGCGGCGTAAATACCACTCGACTTCCAGCCCAACGATGAGATCGATATTTTTCTCTTTGAAAGAGTCGATTTGTTTGCGTAGTAGCTGACGGCTGGAAAAATGGAACGGTGTACCATCGTCGAAATACTCGTCGCACAAAATCCAGGCGACACCGGGGGCCCACGGTAGGGTTCGGAACGTCAGGGGGTCAGGAACGATGGTCAGGTTGGGGGAGCCAGTCATTTCGTCCAACCCCATGCCCCCGCCACGGATAAAGGAGCGGAAAACACGGCCCCCCGTTGCATCCAGTGTGAAGGTCGCAACGTTGATGTTGTAACCGTCTATTAGTGATTTAAGAAATACGGGTGCAGAGATTTCCTTGGCGCGTGAACTGCCATGGCTATCAGACCAGGCCACCCGGACAAGCCGTATATTATCTGCTTTGAAACGCTGTTTGAGATCGGCGGCACGACTTTTCTGTTCATCACTCCACAGATTGTGCCGCTCTATAAACCCGCCGCTCATAACGATGTTCCCGTTCTTAATCCCTGTTGACTGGGAGAATAGCGATGTTTCTGCCAGTCAAACAGGGGAGAAGAGATTATCGTCCGAATTTAGCCAGAGAATGCATCCAGCCATGCATCCGTTTGGTCATGTTGTCGATGTCTGAATCCGTGAACCAGTCCTTGGCGTCAAACTTGTCGACCGGATATTGAGGCCGCAGGAAGTCTTCCTCATAGCCATAAGGGACTGTTGTATCGATACCCATACCGCCTTCGAAACGGGTATTGGATGCAGTCCACTCTTTGTCACCCGCCGTCATACGTTCGGCAGGCATAAAAGTCTGGCCGCGGCCGCCAGGCAGCGGATTAAGAATGTCGGTGTGTGGATTAACCCGGGTTGTCAGGCACCACATGACATCATCCATGTCATATATGTCGGTATCTTCAGAACAGGCGATGGCAACGCGGGCACCCTGCGAGGTCGATAAGATCGCCGACAGGAAATTGCGCTGCCAGCCTTCATCAATTTTACTGTTCTTTTTGACTTGGATGATTGCGCCACCCCAATCGGTCATGCAGTAAGGGATATTGACGTCGGTTACTATCCCGGGCTGCATTCGTTGACAAAGCTCATACATACAGGCTTCCCGGATGGTGGTGTCGATATTGTGCTCGTCCATCGTGTGAACGCCGAGCGCAAAGATAATTGGTTTTGATTCAGGTGCGCGCGTCGTGACGGCGGTACAATGGAAGGTCGGCGCTTTATAGGCCTTGCCCATATAGCCGGACCATTCCGGGTGAAAATGATGCTTACCTTGCTGTCCGGATTCTTCCGCCTCTGCCGTTTCAAAGCGACGGTCGCGTGGATAAATATAGCCTTCCAGCACGACCTCAGCGTCAGCTAATGCCAACGCATCGACGGTACGGGCCTGCACCATCCGAACCGGTGCACCTTGCATGGCACCGGCAACAGCAATTTCGTCGCAGCCTTCGGGCAAGATGACGTAATCGAAACCAGCACCAGCTAGCATCGTGCAGGACGGCGGTACGCCGAAGCATACCGTAATAGGAATGGGTTTATCAGACTTATAATAGCGGCTGGCGACCTGCCACATATGCGAGCCGGGCGAAATCTGGAACGTGCCAATATTACCCCAACGGAAGTTCATTCGGTTGTAGCCGAGATCGGTGCCGCCTTCGAAGTGCTTACCAGTAACGCAACGAATGCCCGATCCAACAGTCAGTTCTGGCTCAAATTCGGTGTGGCGTACCGGGACGATGTAATCATTTACATCCACAGGGTCTTTGATCACGACTTCCTGAGCCGGGGCATCTTTTTGGTCGATAATGATCGGCTGGATTGGATTACGAAGTGCATCGGCTGTCATCCGCGTCCGGGTGACGTTATCCGGCCAACCAAACAGCTTGTTGATGATGTTTTGGTCACTCAGAAGGTTGGTGACGACACGGTTATTGGGCTTGCCCTTGACGTTATTGAAAAGAATTGGGCAGCCACCATCGAATTTTTTTTGCAGTGAGATTATCTCGAGATCGGGGTCCACTTCTTTGTCAGTAATGACAAGGTCGCCTTCTGCTTCAAGAAATTCGAGGGTACCACGAAGGTCATATATTTTGTCCGATGGTGCGCCAGGTGCGGCATCTTTACGTGCGGTGCTCATGATTCATTCCGAGTTGCGTTAAACAATTCGCCTGTCTAAGGGACGTGGGTCAAAAAGGCAAGGCGACGGGTGGACAGAGGCGGCCTGCTCCAGTATTTCAAACCGCACATATAATGGAGGATATTTTGAAAGCAGATGTAAACGGCATCACCATTAACTACGAAGTTTCCGGAACTGAAGGGAAACCCTGGATCACGTTCGCGCACGCGCTTTGCAACAATCTCACCTTGTGGGATGACCAGGCAGAGATGCTGAAAGATGATTTCCGTATTCTGCGTTATGACCTTCGTGGTCTTGGCCAGTCGTCTGCCCCTGAAGGACCCTATACCTTCCCAATGATTATCGCCGATGCGATTGCTCTGATGGATCATGTCGGCGTCGACAAGACCCATTGGTGTGGTCTGTCGATCGGTGGAATGATGGGCTATGGCATGGCACAGGAACATGGCGACCGGCTGTTAAGCCTCACGGCCTGTGACTCCCGCCCGGACGCGCCGCCGGATTATCAGGATTATTTCCAGCATCGCATCGATGTCGCTGCTGAAGCGGGGATGGAGGGGCTGGTCGAATCCACAGTCTCGCGCTGGTTCACGCCTGAATCCGTTGCTGCCAATATTCCTGTCCTCGATAAGGTTCGCGCCATGGTCCGTTCGACCGACCAAACCGGCCATGCAGGATGCTGTATGGCCCTCAAAACTCTGGCCTTTGGCTCGCGTCTTGGCGAGATTTCGGTGCCGACAATGATTGTCGGTGGTGCAAAAGATAAGGGCGCCCCGCCGGAAGCGCTGGCTGCCGCTGCCGCTGCCATTCCGGGCGCCAAGCATGTGCTCATTCCCGCAGCAGGCCATATCTCAAACCTTGAGAACCCGACCGACTTTAACGCGTCGCTGAAAGACTTTCTGAGCGGACTTTAAGGTTTACCATCTGGCTTTCGCGGCATAAGCAGTGTCGCGAGGCCGATGACGGAGAAAACCGCCAGCATCATAAAGACCTTGTCGGTCATGCCGTTGGTGATGAGTAGTCCAACGATGATCGGCGTGATAGCGCTACCGATTAGACGGCCAGTCGACATGAAGGCAAAGATCGTTCCAGCTGTGCCGGGCGGCATGGCAGCGCGCACCATCATATCGCGCGCTGGTTTAACCAGGCCCTGAAGAATACCAATGCCGGCGAATACCGCGAGAAGTGCAAATACCGGTATGTTTATTTCGCCAATGACGACAAGTGCGACAGCTGTTGTCAGGAAAGCGATCGTTGCGATGACGCTATGGCGCGGTGTTTTGTCGGCGATCCAGCCGCCAGCGATCACCCCAAAAGCAGAGGCGATGAGAAACGCGGTCAGCGCCATGCTGGCGGTGGTCTTTGAAACGCTGTGCAATTCAATCAGGGTGAAGATACTAAAGGCCTGAATACCGCTGGTGACCATGGTGGTGACCAGGAAAAACGTAAATAACATGAGAACTGATGGCGTCATCAAAAGCCGAAGATTGGCCTTTGCGGATCTGAGGGGCCGCCGTTTTAGGGCCTTTTCTGATTTCTTCTTGCGGGCAACATGCTCTTTCAGAATATGTGCCTGGCTGGCGACGGCTAAAGCCGTGAGGAGCCCGAATCCGGAAACCGCGATAAGCGCGATCCGCCAATCCCATAATGCGGCGAGAAAGGTGATCATGACCGGGGCCAAGGCAGACCCCGCTGTGCCCGTAACGGTATGCATGCTGAACGCACGGCCGATACGGCTTTCATCTATCGAAGAGTTCATAATCGCGTAGTCGGCGGGGTGGAAAACGCTATGCCCCAACCCTGCTGAAACGGCGAGCATGACAAGCATGCTGTAACTGTTTGCAAATGCCATGCCACCGATGGACAGTGCTTCCAGCGTTAACCCGCTGAACAATATCGCGTGAGCGCCGATCTTATCGACCAGGAACCCGACTGGGAGCTGTGCTGCCGCTGCTGAAGTAGAAAAAGCCGCAATAAAAACACCCAGTTGGGCTGGGTTAAAGCCGTAATCTACCGCTAGAAATGTAATCAGCAACGGCAGTGTAAGGTTATAAAAATGGCTCATAAAATGGCCGGTGCCGATCAGGCTAAGTATCCTGATTTCGCCGCTAATCGTCGTGCCAGTGCTGGAATGGGTGAGCTGCGCCATAAGCGAGGTAATGCCATATCACCGCAATTAAATAAAATCATAATTTTAGTGTGTATTATGTGTATATCTTATGTCTTGGATGGCAGGGTCTGTTTGTTGTTATGGCTGGTTACCTATCAGAACTGGTCGGTCCTCGCTAAGTTCTCCACTATAACCTTTGTCATCAAACCTTTGCTTTGGGAGCAGTCAGAATGCCGACACCAATCGATCCCCCATTTCGTCTCGAACATATCGGCAGTCTGGTTCGGCCAGCGGTTTTGCTGGAAGCACGCGATAAGCACGCCAAGCGGGATATCGATGATATTGCCCTGCGCGAAGTTGAGAATGCAGAGATTGAAAAGATCGTTGTCTGGCAAGTAGAGCAGGGTTTTCGGGTGATCACCGATGGTGAATTCCGCCGCGATACCTATACCGACAGCTTTGGCCTAGCGGCTTTTGAGGGGCTGCAGCGCAGAACGGTTTCGGACGAGAATTTTCGCTATACCAATCACAGTGGTGAACAGGCGGATATGCACGCGGTGTTCGTCGAGGGAAAGCTAGAATGGACCAAACCGGTCAATGTTGCGGATTTTGAATTCTTGGCGTCGATCACGCCGGAAGGCTGCATTCCAAAGGTGACGTTGCCTGGGCCTTGCCATATTCATTACCGGGCAGGGCGCGACAAGATCAGCACAGAGGTTTATCCCGATCTCGATGTGTTCTGGTCGGATATTATAGAGGCCTGGAGCCAGGAGATTGCTGCGCTTCATGCTGCTGGCTGCCGCTACATCCAGTTTGATGAGACGTCGATTGCCAAGTTCGGCGATCCGAAAATCAAACAGGGCTTGGCAGATCGCGGTGACAATTGGGAAGACCTGCTGGAACTCTACACCGATGTCATCAATGAGGTGATTGCAAGAGCGCCGAAGGATATGGCGCTGGGCTTACATCTTTGTCGCGGCAATAAAGGAGGCCACTGGCAAGCCGAGGGTGGTTACGATGACATCGCCACCCACTTGTTCCGCAAGCTCGCCGTGCAGTTCTATTTTCTGGAATATGATTCACCTCGTGCTGGCAGCTTTGCCCCGCTTGCTGAGGTGCCGGCGGATAAGACCGTGGTGCTTGGGCTGGTTTCGACCAAAGTCAAAGAGTTGGAAGAGGTGGACTATATTAAACGGCGTGTCGCTGAAGCGGCACAGTATGTGTCGATGGGTCACTTGTGTATCTCACCTCAATGCGGCTTTTCCGGCAGTGTCGAGGGCACCGAGCTGGATGAGAGTGACCAGCAGGCCAAGACGCAGTTGTTAAAGGGGCTTGCTGAGGATCTTTGGGGCTATGAGGCTCCCAAGGCTTGAGGGTCCGGCCCTTTTTTTCGGGGATTGTGTCGACCAGATACCGATGTCCGCCAACAGGTGACACCCGATTTTCACTGGTAGTCCGTCGGGACTTTTTACACATGCCGGTGTTTGGTCCGCCCTCCTGACTCCGCCGCGGTTCCGGCCAATCCTTAGTGCCATGAATACCGAACTGGACAATCCGGCAGTACGATTGAAAATGATATGACCCCAGAGGAGCTGCTCAATTCTTGGCTTAGTGGAAAATAATGTCAAATTCACTCCAGTTTTGGCCAAAGACGGCGCTGGCATTCTCGATAAAGAAGTTAGTGTATTTGTAGTAACTTAAGAGCTCAAGATTCGCGACAACACTGACGATCAACAATTGCTGTTTTACGGCTTGATCTGCTCGGTCGATGTTTCTCTCGATCGTGTAGTTTAAAATTATTGAGCCGAGCAAGAGTGGAACGTGGTTGATGTTCCAATATCCGTAAAAAAATGACGCAGCGATGATAAATAGTTGTTTATGTTTTGGGATTGAATTCAGTAAAAACTCAATGCCACAAATGGCAAGAAAACTAATAAAAATTAATGAGAATTGAAAAGCATACGGACAACTTGTTACTCACATACTTGTGATTGAAAGATTTGGTCCGTGCAATGTATGAACTGAGGTTTCCAAACTATGATAATAGTATTCGTCTGCATTTGCTATCCTGATAACGGTTGATCAGAGTTTTTCTGGCGCCAATTCTGCGCTATAACAGCGCCATCATTGATGCAGCTGTGAGAGAGAATGATGCCAACTTTCGATATTGTTTCCCGTACTGAGATGACTGAAGTCGATAACGCTGTTCAGGGTGCCATGCGTGAAATCGGAACGCGTTTTGATTTCAAGGGGAGTTCCAGCTCTATCGAGCGCAAGGACGAGGTTCTTCTAATTACGGCGGAAGATGATCTGAAGCTGAAACAGGTTCAGGAGCTGTTGCGCGGCCATATGGCGAAGCGCAAAGTTGACGTCGGTGCTCTGGATTTTCAGAAACCGGAACAGGCTTTTGGCAATTCCATGCGGCAGAACGTTCTCGTGAAACAGGGCATTGAACGTGAACTAGCCCAGAAAATCGTCAAGACCATCAAAGGCGCCAAGATAAAGGTGCAGGTCGCCATTCAGGGAGATGAGCTCCGCGTCACCGGTAAAAAGCGTGATGATCTACAGGCGGCGATGGCGCTGATCAAAGCGAGTAAGATCGAGCACCCGCTGCAATATATTAACTTCCGCGACTGATCTTAGCGGCGCGTCGGCTCGTTCTCATCGGTGTGGACGAACTGCTTCTTGCCATAAACGTCGACTAGAGTTGTCTGGCTGTAGGGCATCTTGCCATCACCTACGATGACTTTCTGGCTGAAGGATCGCGTGCTGGCCTTTTGAGCCATAATCGGTAACTCAATGATTTTCCAAATGTCATCAACATCATCTGCTACTGCCACGACTTCGATCACGGCTTCTCCATCATTATTTGTTGCACCGGGTGCCGCCCGCCATTACCGCGCCCGCCCGCGGGATCTACAGCGAATGCATGACAATGCCCGCCTTGGCATCTCACATCCAGTAGCCGGTCTGATGGTGAAAGACCTTATCGTTTGATTTGAGGAGCTACTCCTCTGCATCTTCGACATCGCCGATGGCCGTGTAGGTGATGGTGTCATAATAGGGATTATTTTCGGTGCCATCAGGCTCTGGCGCGATGTCCGTGCCCTTGTCGCTAGTCGATGTCCCAATTTGACCAGTCAACGGCCCATAAGCGAAGTCATTATCATTCATCGTTTGTTCTTAGCGTTAATCTTTACCGGTTGGCTTTTGACGTTTCTAAACGCGACTATATTTATTTTCGAATTTTGTCAGTCCTAGCTGTTGACGACGCCGCCCAATGCCATGTCGATGGCTTGCTCGATGACCATGCCGGTCATTAAGGTGCGAAAGATTTCCGCGCCAATCAAATCCTGCACTTGCCATTGTGCGGCATCTAACTCGCGAAACTCATCCCAGAATTTGTTGTCGTTCGCATCGAGATTATAAAGATCTACCCAGTCGAGAAAATTATCAGATTCCTCGAAATGCTGAATGGCGAGAAAAGCCGCCAGCATCAGGTCGAGCGGTGTTGTGTGCTCGGCTTGAATTGTCCGGCAAGGCATCGTGACTTGGTCGTCATCACGGGTGAAGAGAAGGGATGGCCAGTCTTCACCGTTGACAACCTCATCGCTGACCTCAACGTTTACGCTATGAACTTCCATTATTCTGGCAAGGTCGTCTTTAAAGGCCAATAAACTTTCTCGGGCGTCTAGGTTTGCACAGGGGCGTCGGGTTCGCTGACGGTGTAGCGCCGCAGCTTGCGTTGCTCCTCTGTTGGGAAGTCGGTTCGGGCATGGTTAGTGCAACGATTGTCCCAGATCACAAGGTCGTCGACTTTCCATTCATGGGCGTAGACATATTCAGATTTTTCGCAGTGGTCAAAAAGTTCAAGAAGTAATTCTTCGCCTTCGTCGGCGGGCAGGTCGACGATGTCCTGGGTCATCAGGCGGCTGAGATAGAGTGTCTTGCGGCCACTATCTGGATGGATTCTGACCAGTCGGTGCTGGGCCCTTGGCAATACCGGGTCAGCGGAAATGGTATCGGCACGGTCGACAGCTTCGTAATCATAGACAACGCGCGTCACCAGGTTTTCAATCCGGTCTTTAGTCTTCTGGGGCAGCGCCTCGTAGGCCGCGTAAAGATTGGCAAACAAAGTATTGCCGCCATGTGAGGGGATAGTGATGCCATATAGCGTGGTCGCCCGGTAAGGGCTTTCCCGGTGGGCGCCGTCGGAATGAAACATCATCTCGCCATCGGGTAGTACACCGATCAGCTTGCCATTTTCGCGGATATTGCTGACATACATCATGCCGCGTTGACCGGTCCGCCGGTTGTTTGCATCTCGGGCCTTTTGGCGATCGCCACCGTCGCCGCGGCCAAAGAAGTTCGCAAAACGTAGCTGATCGGCTGCCGTTAACTCTTGTCCAGGGAAACACAGAACCGAATGATCAATAAAGGCCTGGTAGAGCATTTCTTGGGTGGGTTGATCCACGGCTTTTCTTAAATCGACGCCACGGATGGCGGCCCCGAGAACGGGCGATAATGGTTCGATGTCGATAGTCAGTGTCACGGGAATTGCCTCTAAGTTAATTGCCGAGTGGTGCTGCGGGGTCGCTGATTGTATAGCGCCGCAATAGCCGTTGTTCGTCATCTGAGAAATCGGTGCGTGCGTGATTGGTCGAGCGGTTGTCCCAGATTACAAGATCGCCGGGCGTCCATTTGTGGCTGTAGACGAATTCAGATTTTTCGGCGTGATCGAATAGCTCAGCCAGCAAGGCTTCGCTTTCGTCATGATCAAAACCGACGATTTTTTCGGTCATCAGCCGACTGATATACAATGATTTGCGATCGGTAACCGGGTGTGTTTTGACCAGAGGGTGGCGGGCTCGTGGAAGGGTAGGGTCCTCGCCAATAGTACCGCGATCTTGCGCCGCATAATCGTAGACCGTCTGTGTTTCGAGCGTTTCGACACGCTTCCTCATCTTCGGTGACAGCGCGTCATAAGCGGCCTGCAGATTAGCAAACAGCGTATTGCCCCCCGTTGATGGAATTCTGATCCCGAACAGGGTTGTTGCCCGGTAAGGGAATTCACGATGGGCGCCATCGGAATGAAACATCATCTCACCGTCTGGCAATGATCCAATAGGCTTGCCGTCTTTGCGGATGTTACTGACCAGCATGACGCCCCGCGTTGCTGATTCTTTGAGATCACCACCCGACTTGCTGCGGTAACCACCATCGACTCTGCCAAACATGGCTGCGAACCGACGTTGATCTTCGGCTGAAATTTTTTGGTCGGGAAAGCACAAGACGCAATGGCGGGCGAAAAGTTCCTGGAGTTCATCCTGTGTTCGCTCGTCGACTTCCTGGCGCAGATCAATGCCCCGTATAGCGGCACCAAGGGCGTCGGAAAGTGGTTCTATATTGATGGTGATCGTCATCGCTAAATCTCGCTTATAGTCTGCCGCCAACGTTAACTGTATTTTCTGCCAAATTGAACCGATTGGTCGGGATAGCATCGAGATCGGTACCGGTTACGCGTACAAATCGTGCGCCGTCAGGAAAATGAATGGAATGAATATCACCAATTTCGAATGTGCCTGCTTTCCCAGGCGAGAGGCGAAAGGTTTCTGCCTCGTCGAGATCAGCGAAGCCAACCTTAGCGCCATCATCCTTGCGTTTCCACAGGGTCATATCGGTCCATTCTGCGGCTTGGCCGTATACTGCCCAGCTGCGGCCATGATCATGCGGCGGGCCTTTTTTGCCGCCCTCATATACGTGGACCAAGACGTTATAGCCGGTTTCTTTATCACGGTAGAGCGTGCGAATGCCGGGCTCGGCGTTTGGGCCGCATTCGGCGGCGACGAATTCGGGGTCGCTTAGCAGGGTTTCCAGGTTTTGCTGGACCATCTGGCGGCCTTCGGGGCCTTTCTGGGTGTTCAAAGCTTCGCTACAGGCCTGACAAAACTGATCAAAAGCGGCTATCATTTCGTTTTCTCCAATTAGAACGGTTCCGCGGAGAATTTACCCGGGTTCTCTCGCATAGGAAAGAGGCTGTATGCCCTACCGTGCGCAGCGGCCCAATGATATGAGTTACGAAAACAATATGGAGGAATTTGATGTTTATTAATGGCAAGTGGTGTGCGGCGGATAGTGGCAAGACCTTTGAAGTAACAAATCCGGCGAATGGTGAGAAAATTGCCGATATTCCGGATGGCGGTCAGGTAGATGCCGCACGCGCTATTAAAGCAGCTTATGATGCCTTTGCAGGCTGGTCGGGCATGACCGCCTATGAGCGTTCACGCATCCTCTACAAAGCATATGAGTTGATGAGTGAGCGGAAAGAAGACATCGCGCGCACAATGACAACGGAACAGGGTAAGCCGTTGCGGGCTGCGATGAATGAGGTTCAGTACGGTGCAGATTTTCTGCTGTGGTATGCCGAAGAAGCAAAGCGCGTTTATGGGGAAACTATTCCCGCACCGCGCGGTGATCAGCGCTTTATTGTTCTGCATCAGCCGGTTGGCGTCGTCGCCGCGGTAACCCCGTGGAATTATCCAGCCTCGATGATTACGCGTAAAGTTGCGCCGGCCCTTGCGGCGGGCTGCACGATCGTTCTCAAACCCGCCGAAGCGACACCACTTTGCGCTATCGAAATCTTCAAGGTCCTTGAAAAAGCCGGTGTGCCGGAAGGAGTGGCTAATTTGGTGACGGGTTACGACCCGAAACCGATTGGCGAAGAGTTTGTAACTAATCCCTTGGTCCGCAAAATAACCTTCACGGGCTCGACCGAGACTGGCAAATTGCTGGCACGGGGCGCCGCCGATCAGATGAAGCGTGTCTCATTGGAACTTGGTGGGCATGCGCCATTCTTGGTTCTTAAGGATGCGGATCCGGTCTTTGCTGCGAAGGGTGCGGTCCTGGTCAAATATCTCAATACCGGTCAGGCCTGTATCTGCCCAAACCGTTTGTTTGTTCATAAGTCTGGGGTAGAGGCCTTCACCAACGAGTTTGTCTCACGTGTTGAAAAGATGCGGGCCGGAAACGGGCTTGACCAAGGCATCAATATCGGTCCGCTGGTCAATGAAAAATCCATTGAAAAAGTTGAGCGTCAGGTGGCGGATGCGACGGCGAAAGGCGCAAAACTTCTCTGCGGCGGTCACCGACTTATGGATGACGGGTTGGACAAGGGCCATTATTACGCGCCAACGGTGCTCGGCAATGTCACGCCGGATATGTTGATCTATCGCGAGGAAACGTTCGGGCCCGTTGCGCCCATCATTACTTTTGATGATGACGATGACATTTTGGCGATGGCCAATGATACCCATTACGGGCTCGCGGCCTATGTCTATACCCAGAACCTGTCAGCGGCGATGCGTACTTTTGAAGGGCTACGCTTCGGCATCATCGGCATCAATGATATTAATCCGACAGGTGCTGCGGCCCCGTTTGGTGGACAAAAAGAGTCTGGCCTTGGTCGTGAAGGTGGGCATCAAGGCATTATGGAATACCTGGAAACCAAGCTGGGTGGTTTCTCTGTTTAGCTGTGCGCGTGCGAATTCGTTAACGTTTGTTAAATTGATTTCATGAGCGAGCTGGGTCGAGGGAAGACGGTACAGATTACGCTTCCTCTGGTCAGCGCAGAGGCGGCGCAGTTCTGGACAATCGAGATAACGGCTTATCCTCCGCTGTGAGGGTGTTCAAAAGAAATATCTGGATCATAATCGAGCTCTGATTTAATGCCGCAAGGCCGGAGGCTCTTTATGGATAAAGCACGCTTACTTGATATCTTTCGGCATATGATCCTAATCCGCCGGTTTGAAGAGGCGGTTTATGATTTCCACGAACAAAAACTCTTCGGCGGTCACTACCATCTATACATAGGTCAGGAAGCTACGGGTGCCGCGGTGATGGCCTCTTTGGGGGCGGAAGACCGGATATTCTCGACCCATCGTAATCATGGTCATCTGATCGCCCGTGGCGTTGATCCTAAAAATGCGCTGGCTGAAATCCTCAACCGGGCCGATGGCACTAATGGTGGGCGCGGTGGTACGTTTCACATCGCTGATGCATCGGTAGGCATGCCGCACACTTCTGCACTGGTTGGTGGGTCGGTCCCCCTTGCCGCTGGGGCAGGTTTCGCAGCAAAGCTGAAAAAGTCGGGCGGCATTGGCGTTTCGATGTTTGGCGATGGCTGTTTCGAGGAGGGTGTCGTTTTTGAAACCCTTAACCTGGCTCGGATGTGGGAACTGCCGGTTATCTTTGTGTGCGAAAACAATACGCCGGGCGCGGTTCTCAAATCTGCCGGTGGCAATAATACTTCTAATCTCCCGGAAGGTCGGGTCATTCAAATTCCCGAAGCGTTGGGCATGGAATGTCACAAAGTAGACGGTGGCGATGCAGAAGCTGTTGATGTGTTGTTTGCTGACTGCGCTGCGCGCGTACGGGCAACTGGGCAACCGATTTTTATCGAGGCACTCACTGAGCGCTGGCCGGGAAATTACTTTTCATTCCCCAGTATGGTGACAGGCGTAACGCAGGTTTCGATGGCGTGGGATGGCGGGTCGATAAGTGGGGAGCATCAGGAATGGTTCCTCAATCACGACCCCGTATTACGTTTTGCCCGCCAGTTGCTTGTCAGTGGTGTCGCTAATTTTGGTGATATCGTCGGGATTGATGTCGAGGTGACCGAGACCATAAAGGCGGCAAAGGAGTTCGCACAGAGCTCGCCATTGCCGGGTACGGATAGTGTCTATGCTCACGTTCTCGCGGGGGAGGGTTGATTATGACAGTCATGACGCATGCTGAGGCGCTGGTTGCGGCCATCCGTGAATGTATGGATGAAGACGAGAACGTGGCGCTGGTCTGGGGCTCTTTGATGGGCGTCGGCGGCAATAACGACCATGTCGAACATATCAAAGCCGATTTCGCTGACCGTATCTTCCATCCGCCGATCTCTGAGGCCGCGATTGCCGCCATTGCAACGGGCGCGGCAATGGATGGCGTGCGAACAATTTTTCCGATGGGCACGGCTAGCTTCATGTTCAGGGCCTGGGATCAGATCATCCATGAAGCCGGTGCCGCGCATTACATGTCGAATGGTGCCGTATCCATACCGGCGGTCTTTCATGTCGTGCATGGCTTGCGCGGCGGTGGGTCCGTGCAGCATAGTCAGAGCCCGCAATCAATGCTGTGGAATGCGCCAGGTATTGAAATCGCGATGCCGTCTTGCCCGGCGGATGCCAAAGGGCTGATGCGCACCGCCATCAAGAGCAATAACCCGACAGTCTTCATCGACCACCAGAAGCTCAATAAGCGATCCGGTGAGGTGCCAGCAGGGGCCTACGACATTCCGTTTGGCGTCGCCGATATCAAACGCGTGGGTGCGGATGTCACCATTGTTGCCACATCATTACAGGTTGTGCACGCGTTGGAGGCCGCTGAAACCCTGTCCGCAGTGGGAATAGAGGCGGAGATCGTCGATCTGCGGTCTCTGGTGCCGCTGGATGAAGAAGCTATCCTTACCTCAGTCGGTAAAACCGGACGGTTGCTTGTCGTTGATGAAGCACCGCCACGCTGCTCTGTGGCATCCGAGGTTGTCGCGACTGTTGCTGAAAAAGGGATGGATCTACTTAAGGCGCCGCCGGTTCGTCTAAACCGCTTGCCAGTTCATGTGCCAGCAAACGTAGCGCTTGAGGACTTCGTTGGTCCGAATACAGATCGAATTGTCGAGGCTGCAAAAACTCTTTGTGGCTAAAGAGACTGCAGAACTTTTTCCACTTCCGGCCAGCTTTTCGCGCCGTTGATGCGGAAATCGTTGGCCAGGGGCTCGGGTAGGTACTCATTGACGCAGGCTGAAAACTGGCGCGCGCTTTCATACGCGCGAACCAGGCAAGGGCACGAGGTCGTGCCGGCGGCCATTTTACCAACATTGTGAACATTGCCAGTCGATTTACATAGGGAAGCACGCCAATATCGGCGAGAGACAAGCTATCTCCGGCCAGCGATTCATGGTTGACGAGGGCGGCCTCCATATCAGCGAGCATCTTTTCAAAAACCTGGACCGCTTTGATGAATTCGGGTCATTCAAACCCAAGGTTGAACCATTCGCGCTTCTTTTTACGCAATCCCGCATCTCGGGTCTTGGCAATGAGTGTATCGACTTTGTCAGGAGGTAAGCGCTTCATGGTCACCCTGTGCGAACAGGCGAACGTCAGCGTTGCACACATCAGATGCACATACTCATCAACGAACTTGGTCCAGTTGCGCACCCGTGCTGCTTCAATGGCACTGGTTGGCTGCAATGGGGTGACTGGATGAATATGGTCGATATATTCGCAGATGACAGTGGATTCACGGATGATCGTGCCATCATCGATCAAGATCGGAACCACGCCTTTGGGGTTGAGAGCTAAATATTCCGGGGTGAACTGCTCACCTTTTAGGATGTCAATATAGTGCCCAGTCCATTCCATATTTTTTCGGATAGCACCATACGTGCCTTGGCAGCACAAACTGATAAAGCTCAAGCATTATTGTTCCTCTTAAGTCATCTCGAACGCCACGCGGCCGATTGATTTACGGGATAGAACAAGGGCCATGGCTACCTTGAATTCGTTCAGTGGGTACGTGGCACAAACCCGGGGGGTGATTTTCTCGGCGGCGGCCCATTCACCAAAAGCTGTCATCAGAGAGCGGACGCGATTTTCCATCTCATACCGAATGT
>CAJJCG010000039.1 GCA_905182615.1 Alphaproteobacteria bacterium UBA2964 | reverse complement strand
GAAACGTCATGTCCGGCCCAACAAACGAACCTATAGCGGAAGAAGTCCTTCAGAGAGCGGCAGAATGTATTCAGGCCGGTCAACTAGTCGCCTTCCCAACTGAAACCGTTTACGGGCTTGGCGCCGATGCGACCAACGCTGACGCGATTGCCGCGATCTATGCCGCAAAAGATCGACCGTCTTTCAACCCACTGATCATCCATGTCGCCTCCCTTGAGGCTGCCGAACAGCTAGTGGTTTTTGATGACCACGCCAGAACCCTTACTGCAACCTGCTGGCCAGGAGCGTTGACCCTTGTACTGCCACGTCGGGAAGATTGCGCGGTTTCGCTGTTGGCTGCTGCCGGGCTCGAGACATTGGCCATCCGGGTTCCGGCCCATGCCCTGGCACAGAGATTTCTCGAAAAAGCTGGCGTCCCAATCGCCGCACCAAGTGCCAATCGGTCTGGCACCGTCAGTTCGACAACAGCCGACCATGTCCGGGCCTCGCTGGGCGGTGCTGTGAACATGGTCCTCGATGACGGTCCGTGTCAGATCGGCCTCGAATCGACTATTATCGATTTGGCGGGGGATGCCCCGACCCTGTTGCGCGCCGGTGGGGTCACAATCGAACTCCTTGAGAGACAAATCGGTGAAATCAAGACGGCAACCGATGACGACACGGCTCCGAAAGCACCCGGCATGCTCTCCCGCCACTATGCCACCGCCATCCCATTGCGGATGGATGCCCTTGAATTACGTGAAGGGGAAGCACTTCTCGCTTTTGGCGGCCGCACCCTTGGCCCGGCACCCGCCATTTGCAATTTGAGCCGTGGAGGTGATGTCAAAGAAGCTGCTACCAACCTGTTCGACATGATGCGTCAGCTCGACAAGCCAGAATTTACCGGCATCGCCGTTATGGAGATTCCGGAAACGGGTCTCGGACGAGCAATCAATGATCGGTTAAGGCGCGCCAGCAAGTAGCGCCTGCTTGCCCGCAATGGCTTGATCGGCTAAATCTGAGCACTGAATATTTTAAGCTAGAGGAAGTGCCGTGGACGGGAGCACACACACCGTATCTTCTGCTGTGCTGGATGGCATTGCGGAGATCGTTGGCGAGAAAGGTCTGATCCGGGATCAGGCCGATATAGAGCCATATGTAATAGACCAGCGAAAATCCTATATCGGCGCAACGCCGATGGTGGTCCGCCCTTCGTCAACCGAAGAGGTCTCGAAAGTTGTTGCCCTATGCGCCGAATCTGGCACGCCGATTGTGCCACAGGGTGGCAATACCGGTCTCTGTGGCGGTGCAACACCGAGTGAAGCTGGAGACCAGCTTCTTCTCAGCCTGACACGTATGAACCAGGTCCGCGCGGTCGATCCGCTCAACTACACCCTGATCGCTGAAGCGGGCGTAATCCTGACCGACATTCAGAAAGCGGCAGATGATAATGACCGCTTGTTCCCATTAAGCCTTGGCGCCGAAGGAACCGCGCGAATTGGTGGCAATATCGCGACCAATGCCGGGGGCACCGGCGTGCTACGCTACGGCAACACCCGCGAACTAGTCGTTGGTATCGAGGTCGTCCTACCCGATGGACAAATCTGGGACGGGCTTTCAGCCTTACGAAAAGACAATACCGGTTACGATTTAAAACAACTCTTTATAGGTTCTGAAGGCACGCTCGGCATTATCACTGCCTGTGTTCTCAAACTATTTCCAAAGCCCCGCGACGTACAAACCGGCTTCGCCGCTGTCCGCGACGTCAGCGCAGCCATTGAAATTCTAGCCCGTGCCCGCGCTGCCAGCGACGACCGGGTCACCGCCTTTGAGTGGATGGCGCGCAAGGGACTTGATCTGGTCTTTAAAAACATTCCCGGCGCACGGGATCCACTGTCACAGCCTTACTCGGAATATCTGCTTATTGAACTGACCTCGGGCCACGAAGAAGGCGGATTACGAGAAACCCTGGAAGGAATTCTGGGCGATGCCATGGAACGCGGGGAGGTCCTCGACGCAACCATCGCCGAAAGCCGCCAACAATCCGCGGATATCTGGAAATTGCGGGAAACAATCCCGGAAGCACAGGCTATCGAAGGAACCGGCGTTAAACACGACATCTCGGTCCCAGTATCAAGCATGCCGGAATTTCTTGAACGGGCAAATGCAGAAATCTCTAAGGCTGTCGATGGCGTCCAGATTTGTGCCTTTGGCCATATCGGTGACGGCAATGCCCATTACAATCTTAATCAGCCCGACAACTCGGATGGTGAAACCTTCTTAAAGCACAAGGAAGAACTCAACCGGATAGTCCATGATATCGCGACAAACTTGCGCGGCAGTATCAGTGCTGAACACGGCATCGGCCAGCTTAAGCGTGAAGAGCTGGTCCACTATAAATCACCCATCGCGCTCGATGTCATGCGCAGCATCAAAGCTGCCATCGACCCCAAACAGATAATGAACCCCGGCAAAGTTCTCTAGGGCGATCCATGTCGGAATACCGTCTGCCTCATGAAGAAATCAGATTTGTTCTTGAGGAACTGATCGGCCTCAAGGAGGTTGCGAAACTCCCAGGTCTAACGTCCGTCACCATTGAAGATGCTTCAGCCATTCTCGATCAGGCTGGCCGCTTCGCTTCAGAAACATTGGCGCCACTCAACCAGATTGGTGATCACGAAGGCGCCGCACTCGAAAACGGCATCGTGCGCACCGCTAGCGGTTTCGCGGAAGCCTACAAAGCCTATAGCGAAGCAGGCTGGTGCGCGAGTGCCGGTGACCCCAGTTATGGTGGACAGGGCCTGCCTCGATTAATTAACACCGCTTTGTTTGATGTTTGGAATGCAGCAAACCTGGCCTTTGCGCTGTGCAACACCCTGACAGATAGCGCCACAGCGCTTCTGAGCCAACATGGCACCGATGAGCAACGAAACTTATACCTGACACGACTTCTCAGCGGCGAATGGACTGGTGCGATGGCCATGACCGAACCGCAAGCAGGTTCCGATGTCGGCGCTCTATCGTGCAGTGCGCAGCCTGACGGCGATACTTATCGGGTAAAAGGCCAAAAGATCTTCATCAGCTGGGGCGACCACGATCTGACGAACAATATTGTTTATCTGGTGCTCGCCCGTCTTCCTGATGCTCCCTCAGGATCAAAAGGCATCTCGCTATTTGTCGTGCCTAAATTCGTTCCCGATAAGAACGGTAACCCCAGCGCGCGCAACGATGTCGCCTGCATTGCATTAGAGAACAAACTCGGCATCCATGCCAGCCCGACCTGTATCATGGAGTTTGGTGCGAATGAAGGTGCGTTGGGATGGCTAATCGGTGGGCCGCATCGCGGCCTAGCCGCCATGTTTACGATGATGAATTCAGCCCGGCTCGCGATTGGCCATGAGGGGCTGGGCATTGCCGAGCGTGCCTACCAGCAGGCAAAAACCTACGCCGCCGAACGGCTGCAGGGCCATGATCGGGACGGCAAACCGTTAGCGATCATAAATTTTCCGGATGTCAGGCGGATGCTGCTGTCAATGAAAGCCCGGCTCGAAGCCATGCGGGCGCTTTGTTATGATGCCGCCCTATCAGTCGACTTCGCTGCCCACCACCCGGAAGAGGCCACCCGCGTGTTACATGACGATAGGGTGGCGTTGCTCACGCCTATTGTCAAAGCCTGGTGCACCGATGGCGCGGTTGAAGTGACCTCGACCAATATTCAAATCCATGGTGGTGCTGGCTACATAGAAGAAACCGGCGCGGCCCAGCTCTTTCGCGACGCTCGGATCACGCCGATTTATGAGGGCACGAACGGTATCCAGGCGCTTGACCTGGTACGTCGCAAACTCGGAAGCGACGATGGGCTCGCAATGAATGCTTTGATCGAAGAGATGCGGCAATTCGACGGTGCCCTTTCAACATCAGACGACGGCGCTATTGCTGCAATCCGTGGCAGGTTTGCAGAGGCCCGCGCAGCGCTGGCCCGCACAACCCATCAGCTTCTCAATGACCTGCGCAACGACCCTGACCGAGCCGAAGCTGCGGCGACGCCCTACCTCGAATTAGCAGGAACAGTTCTCGGTGGTTACTATATGGCGCGATCTGCTTTGATCGCCAAAGAAAACATCTCCATGAAGACCGGAAACACCAAGTTTTACCAAGCCAAGCTCGCGACGGCCCTGTTTTACGCCGAGAGTATCTTGCCAAAATCAACGGCGCTCGCGCGGGCCGCGACCGGCGGTGCCGACACGGTATCCTATATGGCGCCAGAGGACTTTTAGGGGGTCGTTTTAAGGCCCCAAAAAGCTGCTCATTTTTATTCGATTTCCCTCTTGCAATTCGCGCCGGAATAGATCAAAAAGCGGCGCTATTTTGGTGTTACACAATCCCCCATCGAAGGAAGTACGTGGATGGATCAGACCTCACCCCTGTCCGAAAATATCGCTTCGACGGAAGAGCTCGCGTCTCTCATTGAAACGCCCGTCAATGACAATACGCCCAAGGATTATTTCAAAGAGCAAAACGGCGAGATATATGCCGGATCGCATATCCTTGCGGATTTATGGGGTGCGGACCGGCTTGACGACATCAAATATATAGAAGAAGCGATGCGCAAGGCAGTAGAGGTTTGTGGCGCGACGCTTTTACACATTCACCTTCATCATTTTGGTGACGGTTGCGGCGTATCTGGGATCGCCGTACTCGCTGAATCTCACATCAGCGTCCACACCTGGCCGGAACGTGGTTTCGCGGCGTTCGACATCTTCATGTGTGGTTCTTGTGACCCGGAACTAGCTCTGCCGATTTTGCAAAAGTATTTCAACCCGGAACGTATGGACACCGATTTGCAAAAACGCGGTAAAGTCGCGTGAGCGGCGATTGGTTTTCAGAAACTCTATATCCGGAGTTTCAGCAATCACTCACCATAGACGACGTTCTGTTTGAAGGCTGCACAGCCTTCCAGGACGCGGTTATCTTCCGCAATTCCCGGTTTGGCCGAGTTCTGACCCTCGATGGCGTGGTCCAGACAACCGAACGGGACGAGTTCTGTTATCACGAAATGATGGCCCATGTGCCGATGATCGCCCATGGCGCCGTCGAGAAGGTTCTGATTATTGGTGGTGGTGATGGTGGCGTCCTTCGTGAAACGCTAAGGCACCCCACCGTGCAGACGACGATGATCGAGCTCGATGAAACCGTCGTTGAAATTTGCCGTGAGCATATGCCAAGTCTCAGTGATGGGGCCTTTGACAACGACCGTGCCGATGTCCGCTTTATGGACGGCATCAAGTTTGTCAAAGAAACCGATGAAAAGTTCGATGTGATTATCGTCGATTCAACCGATCCTATTGGCCCCGGCAAAGTTTTGTTTACCGATGATTTTTATAGCGATTGTGCGCGCTGTTTAATAGAACCCGGCATCCTAGTTACCCAGAGCGGTGTTACCTTTATGCAGGATGAAGAAGCACGCGCGACCTACCAGCGTATGACCAGTCAGTTCGCTGACTCATCGCTCTATATTACCCAGGTGCCGACCTATGCCGCCGGGTTCATGACTTTTGGTTGGGGTTGTCACAGTACCGAGCCGCGTCAAACGCCGCTATACGAAATCGAGCGGCGCCTGGCACCGCTCGACCTCAAGACAAAATATTATACATCCGCCATGCATGTCGCGAGTTTTGCGCTGCCCGGCTATATAGAAGCGCTTAAAGGGTAATCATCCCCAGAGTTCTTTGCTGGCGATTTTGGCGCCTTCAACCATCGCGGCGAACTTCGCCCAAACGATTGTGGGGTGGACTTCGGGCTCGGCCATCGCCTGAGTGCCAAAGCCGCAATCGCCACCGGCCATCACGTTTTCCTTGCCCACGACAGAGGCAAACCGCAGCAGCCGTTCAGCGACGAGTTCCGGATGCTCAACCAAAACCGATGAATGGGTGATAACACCGGGGATAATGGTCTTACCCTCTGCAAGATCAATGTCTTCCCATAATTTCCATTCATGTTCGTGACGCGGATTCGCGGCCTCGAAGGAAACCGCATCGGCATTGATCTTGAGGATGATGTCGATGAAGTCCTTCATCTCCATGTCATGTACCCGCGGCCCCATATTGATGCCGTAACAGGTATGATAGCGCACCCGGTCTGAGGGGATGCCCTTTAGAGCATGATTGATACCTTCAACTTGTTTCTCCGCCCAAGCCCGGCATTCATCAACCGATTTATCGGGGTTTTTGACGTAGTAATTGATTAGGCGTGGATCATCGATCTGCAGCAGAAAACCCGCATCAGTGATTGCCTTATACTCAACGTTCATCGCTTCAGCGATGGCAAACAGGAACGCCTCATCATCTTCGTAGTGATCATTGAGAACATTGCCTGCGATATCACAGGGTGAGATTGCGGGAACAAAGGCTTCCGAAACATTATTCGCTTTTACAGCCTTCGTCAGGTTGTCGAGATCGCGTTCCAGCAGCGCATTGCCCCTGTAGGTCAACTTTTCAGTACAGGCCATCTGCGCATTGCTAGGGTTCGGCGCTCCGGTAGCATCCTTTGTAATCGGACTGTAAAACTCTGGGAACTCACGGGATTCCCGTGAATCGGCCCAAGGCGAAGGGCGTTTCCGTCCAGTCGGGGTCAAACCGCCCAGACGTTCATGTGCATAGACCGCAAAGCCACGCTTAGAAAACTCACCGTCATCGACACAATCAATGCCGAGTTCGGCCTGCTTGGCGACGATACCGTTCACCGCATCGGTGAGCTTTTGGTCATATTCCGCTTGTGGAACCGAATTGCCCTGATCTTCTGAGATCATTACTTCGATCAATTCGTCCGAACGCGGCAGGCTGCCTACGTGGGTTACAAGAATTCTGTCAGTACTGCGGATCATCGCGCGGTGCCTCTCTATTTTCGGTTTCGTAAAAAATTAGAACTCGAAATCGGTGATAATTTACGGCGAATGCTGTTCGAGCAAAAGGGCAATCCACTAATTCTTTAAGGGCGCACCCATGACCAAAACCCAGTAATGCTGATAGACGACTTTGCCAGGACCTGGGCTGACCCGGGCATACCCTATACCGGCATGTGTCAACCCCTCGATCAGCATGTTTCGCTTGTGCCCCGGGCTGTCGATCCACACCGCAACGGCTTCATCGCCACCCCGCATTCCAGCGGCAATGTTTCGGCTAACAGACGCCAGGGATAACCCACATCAGAGACCCGCTTGCTAAGACCCGAACCATTGGCGCCGGTATGGCTATAGAAATCTGCCGCCGCCATGGCGTCAGCATGTCCGGTAGCCGCCGTTGCGAGACGATTGTCGAAATCCAACCGGGACAACCCGTTTGCCAGCCGAAATTTATTGAGGGCTACGAGAAACGGCGCGACTATTTCTGGTAAGACAACCTTATCAGGTTGTGCGGGCGGAACAGCAGGCTCTGTGGTCATCGGTTCAATGATCGGGTCTGGTATCGCAGGAGCGACAACAGGTTTTACCGATTCCGGCGTACAGGCGACAGCAAGCACCACCAGCGCTATCAATTAGGTGTTTAGGCAGTACCGTCAGCTTCAGCCACGTCGGCAGCCCGCTGTTTAAGAACTTTGAGATCGATCTTGTTGGTTCCGGCAAGCGGCAGTTCTTCAACAAAATAAACCCGTCTTGGATGAGCATAGGCTGGCGCATTGGCCAGCGCATGTTTTTTAACTTCATCTTCGGTCAGGCTACTCCCCGACCGCAACACGATAAAGGCGTGTGGCACATGCGCCTTCAGCGCATTTGGCGCCGGCACAACGACAGCCTGCATAACGTCCTCATGCCGTTCGAGCATAGTTTCAACGTCGCCGGGATAGATGTTTTCGCCAGCTGTGACAAACATATCATCAGCGCGCCCGACGAAGTAAAACCAGCCATCGTCATCGCGCCGCAGAATATCGCCGGTATCAAGCCAGCCATTCTCCAAAGACTTTGCCGTTTCCACTGGCAAATTATGATAGCCGATCATGACACCAGGATTGCGGGTGTGCAGAACGCCCTCATTCTCATGCGGCCCATCGACCAGACGAATTTCAACATCCGGCAAGGGGTAGCCAACCGTCGCCCGAGGTTTTTCCAGCCCTTCGGCGTGTTTCCACGACAACAGAACCGGGCCACCTTCGGTAATACCGTAATTGAGATTGATACGGGCCTCCGGAAAGATGATTTGCAAATTATCGAGCAACACTTCCGATGCCGGGGCCGAGCCCATGCTCACCGTGCGCACCGAGCTTAAATCGGTTTGTTTCAGTAACTCTTCCTGCTGCAGCAGTAGCGCATACATGGTGGGAACACCGGTCAGCATGGTTAGACCGTAATCGCCGATACAGCGGATATAATTTCCGACATCGAATTTCGCCAGTAGAACAACACGTCCACCCGCACCAAGCGCGGACTTAATCGCCAGCAAGGCATTCTTGTGATAAAGCGGCGCGGCGATTATGCCACAATCATTGGCGGTGATGTCGCGGCTTGCTATCAGCTGACCAATCATCCAGCGCTGTCCAACATGGTGCAACAACACGCCTTTTGGCCGTCCGGTCGAGCCTGATGTATAAGGCTGTTCAGCGATATCCTCAGGGCCCGGCACAAAAGATTCAAACAGCCCGGGATCGACAAAGTCCAGATACCCGTCTTCACCAGCTTCGTCGAAAATCACGCAGCGAGTTTGGTCATCGCACAGGGCTCTGAGATCGCGTTCACAGAACACCATTTCAACGTCGGCGTCCTTGGCGATGAATCGCACCTGATCGGCGGGCAGCTTGGTGTTGATCATCACTGGCACACAGCCAGCCCGCATCGCCCCGAACAGCACTTCGAGAAATTCGAGCCGGTTGAGAGAGAGGATCCCTACTCGATCACCTTGCTTGAGACCGGCTTTGATTAGACCACGGGCTAATCCGTCAACGGCATCGTTCAGCTGCCGGTGCGAAATTTCTTTCGGTTGCGCCGGATTCCACAGATCAATGACCGCGGTGCTATCGCTGTCACTATAGGCCGCGAAGACGTCCCCCAGATTTCCGGTGTCAGGGCGCATCAAACAGCCATCACGGCGTGATAATGATTTTCCCGATGACCTCACGGTCTTCGAGCATCTTGACGCCCTCCGCTGTTTTCTCCAGCGGTAGAACTGTATCGATAATTGGGCTGAGCTTGCCTTCGGAAATCATCGTCATCAGCGTTTCCAGATCCTCTGCCAACCAGCTATTTGAGCCAAGAATTTTGAGCTCGAAAGTCCAAACATAGCGCAGATCAGTTTTAGGATCGAAACCGGCAGTCGCGCCGCAGGTCAGAATTTTACCACCACGCCGCGTAACCTTGAAAGAAGGCACCCAGGTATCGCCACCGGTGAAGTTGATGACGACATCGACACCACCTTCGAATTTCCGACGATGCGGCTTGCCGAACTTAGTCCAGATCGCCTTCATAAAATCTTCATCTTTGTAATTGATGACATGATCAGCGCCCCATTCGGTTAGCGCCTTCAACTTGTCTTCAGTACTACCGCAGGCAATGACTTCGCAGCCCATTGCCTTCGCCAGCAGAACGCAGCAAGAACCAACACCACCGCTAGCGCCGAGAATCAAGACCCGTTCGCCACCCTTCATACCGCCATTCGTCATCATCATGCGATGCGCGGTGCCATAGGCTACAGGCAAGGCCGCTGCCTGTTCATAAGAACAGCCTTCGGGAATGGTGATCAGCCGGGTCGCATCAACCAAGCAATATTCTGCGGTACCGCCGGGTAGCATCTCACCCATCAAGCCTTTGCTGGGATCGGTAGGATCGAGCGGATTGACCAGGACGCGATCGCCCGCATTCCAGCCATCAACGCCAGCGCCGACTTCAGAGATTTCGCCAGAAACATCAAGTCCGATAATCATCGGCATCGGAATTTTGATGCCGGGCATGCCGCGGCAAGTAAACACATCATGGTAGTTCAGAGAGGTCGCCTTGACCCGAATAACAACCTGGCCTTCACCGGGCTTCGGATCGGCGTAATTTTCTTCTAAAGTAAGGTTCTCAATGCCACCTTGTTCGTGCAGACATACTGCGCGCATTTAACTCTCCTGTAGATATTTTAATGGGCCAGCGAATGCCCGGACTTCCTGAACGCGATGTGCCTGATCAAGCAGGCTACGTCAAGTCCGGACGGTGTAGATTTTATCGACATTTGCCCCGAGTTTTGCCGAGTTGCCGCCATAAACATGAATTGAAATGGCGGGTGTCGTCCCGGGGTTGTGCATACAATGAATGTTTGATGCATTGACCGGCAGATGCGTGACCGATCCGGCTATATGATGCGTGCTGCTTACGGCGCCGGCCTCACAACAATCCGGCGTGGCGTCAGTCGCGCTATAAATCGTTTCCTGAATCTCTCCTGTCAGGACCCCGAAGCTACACCAGGTCTGATGATCATGGATCGGCGAGTGAATGCCCGCCGGCCAGACAACGGCCAAAACAGAGAAATCATCGTGCGGGCATAAAAAGACTTCGTGTTTTTCGTAATCTTCGCCGCTCGGTGACTGCTGTTCCGGAGTCAAAAGATCAGAACATGACAGCAGCGATGGCAAATGTTCTGCAATCTGGGCTGGCACCTCTTCCAAAGGCAAAGTCGCCAACAACTCGGAAACAGTCTTGCAGAAGGCCGGAATCAGGGTGGCGGGGTCATTTGCAACCGCTCCCTTATGACCGTTGATATCGATCACTTCATGCATCAAACTCTCCTGCACCTAAACACTACCGAAATAGTCCTAAAATTCTATAAATTGCATTTTAAGTAGGATAATATTTTTATCAACTCCATTTTAGAGGAATTTTATTTTTAAATTTGGATTAAATGAAAAACGTCATTCTTCTTTCAAAAATTAGGAGAATTCTCGTACATATCGTTCGATTTCAAAGACATGTGGATCATCCGCTCCCAGCGTCCGTAACGCCTCTGCCAGGCGCAAAACATACTCATCATTTGGCCCACTCGGCCCGGTCGAGGCGACAACCTGCGCCGCGATTCGTTCGGCTGTTTCGGGACCAAGATAGTTAGGGTTTTCCGGCGTACCGATATAGACGAGACCTTCAACAGACACGGGCTCCCCCGCATGAAATTTGAGCTCTACCGTCTCCAGGCTATAGCCACCTTTCTCCCGGTAATCGAGGGCGGCCATGATCGATTTCACATCCGGGGCAGCGATCCGATAGGCCATGCCCCAGCACGTCCCGTCATTGGCGGCTTCCAGCGTCACGACTCGCCCCGGCGCCCCGGGCACGCCACGATGATCGGTCGAGCCCTGCCAAAAACGCCTGACCCAACCCGAAATTATCGCTGGACGTTTTTCTGCAAAATCAAAATCGGGCCGCCAGACGAGCGATCCATAGCCAAATACCCAGACATCATCACTCATAGAAATTTTCTAACGTATTATTGAGCCGACGGTGGCCACACATCGTTTTCATCGAATATGATGATGGCAGCCCCCGCAGCATCCTCGGGACTGACCAGCACAGCGTGGTCACTGAGCGGCGACGTCGTGACACCAGCCCCAGCTAAGAACTGCCGGGTTTTATTTAGGTCACCTGACTGCAAACAGACCGCTGCCATAAAGGGCGTTGTAGGCGACTCGACGTCCGGCAAATGCCGGGCGAGAGCGGCACGCGCTGCAAAGCCTAGCCGTCCACGATCCAAGGTCATGGATCGGTAGTCGCCCTGCCCATCGATGACCTTGCCAGTAAACCGGCTAAAGCGGCCAGACACTTCGTCGACATCATCAACACACAGGATGACACCGCCGAGCGCGACAATACCGTTATCGCGGGCAATGATATGATCCTGCCACACAAGATCCGGGGTTTCCTGCCGCAACATTTGCACCCGGCCTTCCGGCATAGTCTCCGGAGGCACCCGCAGCACCGTAAAAGCGACTTCGGCTTCACTGCCGTCACCCAAGGTCAGAGGCCGGCGCAGATGCACCGGATCCAATGGTGTGAAGCCACCATTTTGCAGCTGCGCATGGGCACCGTCACTATCATCAATAGTAAAGGCCACCAGATGCAGACCGTGATACCGATCAAGTGCGGCATTGAGTTGCTGTGACAGAGGTGTGTCCGTCCCCGGAACCGCGGCAAGGAATTCAAGATAACCGCGGTGCAGCATCGCGCAGCGATTACCGGTCCCGGCCGGAATCGGTGGACCACCTTTTGGATCGGCATTATGCTGTGCGACGAACGGCGTCAGGATAAAGCCTAACTTCTTCATCGTATCCGCCATCGTATCCATATCGGGCACGAACCACCCGACATGGTCGAGAAAAACACCATCACCGCTCGGCGTTTGCGGCGCATCGGCAGGAAAATTCGTCATGTCAGTCCTTTTTCGCGGCGATGCACTCGACCTCGAGCAAGTACTCGGGGCTAGCCAAGCCTGACACCAGCAGGAAGGTTGAGGCAGGTTTGGTATCACCCCACACGCGGGCGCGCACAGACTGATAGCCGTCACGATCTTCGCGGTTGATCAAAAACGACTTCATAAACACGACATCCTCAAATCCATAACCGGACTCGGCGAGAACCTTTTGCATATTGCTAAAGACCAATTCGGACTGGGCTTCGATACCCTGGGGGATAGGGCCGTCTTTGGCTGTCGCGGTCTGTCCAGCGACGAACAGATATTTGCAGCCAGCTTCGGCCTCTACCGAATGATTATAATTTTTCGGAAATGATAAAGAATCTGGATTTGTACGTTTGTGAGCCACGTCAATTTCTCCTGTTGATTGCCCTCAGGCAAATGCCTGATTGATATAAGGCCATGATACCAGTCCGTGCCCCGCCGTCACGGGGTTAGACAAAACATCAAAGAAAAAGGCCGCCATCCTTGCGGATGACGACCTAACTGAATGCCCAGGTGCCTACTCTAAAAAACTACTCCGGCAGTCAGTTGTTCCAGACCTCGTCCCAGTTTCCTTGCGTTGCCGCCTTGGAATACTCGGTCGAACGGTTTTCGAAGAAATTTGCGTGCTCAACCCCGTTGAGGATTTCATCCAGCCAGGGCAGAGGATTCTTTTCGATCCGGTAAATCGGCTGCAGCCCGAGCTGCGACAGACGCCGGTCAGCGATAAAGCGGATGTATTCCTTAACCTCAGCAGCGGTCAGCCCTTCGGCCGGGCCGAGCTCGAAAGAGAGATTAATAAACGCATCTTCATGTTCAACCACCGTTGAACAGGCAACATAGATCTCGCGCTGGAACTCCGCGGTCCAGATTTCAGGATTCTCCGAGACAAACGTCCGGAACAGCTTGATCATCGATTCACAATGCAAGCTTTCATCCCGCACCGACCAGGAAATGATCTGCCCCATCCCCTTCATTTTGTTGTGGCGCGGGAAGTTCAACATGATTGCGAAAGACGCAAAGAGCTGCAGCCCTTCAGTAAAGCCCGCAAACACAGCCAGTGTCTTGGCGATATCTTTTTTACTCTCGCAGTTAAAGCCCTGCATATAGTCATACTTGTCCTTCATCTCCTTGTAGTGAAGGAAAGCCTCGTACTCAGTCTCGGGCATACCAATCGTATCAAGAAGATAGGAATAGGCCGCGATATGAACGGTCTCGATATTGGAAAATGCTGCCAGCATCATCTGCACTTCGGTCGGCTTAAAGACCTGAGTGTAATGCTTCATATAGCAGTTATTGACCTCAATATCGGCCTGGGTGAAGAAGCGAAAAATTTGCGTCAGCGTATGTCGCTCTTCGGGCCGCAACTTGTTGTGCCAGTCTTTAACATCATCAGCCAACGGTACTTCTTCAGGAATCCAATGGACCCGCTGTTGCGTCAACCAAGCGTCATAGCACCACGGATAGCGAAACGGCTTGTAGACAATTCTTTCTTCCAACAACGACATCTTCTTATTCCCTTACCTACTTTTATTATTGAAAACCGGCGCCCCAATACCTTGGAAATCCCTATTTATTCCTACTGACAGGCGAGGCATTCCTCGTAGTCATTATCATTTTCAGAACCGCTTCCAGCGGTAGGCGCGACAGGTCCGGCGACGAGTGGGATTTCAATCGCGTCCGGCGACGGCACCGGCATCAGGCCATCAGCCAGCATTTCAGTGACGTCCTCTTTCTGGGATATCGCCTCAGCACGCTGGATCGATTTCGAGCGACAGTAATAAAGGCTCTTCACGCCCTTCTTCCAGGCCTGCCAATGGATATCATGCAGAACCGTCTTTTCGACATCCGCCGGCAGGAACACGTTGATCGATTGCGATTGGCAGATGAATTCAGACCGGTCACCGGCGAGATCGATGATCCAACGCTGATCAAGTTCGAACGCCGTCTTGAAGATGTCTTTCTCGTCATCCGACAAAAAGTCTAAATGCTGCACCGATCCTTCATGGGTCGTGATTGACGACCAAATTTCCTCAGTATCTTTGCCCTTTTCGGCCAACAACATTCTGAGATGCCTGTTCTTGACGCTGAAAGAACCCGACAAAGTCTTATGAGTGAACGAGTTCGCCGCAATAGGCTCAATACCCGGTGACGAGCCACCACAGATGATCGATATCGACGCCGTCGGCGCAACCGCCATCTTGCTGGAGAACCGTTCCATGATGCCGTAATCCGCAGCATCCGGGCAGGCACCCCGCTCATGGGCAAGCTCAACCGAAGCAACGTCAGCCTGCGCTCGAATGTGTTTGAACATTTTCTTGTTCCAAACCTTCGCCATCACCGATTCAAAAGGAATGTTTTGTGACTGGAAGAACGAATGCATCCCCATCACACCTAGGCCAACTGAGCGTTCGCGCATTGCAGAATACCGCGCGCGTGCCATCTCATCAGGCGCATTATCGATGAAGTCCTGCAGCACGTTATCAAGGAAGCGCATTATATCGGGAATGAACTGTTCCTGATCATTCCACTCGAACCAAGTCTCAAGGTTGAGCGAGCACAGGCAACATACCGCCGTACGCTCTTTGCCATCCTTATCCATCCCGGTGGGCAGCGTAATCTCACTGCACAAATTGGACATTTTGACTTCAAGATTGCCCAGCTTGTGATGTTCCGGGATCGCCTTGTTCACATGGTCGATATAGATGAAGTAGGGCTCGCCGGTTTCAACGCGGGCGGTCAGCAGACGTATCCACAGCGACCGGGCGGAAACTGTACGCACAACATGCCGATCCTTAGGACTGCGCAGCGGCATTTCGCCACCTTCTTCAACCAGACGCATGAATTCGTCAGTCAGCAGAATGCCGTGATGGAGATTAAGGGCCTTACGGTTGGGATCACCACCGGTTGGCCGTCGCAGCTCAATAAATTCTTCGATTTCGGGATGGTCAATCGGCAGATAGATCGCCGCCGAGCCACGCCGCAGCGAACCCTGGCTGATTGCCAGCGTCAGCGAATCCATCACTCTAATAAACGGAATAATTCCCGAGGTCTTGCCGTTGGCGCCAACCTTTTCGCCGATGGAGCGCAAATTGCCCCAATAGCTGCCAATGCCGCCACCTTTAGCCGCTAGCCAGACATTCTCGTTCCACAAGTTCAAAATGCCATCGAGACTATCGGTTGCCTCATTGAGAAAGCAGGAAATCGGCAGGCCACGCTTGGTCCCACCATTCGACAGAACCGGCGTCGAGGGCATGAACCAAAGATTGCTGATATATTCATAAAGGCGCTGGGCATGCTCCGAATCATCGGCGTAATGCGCCGCTACACGGGCGAATAGGTCCTGGTAGCTCTCACCCGGCATCAAATACCGGTCAGACAAGGTCTCTTTGCCAAATTCCGTCAGCTTTTCATCACGACTGTGATCGATGACGACACGAATGCCGCGCTCAGTCTGAAGAACATCCGATGAAATATCTACGTTAATGCTATCTGGCATCCTTGGACCTCCCTATACACTACCCTACAATACAACCCCGGAGACCCTATTTTGGCATCCTCCGGGATAATCTAATCCCCGAATTCGCGTTGTGTTAGAGCTATTTAGAGGAGTCGTAAATCCTGCGCCTGCCTAGCCTTTTCAGGCCAAATTTTGAGCAGACGTAGCACTAAGCTTCTCTTCCTCCAACATCACGGAACAGGACGAAGTTTGCCCGAAACAAGGTGATTACGTCAACAAGAATTAGTGTTTTTAGGCGTCGCACCTACCATATTTTGTGCATAATTAAGTGGATGCATCGGGGGGAACGCTATTATAGCCTGTGGAAAACTGCCGATTCCGCTGTGGATAAACTGTGGAAAAAATTATTTTCGGCACTAAAAAATAGCGTTCGAGTTTTCTCTACCCATAAAAAAGGGCCAGCAAATTGCCGGCCCTTTTCGTGAGCGCAAAAAGTCTCTATGCAGCGATCGCGTCTTTAAGTCTCGGGAAAACGTCAAAGGCATTTTGTGAGAAAATCTGCGCTTTTTCGGCATCTGAAATGTCAGCGTTGTCGATATAACGCTTAGTGTCATCGAAGTTAAATCCGGTCTCAGGGTCAACACCCCTTACCGCACCAACCATCTCCGAGGCGAACAAAATATTCTTCGTGGGAATCACCTTAAGTAAGCAATCAATACCCGCCTGATGGTAAACACAGGTATCAAAGTACACATTGTTAAGCAAATGCTCGTCCAGAAGCGGGCGGCCCATATCTTGTGCCAGGCCACGGAAACGACCCCAGTGGTAGGGAACAGCGCCGCCGCCATGCGGAATGATGAACTTCAACGTCGGAAAATCCTTAAACAAATCAGACATCAACAGCTGCATGAACACTGTCGTGTCACCACAAAGGTAATGCGAACCGGTATGATGGAAGTTAGGATTGCACGAACCACTTACGTGAAGCATCGCCGGCACATCAAGCTCAACCATCGCCTCATAGACCGGGTACCACCATTTGTCAGTAATCGGCGGGTCGGTCCACATCGCCCCAGACGGATCAGGGTTCAGGTTCAAGCCGATGAAACCCATCTCGTTGATGCAACGCTTTAGTTCGGGAACGCTCTTAGCTGGTTCAACACCGGGGAATTGCGGCAACTGGCAAACCGGCACGAATTTGTCGGGATACATATCGCAGGCCCGTTTGACCATATTGTTGCAGATCGTCGCCCAGTACTCGCTGGTCTTGTGAGTGCCAAGGTGATGGCCCATACCAACAGCGCGCGGCGAAAAGATCGTCAGATCGGACCCCCGCTCGGCCTGCAGCTTGAGTTGCGCCGCTTCCAACCGTTCAGCCATTTCTTCATCAGTGCACTTAAAGGCAGCTTCCGAAGGCACAAAGTTAGGATCACTGGTGACCCCTTCCAGCTGCTCTTTACGGTAATCTGTCAGCTGAGGCGGCTCAGTCGTATAATGGCCATGGCAATCGATAATCATTTTAATATTCTCCTCATTCTCGGGCTACCGCCCTCTAACTCATAATTTTAGTAAGAAGGCGCAGGCTCAGTTGGTTTGTCGTTGCTACTGCCGCGTCCACTGAGTTCAAGCCCTTTATCCAGACCAGGCGTTGAGCGCACTGGTGCGGCCATCAGGAAGGTATAACCTTCATCCAGGACCCGTTGGACATTGCCGGCATTGACATGTGGATGACCTACAGCGACACCGTTCTCTTTACAGTTCGCAACGATCTCCGCCATCGCTTCCAGCACAACCGGATGCTCATATTGCCGCGGATAGCCAAGCTCCTGGCTCAAATCACCCTCGCCAATCAACACGGCGCCAACACCAGGGACGTCTTTCAGGATATCCGGCAACGCGGCCATGCCTTTGGTGTCCTCAATCATCAGGACCACCAGGATTTCTCCTTCCGGCACCAGTGGCCAGACATCGGCTTTTTTGTAATATTCCTGCTGACCAAGCCCCCAATACCTTGTGGCGGAGGTCGGGCCGTCACCGCGAATACCAGCGGGTTCATACAGAGGCACATCACTCATACGCGGATAGCGGCAAGCTGCGACGGCGTTATAGGCTTCTTCGACCGAGCTGATATGCGGCCAGACAACGCCGTAAACACCAAGATCAAGAGCCTGCTTAGCCTGCCATTGAGCCATTTCATTGCCATTCGGCGGTACCCGAACCATCGGCGTTACCGCCGGCGCCAGGGAACTAGATTTAGCGATCTGTCCCCGATTCAACATATATTGCAGGCAGTCGCGCAATACCGGGCCATCCCACGGATTATGTTCCATCTCAAACACAATGCCGTCATAGCCAGTGTTTGTGCTGTAGGCGATTGCGGACGGAACGTCAGGCGTCGAAAACGCCGTAAATGTGGGTTGTCCGGCGGCAAGCGCACCGATTACACCATTGAGTCTTGTCGAGTCTGCCATCTGTCTTCCCTGAAGGTCTGTAAATATTTTCAGCAGTGTACTGATGTTCGGAGCTACAGACAAACCTACAGCAGCCTTGCGCCGCAATTTATTTCCGGTAAACCTCACCGAAACCTTTCACGAGGAAATCATGGCAGAAATCGTACTCGGTATTGGCACATCGCATGGCCCCATGCTCTCAACACCCTGGGAGAAATGGGCCGGCCGCGTCGCCGCGGATAAGCAACTTGCGGCGCATGATTTTAAAGGTTCAACCTACAGCTTCGATGAATTGGTCGCACTCCGACAGGACGAGAACCTTGCCGCACAGATTACGCCAGAGCTTTGGCAGGAACGGTCCGCCGCCTGCCGTGCAGCGCTGGATACTCTCGCCGCCAAATATGCCGAGGTCGCCCCCGATGTCGCGATCATCGTCGGCAATGACCAGCACGAGCTGTTTATGGAAGATAATTTCCCCGCCTTCTCAGTCTTCTGGGGAGACAGCATTCAGAACAACCCTCGCACCGAGGAACAGATTGCCGCCTTACCACCTGGCATCGCCGTTGCGGAACGGGGTCATGTGCCGCCTGAGGACTCCACCTATCCGGGACACCCCGAACTCGGGCAACATATTATTGAATCCCTAATGGATCAGGACTTTGATATTGCTGCCTCGGCCATGCTTCCCAAGGGGTCCGGCTATGTAAATGGCGTCCCTCATGCCTTTGGCTTTATCTATCGCCAAATCATGAAAGATAACGTCACGCCAAACGTGCCGATAATGGTCAACACATTCTATCCGCCGAACCAGCCGCGCGCCAACCGTTGCTATGCGCTCGGCAAGGCGCTCAAGAAGGCCATCGAAAGCTGGGAGTCGGATGCCCGAGTTGCGGTCTTCGCCTCAGGCGGACTCAGCCATTTTGTCATCAATGAAGAGCTCGACCGCAAAGTCATCGATGCCTTTATCAATCACGATCACGACTCACTGATCAGTATCCCGGAGAACCTGTATCAATCGGGCACGTCAGAGATTAAGAACTGGATACCGGTCGCCGCCATCATGGATGAATGCGACAAGAAAATGACCCTGGTCGATTATGTGCCCTGTTATCGTTCAGAAGCGGGCACCGGCAACGCCATGGGTTTCCTGTACTGGGAATAGTTCCCCTAACCTCTATCGAAAGCACAAAAAAATGATCAACCTCTATTCCTGGAAATCCGCCAACGGACGGCGGCCCATTATCATTCTGGAAGAAACCGGCACACCCTATAAGGTGATCCCGATTGATCCGCATAGCGGCAAAAACAAAGAATCCGAGTATTTAAAGATCAGTCCCGGCGGTAAAGTCCCTTGTATGGTTGATCCAGACGGCCCCGGCGGGGCCCAGATCTCCATCATGGAGTCGGCCGCGATCATGGAATATCTCGCGGAGAAAACTGGCCAGTTCATGGGATCGGATGAAGCGAGTAAATGGGCTGTTAAACAGTGGCTCTATTTCCTCGCCACCAACGTCTCGGTCAGCTTCTCCAATCTCAACCACGCTCGCGATCTCGAAGGGCAGTGCCGTACACTGCTGGACTCCGTAAACAACCATCTCGCGGAACACGAATACTTCGCCGGCGATTATTCTATTGCCGACATGATGGTGATTGGCCGGTTTGGTGCGTTTGGGTTCGACTATATCGACCTCAATGACTATCCCAACCTTGTCCGTTGGATTGATGTGATGATGGCCCGGCCGGCCGTCAAGAGATCAATGGAAATACCCATCGGCTAGGAAACACTCCCTCTCTAACATTTGCCCTTACGTATTAAGGGGAAATCATCGTAGTCTTTTTCACCGGCTCATGGATGTTAAGGGCCGACGAAGGCTTAAAACAAATTTGAGAGGGAGGACTATGACAAAATCAACAAACAAAAGCGCGTCCAAGAATGTCACGCGCCGTACCATCATTAAGGGAAGCACCGGGCTCGGCGTCATACTGGCAACGGGCGTAGCACCCGCCATCGTCAGTGAAGTCGGCGCGTCAAAAATGCGCAAAATTCAGTTCATGCTGCCATGGCTGTTTGTTGGCGGGCACACTTTCGAATTCGCTGCCGCCGCGGTTTATTGGAAAAAACGTGGGCTGGATGTCAGCATCCAACGGGGTTACGGCTCAGGCGCGGCGATCAAGGCTGTCGCTTCGAAAACTGTCAATTTTGCCGAAGCAAGCTACGGCGTCGCGGTAAATGCGGCCTCCAAAGGTCTCGATGTTGTTGCCATTGGGGCCAAGCTACAGAAGAGCCCGATTGCCATTTCCTGCCGCAAGGATTCCGGTGTTAAGACACCGAAAGATCTCGAAGGCAAAATCTTGGTCGGCGCGGCCGCTTCAGGCGACACGCTGATGATGCCCGGTTTCGCCAAGGCTGCCGGCATCGACATCAATAAGATGAAACGTAATCTCGTTCATCCGAGTAAGTTGATCAGTTCGGTTCTTAATAAGCAGGCTGATTGTACTGGGACTTATTACGTCAGCAACGCGGCATCGCTCGCCAGCAAAACGCCAGCGGTTCACTTCATGTATGCCGATTATGGTCTGCAAACTTTGGACCTTGGGCTGATTTCACGCTCCGACATGATCAAGAATGAGCCCGAATTGGTCCAGGCGGTCGTCGATGGCGCCATGGAAGGTCTGAAGCTGCAATTGCTCGACCCTGAGAAATCACTCGATTACATGATTGCCGCGCGGCCGGAACTTAAAACCAAGCCCCGCGAGTTGCTGCTGATCCATTCTGGCAATACCAACTTCCTGTCCATTGGACCTGCGGTCGAAAAAAACGGTCTTGGTTGGATGAATGAGTCAGACCAGACCCGCACGCGGAACGTGGTCATCAAATATATGAATGGAAAAAATGTCCCCGCGATCGACAAGCTATTCACCAACAAGTTTGCCGGCACCATCAAGCTGACCTCCGCTGAATGGGCTAAAGCAAAAGCTCTGTCGGCGAAGTTTGATCCCGCCAAAGCATAATTTGTTGCACCTAATGCGGACGCCCGTTTCCCTTTATTGGGGAGACGGGCCGTTTGCGTATTTTGTCTCGATTGGTAAATTCCTGATATGACTGAAGCCCACGTCCGGGTCAAAAATCTTCGCAAGACCTATCAAACTCGCAACGACGAGATTGAAGCCATCCGCGAAGTCCAGATGGAAGTCGCCGAGGGTGAATTTATTTCTATTCTCGGCCCCAGCGGTTGCGGCAAGAGCACATTATTAATGATCGTCGGCGGGTTGTTACCCCTGACATCAGGCACTGTCGCTGTCGGCGGCGAGAACGTCTCCAAACCCCGCCGCGATACCGGCGTGGTTTTTCAGGCCCCTGTTCTGATGCCGTGGCGGACAATCTTAAAGAATGTCCTATTCCCAATCGAGAGCCTGGGATTGCGCCAAGACGACTATATCGACCGCGCCCATGAACTCCTGGAGATGACTGGCCTTTCCGGTTTTGCTGACAATGTCCCAAGTGAACTTTCCGGTGGCATGCAGCAGCGCGTCGCAATTTGCAGGGCTCTCATCCACAATCCGAACCTCTTGCTCATGGATGAGCCATTCAGCGCGCTTGATGCCATGACACGCGATTTGATGAATCAGGAACTGCTGCGGATTTGGGAAGAGTACAAAAAAACAGTGCTGTTTGTGACCCATAGTATCCGCGAAGCGGTCTTCCTGTCGGACCGGGTTTTTGTAATGTCACCGCGCCCTGCCGTGATCAGCGAGATCGTCACAATCGACCTGCCGAGACCTCGTGAACTGGCCATCGAGGAAACACCTGAATTCAACGAATATGTCGCGCATCTGCGCGGCCTCATAGAACATTAGACGCGGAAAGATACGAGCAATGGCCAACAGTAACGGCAACAAAACACCATTCTCAGTTGCCAGCCAGATCGGCGGACCAACGGCAATCTTCTTTGTGATGCTCGTGCTGTGGCAGGTGATCGTCATCGTCCTGAAAGTCCCTCAGGCAATTCTGCCAACGCCACTCGTCATCATTGAGACAATGGCCAAGCACTGGGAATTGCTCATGATCCATTCCTGGCCGACCCTCAGTGAATGTTTAATGGGATTTGGCCTCGCGGTCGTAGTTGGCATGGGGCTCGGCATATCGCTTGCCTTCTTCCCCAAGTTTCACAACAGCGTCTATCCGCTGATCGTTGCCTTCCAGGTCGTCCCCAAAGTCGCATTGGCACCGCTGTTTATTGTGTGGTTTGGGCTCGGCACCTTATCCCGCGTGCTGCTCGCCTTTGTGATCGCATTCTTCCCAATGGTGGTAAACACCTATGCGGGCATTCTCAGCACGGACCCCCTGATGGTTCGCATGGCACACTCCTTTAGTGCCAATAGATGGACAGTGTTCTGCAAGATCGAGTTTCCCAACGCCCTGCCTTATATCTTTAGCGGGCTGAAGATCGGCATCACCTTTGCCGTGATCGGAATTATCGTCGCCGAGTTCGTCACGGCACAAAAAGGCCTCGGCTATTTAATCGTGTTTGCAGAAGGCAATATCGACACGCCGCTGCTGATGGCGGCAATCACCGTGCTCAGCATCATCGGCGTCGCTCTCTACGCTGCCATTGTCGCTTTAGAAAAACTGGTCGTCACTTGGGATGTCGGCCAAGACCTACACTAAGACGACCTGCACTAGGTCCTAATCAGGGAAGCCGTAAAGCCGCGCCGGATTATTAACGAGGATACGGTTACGAACCGCCTCGTCAGGTGCATGCAGCGCCAATAAATTCATCAGATCACCATCATTGGGCATCAGGCCTTCAATATTGGGATGTGGCCAGTCTGTTCCCCACAGCACCCGATCAGGCGCTGCCGCGATACAGGCCTGCGCAAACGGCACGGCGTCTTCAAACGGCGCGCCGCCCGATGAAATGCGTTCGGCGCCACAAATCTTGACCCAGAAATCATCTTTATCGCTTAGCAGGCCAAGCAAAAGCTGGAACGCTTCCTGCTCAACACCATCTTCGGTTTTCACCCGGCCCATATGGTCGATGACCACAGGTAACGGCAAATCGGCCAGCGTATCAGCATTCTCAATAATGTCAGGCGCCTCCATATAAATCACGACGTGCCAGCCAAGTGGCGCAACCCGTTCGGTGATGCGACGGACCATAGCGAAATCTGGCGCATTGCCGATATGGCGGGCAAACGAGAAACGAATGCCACGTATCCCGCCTTCATCCAGCCGTTTAAAATCATCATCCGTAAAACTGTTATCAACGATGGCAACGCCTTTATAACGGTCTTCGGACCGGGCAATCGCATCAAGGGCAGCCGTATTATCTGTGCCGTGACAGGTCGCTTGCACGATGACAGCGCGTTCAATCCCAAGCGTCCTTTGTAGAACCTGCATCGCTTCAAACGGCGAATCCGGTGGCGTATAGGAACGACCTTCGGCAAAGGGGAATTTCGCGTCTGGCCCAAAGACGTGGCAATGCGCATCACAGGCTTTGGGCGGGGCTGTAAAGTTAGGCGTTTTCGTTTCGGGATCCGGTCCCTGACAATATTTCATTTGAAAAACTTCCTGTTTCCAGCGATGAACCGGAATAGACGGAAACATCGTGCGAATAACGTGATTAGAATAACGACATCACCATATATACACAGGACACATCAAATTAAAAAATTCATTACTGATTTAGTTAGATCATTAATGTTTGTTGCTGCCGGGCTGGCTGGCGCCACGGGTCTCGCGACCTGAAAATCCGGTGACGAGTCTGGATGGCAATCACAGGATGCGCTCAAAAAACAGCTCCGCGACAAAGGCTGGAAAGTAAGACGCATCAAAATTGATGGTGGCTCTATACAACAGATCGGTTTTGGGGTGTCGAATGGACGGAAGAACTCCACGAGTTTTCCGCCCACCTCCTCCTTGCGTGCATCGTGCTTCACATAGCAGGCGTCGTTTTCACCTCGATCCGGCAGCACAAAAATCTCGCCGCCGCAATGATCCATGGGAAAAAGGAAATTAGACCCGACGATCAGCCATAAGAAATCGGCCACTCAAAGTTTTTGTTTCTTCACGAATTCAGAAAACGCGGTCAGTGTTTCAAGACTACAACGATGTTCCATACCTTCAGCATCCGCCCAGGCCGTTGCTTCATCGACACCGACTGCCCGCAACAACGCGACAACGGTATGATGGCGGGCCCGCGAGGCTTCGGCCATCTTCCGGCCCGCATCGGTTAAAAAGACAGATCGGTAGGGTTCCGTGTTCACGAAATTCATCTGCTTGAGCCGGGCAATCATTTTATTGACTGTCGCACCCGTAACGCCCAGCCGTTTCGCAACATCGACCGATCGGGCCTCGCCCTGCTCATCAATCAAATCGGCGATCAGCTCTACATAATCTTCGACGATCTCAGTTTCCCGAGCCTGACGGGCGCGTTTGAAATGGCTGGCCTGGCGATCCACGGTCATATGAGCAGAAATCGCGCCGGTTCCTTCCGGCGGCGGCGTCAGCTCATCTTCTGCGCGGTCAATATCGGTCATAATTCCACAATAGGTCACGGTTTCTAGTCTTGACAATGACTTAGGGTATCCTACAATTCTTAGCCAAGGCTAACTTTTGAAGCACCCGCAGAAAGCGGACCAAAATGTAGCCTTTGAGGTTGAGGAAGTTTCGGGATGACATCGCTTAGCATCGTTGCACGACGCAGCATCAAGGGGACCGCCAAATGGGCCAATGCTTTTGGTCCAATCCGGCTTGGTATCCTGATGGCGCTTGCTCTGCTGGCCTCACTCTCAAGCGACGCCTCACAGATCATGGCACGAAGCCTATCCGACGCTTTTTTGCAGGTAACCGTTTTCGTGGCCGCAACCCTCGCGATCTTCTACTCGCTCGAAGCCTGGTACAAAATTGATGTAGCTGGCCTTCTCGCCAAGCATCATATCTGGCAGGTGCCGATTGCCGCTGGTTTCGGCGCGTTGCCGGGTTGCGGCGGTGCGATCATGGTCATCACCCAGTATATTCGTGGCGGCATCAGTTTCGGCTCGGTGGTTTCGGTTCTTACCGCCACAATGGGCGACGCTGCCTTTTTGTTACTCGCACAAGCGCCACTAACCGGCCTCTCAATTTTTGCCATCGGCTTCGTCGTTGGCGTGACATCCGGCTACATTGTCGATGCCATTCATGGCAGCGACTTCCTGCGCTACAAAGGTGACAGTG
>CAJJCG010000038.1 GCA_905182615.1 Alphaproteobacteria bacterium UBA2964 | reverse complement strand
ACAGCACGACGATGCCATTGACTAAAACCAGCTTTACTTTTGTCCGCCACTTATTCCGGACTTTTTTCTAAAATTCTACAGCGTTTTGGGATAACGCTAACAATTCCGTTTCACATTGTCCCAGTTTGGCAGCCCAGCTGATACAACCGAGCCAGGTGTTTGTATCAAAGATAAATCCCGTATTGGCGACTTCCGCCATTCGAAGAAACTGGTCAAAGTACCGCAGCATTGCCTGCCGGGCTTTCGGGTTCTCCATCAAAACAATTGCCGCAAATTCCAGCGCTTCAAATCCCTGCTGAAAAAAAGCCCGGTCTCTAAACCACCTTCAGTCAAGTCCGGCCGCTGAGTTATGAGCAGCCCTGCGACGTCAGACATTTGTTTCAACATCTCAAATAACTTTTGGAAACAGACGTATTGTAGCCAACGCGGCGGGTGCATCCCTATTTACAAGTATTACGAATCAAGAAAACTCAGAATAGACTCAGGCGACGTCGAAGCCACGAGAGGTGAGTTCGGCGTCATCGAGGATGCGTTTGACGAGATCTGAGGCTTTGGCCTCCTCAACGAAATCGCTGATGAACGTCAGCAGCTGTTCCCGCCCTTTGGCCACCGCGAAACTTCCAACGTTATAGCCAAAGCCTTTTGACAGAATGCGCGAGCCAGGCAACAGGGCAGCATAGTTGATGAGCTGCTCTCGCGGCAGGGCAAACACATCGACCTCGCCATCTCGGAGCAGGGCGAATGCCTCATCGGGAATTTCGGTGCCAACAATCTCGGCATGCACAATTGAGCGCTTGAGGGACATCCAGGACGCATGGCCACTCGGCACCGAGATACGACACCCCGGGCAGTCAACCCCTTCTGTTTCCTTAAGCGCAGAATTGGCGGAGACAAGGTAGGCAAAATCGAACTGAATGACAGGCAGGGAGAACTCGACGAGTTTCTCGCGCGATTCCTCGACGCCGAGGATTAACAGATCACAGTCCCCCGCATTAAGAGTTTTGATCGCCGCGGGCGGGGAAGGCTGCTCGACGATCTGCATCTCGATGCCGAGACCCTCGGCGAGTGCACCGATTAATCTGTGTCCGACAACGCCCGCGCCGTGCGGCGTTAGTGAGCCATCCGATGTCTTCGAATATTGCGGCAGGAAAAGCGCCAACTTAATAGCGCCAGCCTTAATGATATCGGCAACTCGCGGATCAACAGCCGAATTATTCATCCCGAAAGACCTCAGCTAGATTTGGGTTTTTTGCCATTGATCACGTCATAAACGTTGCAGGCTATACCCGTCGCCTCATAGCCATCCTGGCCCGTCGCCTGGGCAATGGCAAACATCTGGTAGGCGAGCCCGACAAAAGGCATCGGGACCTCCATCTGACGCGCCATATCCAGCCCAAAACCAACATCCTTTGGCATCCATGATTTGCGCGGCTTGTAATCACCACTTACAACCTTTTCCATGATTTTCTGGGTCGCCACGGAATCCTGCTGTGAGCTCGCAATAATGCTCTGAATGGTGGATTTTTCCATACCACCTTTGCCAAGCCAACTGCAGATCTCGATCAGACTCATATGCTGTACCGCGGCGAACATCGCCATGGCATTCTTGACGAGCTTGGCATTACCCAGTTCCCCAACATGCAAGATGGATTTCGCCATAGGCTCAAAAATCGGTTGATGCTCGTCGAACAGGTTCTTTTCGCCTGAGACCCAGAGGGCCAGCTGACCGGCCGCTGCTACTTCTTCAACGCCACCTGTACCGACATCAACGACAGTCCAGCCTGTCTTGCCGAGTTCATCGCTGGCTCCAACGATAGTCGCTTTGTCGATGCTGCTGAATTCGATCCACAACTTTGCGCCACCTGTCGCCTCGGCAAGTCCGCCTGCGCCAAGACCAACCTGCGTAACCGCATCATTGTTCGGCAGCATCGATAGCACGATGTCACACGATTCAGCGACGCCTTTAGGCGTGTCGACGAACTGTGCACCCTGCTCTTCCAAACCTTTGGCTTGCTCGCGATTAAGGTCGTTCACGACCACGCTATAACCTGCTTTGATCAAATTGGCCGCCATGCCTTGGCCCATGCCACCAGTACCGATAAATCCGAGGGTCGTCATGTCTTACACTCCGTCAATTTGTGTTTCTGCATCTGATTTATGTTTTAGACAAGATTGCCAGAAGCGCAATGCCGGACGGCGTGTTTGCTCGCAGTCAAAATAAAGAAAACGCTGGAGGCGCCGAAACTCTACCTCACGGCTCGTGCCATTAAATCGAACTTCCGCAAAGAGCCCTATAGCAAACACCCCTTATCTAATTGGCGAGATCTGCTCGTAGCCAAAAACGGACATTCGTAAAATCCATCAACCTAATATAACTCTTGCAGATGCAAAATTATTTGCCGAGCCTAGTCATTCAAATCCTTATAGGCACTGTCTGTTTTATTTGTTCTGAAACTAACACGCCCCATACTAAAGAAGCTCCGTCGCCAGGCAGGACGCATAGCTAAAGATCAGTCTTTGAGATCATCCGGTAAAATCTCGGATATGATCTCCTCGACCCAGGCCTCGTCTTCCATCTTGTTCATCAACGCGACCAGAAACAACGTGTGCCGCGGCACCTCATCATCATCTTCGTAATCAGGCAGACATAAGGTTGCTTCGCCGTCGGACCTGATCACCAACGCGACCTCGTCGGCACCAAGGACCGTGCCGCTTTTGCCATGTGAGTCGTCCGCCATTACTTCTTTCCTTTTTGATATGCGCCGAGCAGCGAGAGTTGCAACGTGGCAAGTGACGGTTTTGCGCCATGCTTGCTGGCATCAATCCATAACTTAACCGGCGTGTCTGTGGCGTCCGATATCAAATTAAGTTTCTGCAACGCACTGAGCTCCTCCCAACGCTTGGGCGTAACCCCCGGCACCGGCGTAATGTTGGCGTGGGCTGTTTGCCCGACAGCAAGCATCGCCGGATAGAGATTATCGATAACCATCTGATAGGTCGCATCATAAGCGTGAGCGCCAGCATCTTCCTGCACCGCACCGCCATGCTTGGCCTGAAATTCACTTTCAAGCACTAGCGCCGAGAGTTGAAAATCTACCTCGGCGCCGTTGGCCTGCTCAATATAAACGGTGTCGCCATCGATCTCGACAATCTCACCGGCAACATTAGCCGCCACATTCCGGACGACGTCTCCAACGTTAAACATCACACCTCCAATCCGCTCGAATTCTGCGGCACCATAGCGGGAAGCCTTCGCCTTCGCACAGTATTTTTGTGAGGATCGCACAGGGTTCTATTGATTAGTTTATTAGACCTCTCAAACAATCCGCCTAGGCTCATCCCTAACGCTGAACCAAAACGCGAAAACCGCCATGCCTCTACTTTATGAGTTTCCACCGCCCCGCTCGAACCGGGCCAAATGGACGCTCAAAGAACTCGGCATCACCTATGACTGCCAGACCGTCGAGCTGCTGAAGGGTGAACAGAACAGCGACGTCTATCCTGCGAACCAGCCACTGAGCCTCGTCCCCGCTTTGAAGACAGACGGCTATACAATGTTTGAATGCGTCGCCATTCTCCTGCACGTGCACCCCGACCAAAACCTCGGCCCGCCGCCCGGCAGTCCGGAGCGTGGGCTGTATTATCAATGGGCGTTGTTTGCCGCCGGGCAGCAACCTTGACTGACGCCTTGAATGAACGGGACTGTTTGGCGGGAGCAACTTTACCAGCGCCGAAATCATCGTCGCCCATAATTTTTTCATATCAACAACCATAGGTCTGATTGATGATTTCCCGGTACTGAAAGCAATCGTAATCTGCTGAAAGAAAGACCCGCTTCACAGCGCGTGTATCGGCTAATTAAGCCAGTAATACAGAAATGCCGGTGACCATTAAAAGCACCAGCGCCACCTTCTTGAACCAGGTCTTCGGTGCCAACGCAAACATCCGGGCACCAAACCACACACCAAACAAATAAGCGGGCATGATCAAAAGCGCCCGCGTGATCACTAGCCAGCTAAAACCACCGCCAATCGCAATCGTGACGATCATCGAAATTATCAAAACGATGATGCAAATGATAATATTAGCCCGCTGCACATCAACCGGGTGCGGCGATGACAGAAAATAAAAACCGAGCGGCGGTCCGCCAACACCGGTAAGACCATTGATGCCGCCGGCGGTCATTCCGACCAACACACTCGGCACAGCGCCTCGCTTGCCGCGATAAGTCCAACCACTGAGCAGGATCAGCGCAAAGAACATAATAAAGCCGCCCATCGAGCGCCGGATGAGCTCGGCATCGATATGATACAAAAACCAGGCACCAACAGGTGTAAAGACGGCGATGCCGATACATATCGGAGCAAGCTCGCGCCAAGTCGCCTGATGCGCAGTTTCGCGGGCCAGCTGCATTGCGCCAAAGATGGTGATGAGCCCGACCATGCCGATCGCTTCGACCGGGCCATATAAAAAGGTCAGAACCGGGATGATGATCAACGCCCCACCAAACCCAGTATAGCCGTGGATCATACCGTTAAACAGCCCGACACCCGCACCGATTGCCAGGGCGACGTTAAAAATATTAGCAATGGTGAGTTCGTCCATATTAACGAACTAGCGGACGGTACTGTCTGTGGGTGTCCGCAGATCAACAAAGCGCACCGCCTTGGTTTGCGCACCGGCAGTGTAAATTTCTTCTATCTCCACGAACTTAATACGCGGCGTGACGTTTACCGCGCCATTGGCCTGAGCCGCGATCTCGGCGCCAATCGCTGTATCAGCGCCCGCCTGGAGCGCTACCCGGATCAGCATCTCATCCATCGACAACGGGTCATTCTGGTCCTGATGTTGGATCACAATCTGAAACTCAGCGATAGCCGTCATCGATTGCAACGTATCGAGCAGAACATCGGGATTGATCAGCATGCCTTTGACCTTGATCAGATCCTTGGTCCGAACCACGGGGCCGACAATCCGTTCACTGGTACGACCGCAATGCGGACAGGGTGTCCGGTCAATCGAGACAACATCGCCGACCACAAAACGGACCAGCGCCGTGCCGCGCTTATCGAGATGCGTGACCGCCAGCGTACCGCGTTCATCGTCAGGCAAACGGCGGCCGGTCTCAGGATCAACGATCTCATGATATTGCAGCTCCGGCGACGGGTTATGCCAGTCTCCTTCTTCCTGACATTGCGCAAATGCCCCCATCTCGGTTGAGCCATAGCGGTTAAAGATCACCGGCTGGGCCGCGCCCATTTCGCGCAGGCAACGACGAATATCTTCGCGCAACGCCGGTGACGTCGCTTCGCCAGTAATCGCACACATCCGCACCGAAGATAGATCAGATTTGAGCTCCAGCGCTCGGATCAGCAGACGCCTGATATAGCTCGGTACACCCCACAGGATTGTCGCGCGATGTTTCTCGACTCGTTTTACTGCCTGATCCAGCGAGCGATGCACATCAAACGGACCAAACGCCCCCCCCGGCAAGGCTGCAAAGATTGTCGCGCCCGCCGCATAGGCATTGGCCGCTGAGCGGACAAACGCGCCCATCGGCGCGGGCGTCAGTGGGAACAGATTGGCGATGATATCGGATTCGCTGATGCCGGAAATATCGGCCACGACCTGCGATTGATGCAGATAGGCGTGATAGTCGTATGTGGTGTTATAGAGCGGCACCGGGTCAGAGGTACTGCCGGTGGTGTAAAGGACCTCCCACAGAGCACGCTCATGTAACGGCAAATCCGGCAGATTGAGCCGAAAATCTTCTGGCGCCACCATCAGTTCCTGCTTATGGGTCAGTGGCAGGCGTTCAAGATCATCAATGGTCTGGATAGAAGCAATATCGATCCTGGCGTCATCCCACTGCTTTTTATAAAACTTATGGCCACGCGCGCAGAATGACAGCATGTGCCGCAGCTTTTCATTCTGAATTTGTTCAATCTCAGCGAGAGGTAGATGCTGGGTAACATTCATCAAATTCAGCCCGCCACCCGACAGGCGATCAGGGTGATCTTGTCGATTTGAAACACCTCCACGCCGTGTTGGTTGCGCACATGATCGCGAAAGGTCACGATGCCGCGCTCCGGTTTGGAAGTCGTCCGCTTTTCGATCACCTCGACCTCAGTCGACAGCGAGTCTCCCGGATGGACTGGCGCCAGGAACTTGCCGTTCTCCAGCCCAAGTAATCCGATAAGGCTCTTACTGAACAATTGACCGGTCATCGCAGTAGCGACCGACATGATCAGATGGCTGGGACAAATGCGCCCGCCATAAGTGCTGTCCGCCGCCAGATCGTCATTGACAAAGAGCGGCACGTCATAACCAACCAGCTGGCAGAAACTATCGAGATCAGCATCGGTGATTTTGCGGGTCGAGGTTGGATAGCGATCCCCGATCGCGAAGTCTTCCCAGTAACGTGCCGGTTCACTCATGATTGAGCTTCAGTCATCATCCGACTGCACATCAGGGTCTGCGTCGAGAACGGCCACGGCAGAGATTTCGATCAGCGCTTCCTTGCGCAGCAACCCCGCCACCAACACGCCGGTCGAAGTTGGGTAGCTGCCGTGGAAGAACTCACGCCGGACATCGGCGGTGCCTCCGTAATTCTCGGTCGTGGTGATAAAATCCTTGGTCTCGACGATATTGGCGCAGGTCCCGCCTTCCTGATTGAGCAACGCCTCGAACTTGCGGAAGATTTGCCGCGTTTGTTCGACGATATCGCCGGGTGCCGTGATCGTACCGGTCTCATCGGTACCAGTGGTACCCGATAGCCAGACCGTCTTGCCAACGCGCAAGGCAGGCACATAGGTGTATTTTGCCGGCCAGGTCTCACCAGCAAAAACCGGCTTCCGTCTATCCGCCATATTAAACTCTCTTAATCATTGGCCGCACGTTTCCCCATGATACGATAAACGTGAAACCCTTCGACCAGTAGCTCGTCTTTATGATTAAGTAGCTCGGTCTTGAAGCGACAGAAAGAGTGTTGCTTGTCATCCTGCCAGACTTCCTCAATCTCAAACTCCGGATGCACGGTATCGCCGACCGTGACCGGTTTGCGGAACACCGTCCCTTGCTCGATCATCGCCATGCCGTCGAGCGCGTCACCCGCATCGGAAGCGCCCAAAGCCATCAGACCGGTGAGCAAAAGCCCATGCGCCACCGGCGCGCCAAAGGCTGTGTTCTTGGCATATTCAACATCGTAATGGATTGGATGCACATCACCAGAAACAGCGGAAAACATAAGAAAATGTGCATCTGTCAGGGTCTTGGACGGGCCGGAGAAACGGCGACCAACATCCGCTTTCGATAACGCCATACTGTTCTAAACTACCTTTTGTTTTTTGGGATTGGCAATTCTGCACGAGCTGTTTGCCGGGTCATAATAATGCCGGTCGAGCTTGTATTTTCCACCGACAATTGTTACCGACCAGGTATCATCGGTCAGCGCCGTGAAGCTATGAATTTCCGCTGGCGGTGCCACCATCGACATCTCACCGGGCTGCAAGACGCGATCATCGATCGCTTTCAATTTGGCATAACCTTCCTTGGAGCCATCATCCTCACGGTCATAAACCGTGTGATGCAACTGACCGCTATAGATCGCCAGCATTTCCCAAATGCCATGATCATGCGGCGGGATGTCCTTGCCCTCGGGCAGATGATCGAAGGTGATCGACATCTCACCGTCATAATAAAGATAGCGAGACTCCTCGATGTGATTGCCCTCGCGCATCACGCCGATATTGCTGAGATCACTATTAAGTATATTGGAGACCGGCTCGCGAATACCCTCGAGAATCTTCGCCGCATCCTTGCCATGGAGCACCATCTGCGCCTGCACTGCCTGGGCGAGATCGCGCATTGTGTAGCTGTCTTCGGACATTGCTGCCACCCTCAATTTCGAAAAGACGGATCAATCCGATCCATCCAGCGCATCAAAGCCGGCCAGCGCAGCAAACCAGCATTGCGACCATTGAGATTAGTCTGCTCGGCAGCGTTCTGACGAACCGCTTCGGAGGGAAATATATGAACATTGTCATCTTCGGTCGTCGCGCCCGCCATGATCTGCGCCTCACAGGATCGTTCAAGATGATACATCAGGACAAAGGCTTCCGAGATCGTTCGGCCACAAGTCAGCAACCCGTGATTGCGCAGGATCAGCACCTTGTTGTCACTAAGACTTTCGACCAGCCGCTCGCGCTCATCGAGTTCCAGTGAGACGCCTTCATAATCGTGATAGCCGATACCACCGTAAAATCGCAGGGCTTCCTGATGCAATGGCAGCAGCCCGCATTTCAGAGTAGAGATCGCGATGCCCGCCGGGGTGTGGGTATGCAGCACGCATTGAGCATCGGGTCGTGCGCCATGGACCGCGCTATGGATGGTGTAGCCCGCCTGGTTGATATTATAGGGCGTGTCGTCGATTACATTGCCGTCGAGATCGACCTTTACCAGATTGCTGGCGGTGACCTCATTATACATCGGGCCATAGGGATTGAGCAGCACATGCTCCTCATCACCCGGCACCCGCGCCGAGATATGGTTGAGGTTGAGATGATGCCAGCCATATTCCCACACCATCCGGTAGCAGGCCGCGAGATTAACGCGCGTCTCCCACTCCTCCGGTGACACACGCTCCTTAACGCCGGTGACGTCGACCAGCTCGTCATATGTCTCGCCCATTTTCGTCGCCATGAGCGTCTCCTCTGTTGGTAATATTCCGTTAGTAGAACGCTAACGCATTTGGCACGACAGGGGAAATAGTAGCTAAACGTGTATTTTACTCAACATCGCTCTTAATAATTGAATCAACCAATGGCAGATGAACCAAAAATCATATGGGGGGGCAACTAGCCAGAAAACTTCCAATCGCCGAACGATATGTATAATTACAGCGACGACGAAGGCCATGAAGACAACGGCACCTACCCCCCTCGTCACCCTGGACTTGATCCGAGGTCCATGCCTAATACCGCACCGACGCGCGATCACTGGGTCCCGCATCAAGTGCGGGATAACGGCTTGAACTTTCGGTTTGCAACGCAGCGAAAAATCTAATTAACGAGCATCTAATTCATTCCCACTCGTAATTGCTGTAAAGCTGAATATATAAACGGATAGTTTCAAGGACTTCATTCAGGAGCGGTGTTGTGACAGTTACCGATTTAGACCATGCGGCCAGTTCATTAAGCACCAAGCCAAACCCTCTGGCGGGCGGTTTGTGTCTTCGGCCAGCCGGTAAACGGGGTATGGCGGATCATGGCTGGCTGCAATCAGCCCACAGTTTCAGCTTCGCGGATTATCATGATCCGCAGCACGTTCAGTTCGAGAATTTGCGGGTCATCAATGATGATATCGTGTCGGCCGGAAAGGGTTTTAGCGAGCATTTGCATCGTGACTTCGAAATATTTTCCTACGTCCTGGAAGGCAAACTTGAGCATAAAGACAGCATGGGCAACGGATCGGTTGTCCCCGCCGGTGGTGTGCAATATATGAGCGCCGGATCCGGTGTGACCCATTCAGAGTTCAACCCGTCTGCAACCGATCGCGTGCGGCTTCTGCAAATCTGGCTGCTGCCAAATGTCTTTGGCGAAGCCCCGTGCTACGACACATTGCAGATCGCGCCGGCAGCTAAAGACGGCAAGCTCAAACTATTCCTGTCGCCAGACGGACGTGATGGATCGATACAGTTCAAAGCCAGTGCCGATATTTATGCGACGACTTTGTCAGACGATCAGGCGATTTATTTTGATCTCCATGATGGACGGCGCGGCTGGATACAAGTCGCGCGCGGCAGTCTGACGGTCAACGGTCAGGAGCTCCAAAAAGGAGATGGTCTGGCCGCAACAGAAAGCGGGTTACTGGAATTCTCAAACGGCGAGGATGCCGAAATCATCCTGTTTGATATGGAAGCTTCATAAGTCGGTACGACACCGACCTCAAGTATACCTCGTCACCCCGGACTGCCACCCAGGGTCCGTGCCTGATACCACCCAAACGCGCGGTCACTGGGTCCCGAATCAAGTGCCGGGTGACGGGTAGCGCTGAAATTTCTACGAATTGACCCCAATTCACTAGCAGCGACGCTAAGTTAATTCCGCGAACCAACAAAGAGGGGCTTATTTCTCATAAATATGCTGGCGGGTGCGAACATGTTCATACCCATGCCGATAACGATCCGGTCGACATAAATTATCTCCTCTAAATCTTTAGCAAAAGAAACCCCGCCCGGTTTTCCGGACGGGGTTTTAACTTGCACGCTACGGGCGCGGTCTATTTCACCGAAATCTCATAGCCATGAATACGCTTGTCGGGACGAATGGAGATATCTACGCCATTGGCCACGCCGTAATGGATTTTCTGATGCCACAGAAAATGCGCCGGCACCTCTTCCATCAACGCGTTGATCGCATCGTTCATATATTTTTTACGTTTTGTGAGATCAAATGTCTGGCGTTCCTTTTGCAGTAACGTATCGACCTTCTTGCTCGAGAATTTGACCCTCGGAGCAATGCCAGTTTCAAAATATTGCGACAACGCAGCCGACGGATCGACCATGCCACCACGTCCCATATAGTAGAACGCCACCTTACCCTTGCGGACATTAGACCACAGCGTCGACCATTCAGGCGTCTTGAGCTTGGCCCGAATACCTACGGCACGGAGCATCGGAATCATCGCCTGCGCTACTTGCTTGTCGTTCACATAGCGACCAACCGGCGTCGAGAACTCAACATCGATACCGTTGGGATAGCCCGCCTGCTTGACCAGAGCCTTGGCCTTTTCAGGGTCATACTCATAGGTCGGTTTGACGTTTTTGTTGTAGCCAAACTGCAACGGCCCAATGGGTCCGGTCAGTTTGATCGCTTCACCCTTAAGCACATGCTTAATGATCGCATCGCGGTCAATGGCGTGTGCTACGGCTTTACGCATCAAGACGTTATCCCATGGTTTAAAGGCAGGATTCATGAGCAACATCATCAGCTCAACAGAGCCCATCTCTTCAACCCTGGCAGTTTTTGATGCCCGAACCTTCGGCAAAAGGTGAGGCGGGATGAATTGAGCGATCTGGATTTCACCGTTCAACAAGGCAGTAACCCGTTGTTCCGGCTCGCGCATGATCCGGAAGATCACCTCATCCGGCCATTCTTTCTTTACGCCAGGCCAGCGCTTATTTTTCTCGATCACCACGGATTCACCGGTCCGCAGTTTCTTGAGCATATAGGGCCCGTAGCCGAAATGATGTTTGCGGTCAGCATCCCGGGAACCGTGTTTATCAAACAGTTCTTTACTGGTGATCATCACCCGGTCGAACACATAGCCGAGCAGTGGTGCCGTTGGCTTGTGGGTCGTGAGCTTAACGGTATATTTATCCACCGCCACGGCCGTTTTGATCTTTTTGACATTCTGGCGCTGACTGCTGCGCTTATCGGTACCAATCCGATTGATAGAATGAACAACATCAGCAGCGGTCAGTTCGGCTTTACCATCATGCCGGATCAGGCCTTTCTTAAGTTTAAAGATCCAGGTGTTCGGATCAGGAATGGTCCAGCTTTCCGCCAACATGCCGACATCGGCTGCTTTCTCGAAATTCCAAGAACCGAGGCAGCCATAGACCTGGCACCACACGGCATACATTAGCGCAACACTGTCTGAATGCGGATTATACGCCCCAACTGTTTCCGTCACCCCCACAGTAACTCGGGTTTTCTTCTGCGCCTGTGCCGGCAGCACAACAGCAACAGCCAGGATGGCCGCCCCAGCGACCGTCACGGCTCTGCGTAAAAATTGTCGTTTCATCTCTTCATCTCCCTGATTGATTATCCCGTTTATTGTATTGATTGCAGATCGACGATGAAATTTAACCATAAAAATGCAATGGGATCACCCTGCTTTGAGAGAAACTTTTTTTCCACCTACCCCTTCCTTGACCCTGCCCTACCCTCGCCGGATACTGCCGCAACATAAAATAGAGTAATATTCCCAATGGCTGAACGTGATCCCGTAATCATTTCCGGTGCTGGCCCTGTCGCCATGGTGCTGGCCTTAGCGTTGTACCGACAGGGCGTGCCGTTTATCTCGCTGGAAATGCTGGATAAGCCGTTTGTCGATCAGCGGGCCGCCTCGCATCATCCGCCAACCATCGCGATGCTCGACGAGCTCGGTCTCGCCGAGTATATGATTGCCGAAGGACTTCAATCGCCGGTCTATCGTTTTCATGACCGGGTAAATCACGAAATGATTGCCGAGTTCGATCTCGGCGACCTGAAAGACGAAGTCGAGTTTCCCTATGTCCTGCAATATGAACAGTACAAGCTGGTCCGTAAGGTGATCGAGCTGTTTGGCCATGACCCAGCTTTCGATGTGCGGTTCTCTCATACCGTCACGGGGTTTGAGCAATTTGATGATCATGTGATGGTCGATGCCAAACTTGCCAACGGCAGTATCGAAACCTTCCGCGGATCCTATTTGGTGGGCTGCGATGGCGGCCGGTCAACTGTCCGCAAGGGCGCCGGTATCGATTTTGCGGGTTTCACCTATCCGGAAAAGTTTATCAAGATCGGCACTTACTTTGACCTAACCGCCCATGACGACCGAATAGCTATCCGCAACTATTTCTCGCACCCCGATGAATGGTGTAATCTGTTCCAGGTAAAAGGCGAACCAGATAAGCCAGACATCTGGCGCTTTGTCGTGCCGATGCGCGTCGGCGAGACCGAAGAGGAAGCCAAGAACGAAGTGTCTATGCAGGCCCGGCTCAAACGATTCTTTGAACGCGATCAAAATTACGAAATCGCCTATGCCAATGTCTATACGGTGAGCCAGCGCGTCGCGAATACCTTTAATAACGGTCGCGTTCTATTGGCTGGCGACAGCGCGCATGTAAACAATCCTATTGGCGGGATGGGCCTCAATGGCGGCATCCATGATGCGGTCAATCTAGCCGAAAAACTGGCTGCGGTCTGGAAAGGCGACGGCGATGTCGATCTGCTGGACCTATACACCCGCCAGCGCCACCAGGCCTCAATCGATTTCACCCAGGCGCAAACCATCGCCAACAAGAAGCAGCTTGAGGAACGCGATCCCGTGCAGCGAAAAAAACGACTCGATGACATGCGCGCGGTTAGCGAAGACAAGGAACAAGCCAAATCCTATATGCGTCGCGCCCAGCTGATCGATAGCGTCGCGGCAACAGCGGCGATTACGTAGCCAGGTTCGACACCCTTCGTCACCTTGAACACCATTTTCTTTTGTCACCCCGGGCGACAATCCAGGGTCTATGCCCGACATCGCGCCGACGCGCGATCACCGGGTCCGGAATCAAGTGCGGGATGACGAGAGGAGAGTATGGGATGACGGGATGAGTTTGGGTCGAAAGAGACTTTAGCCGACGGCCGGTAGCGGCACGTCATATTGTTCCGCGACCTCGACGACCTTGGCCCAGACTTTAGACGGCACGATATAGCCATTGCGGATGCGGTCCTCATAGATTGCATCGCTGCGTTCCCCGGGCATCATAATTTCATCGACCTCGTCAGACTTGGGCAGCGTCTTGATTGCCTCGGCCAGCCCTTCGACTTCTTCGCAATATTCATCAAGATCGCCAAATTGCGAAATATCAATCGCCGCCAGCAGCGCACTTTGGTGATGGCGCTGGTTCTCACCCCTGATCCAGGGGGCCAATATCGCGCGACCGGCCATCAGGCTGGTCATGCATTCGAACATCAGTGACATCCCGGAGCCCTTAGGGCCGCCAAGCGGTGTCGGCAGCGTCGCCTTTTGCGGATCAGTGGTCGGGTTGCCGTCATCATCCAGCGCCCAGCCCTTACCCAGCGGCTCGCCGGAAACCTTGTGTTGCAGCAGCTTACCAACACCGGCAATTGCCGTAGACAGATCGAGCGACAAAATCTTGCCATTGCCGCGGGGCACTGCCATCGCAATCGGACTGGTCGATACGCCACCCGCCTTGGTGCCGTAATAGGCCATGTTGGGTTGCGAACCGCCCATATAGAGCGCTGCCATCCCCGCTTCCGCGACCTGTCGCGTATACATACTGACCGCCCCGGTATGGGTGGTGTCGCCAACGACGACCCAGCCGACGCTGACCTTTTTAGCTTTCTCGATAGCCTTTTCAACGGCAAGCTTGAGGGCGATCTGGCCATGGCTGAAATCGCCATCGATCACCACCGCCGCTGGTGTTTCCTTGATAATATTCAGCGTTGGGCGTGGGTTGACGACGCCTTTATCGAGCCTCAGCATATATTGCGGGACGCGGACCAGACCATGCGATTCAATGCCCCGGAGATCAGCCCAGACAAGACCTTCGGCAACCAGTAATGCCTCATCAGACGGACAATCCCGTGCCTCAAATATCCCTACCAGTAATTCCGTGGCCGCTTCACGCGTTATTCTTACGCCGTCTGACATTAATCACTCCGTTTTGTTGGTAGCCGCATTGTGGCGATTGCCGCCGACCCCGTCTACCGCGTCGCTGGCAACACCTTGCGGCTAACCTTTCGCAACCGTATAAATGCAGCAACGTATTCAAGGGAGACTTCTATGGAAGATAACATCACGTTCAAATCCGGCGACCTAACGCTCTCCGGTTCTCTGCATACCCCTGAAGGTAGCGACGGCAAAAAGCTGCCCTGTATCATCGTACTGCACGGTTTCGGCAGTAACAGCAGCAGTGCCAATGTCATGGGTCCTTGCAAAATGTTCAACGACTGGGGTTATGCCGCCTTTCGCTTCGACATGCGCGGTTGTGGCGAGAGCGATGGCGAGTTTGGCCGGGTGATCTGTCAGGAACAGGTCGAAGACACCCAGGCCGCAATGGATTATCTTCAGACCCGTGACGAAGTCGACGGGGCCCGCGTTGGTGTCCTCGGGTCGTCTTTTGGAGCCGCGGTTGCAATCTATGTCGGCGGCATTGATGACCGGTTTGCCTGTGTCATCTCCTCCGGTGGCTGGGGCCATGGCGAACGCAAATTCCGTGGCCAGCATCCAACCAAAGAAGGCTGGTTGAAATTCACCAACATGCTGGAGCAAGGCCGTCGTCATCGTGAAAAGACCGGTGAGTCCCTGATGGTCAATCGCTATGACATCGTCCCGATCCCCGAGCATCTGCGGAATAACCTCGCCCAGCAGTCAGTGATAGAGTTCCCAGCTGAGGTACCGCAGAGCATGTATAATTTCTGCGCAGAGGATGTCGTTGCTGACATCTCCCCGCGCCCGCTGCTGCTGTTGCACAGCTCAGACGACTCTGTGACCCCAACCGAACAGTCGGTCGCGATGTTCAAGCTGGCCGGACAGCCGTGCGATATGCATCTGTTTGCCGAGACAGACCATTTCATGTTTGCAGAAAACAACACCCGCGTGCGTGAGATCGTTAAAAGCTGGGTCGACAGTTTCTTCCCAGTCTGATGCAAAACCATGAACCCTGAAATCCTTACGCAGCTCGCCCCAACCGGAACGCTGCGCGTTGGTCTTAACATGGCCAATAATCTTCTGAATACCGGCACAACGACGACAGGTGAACCTGATGGTGTCGCCCCTGATATGGGGCGCACGATTGCTAAACTGCTCGGTGTTCCGGCAGTCATGGTCAAGTATGCCAGTCCCGGTAAGATTACCGATACCGCAGGCAAAAACGAATGGGATCTTGGCATGATCGGTGCCGAACCCAAGCGGGCCGAGGCGATCGATTTCTCTGCCGCGTATGTCGAAATTGAAGCAACCTATCTGGTGCCGGCGGGGTCGTCCTATAACGCCATCGATGAGATCGATCAGGATGGCGTGCGGATCGCCGTTTCGGGACGGAGTGCCTATGATCTTTTTCTCAGTCGTCATCTAACCAATGCCGATCTGGTACGCGCTCAGGGCGTCGCCGGCGCGGTGGAACTATTCAAAAAAAATGCGCTGGAAGCCCTAGCCGGGCTCCGTCCGGCATTGGTTGCGGAGTCTGGTAATTTGCCGGGGAGCCGCATTCTTGATGGTGGCTTTATGACTGTTCAACAGGCCATCGGCGTAACAAAAGGCAACACAGCAGCGGCAACCTTTGTCGCGGCCTTTGTCGAAAAGAGCAAGGCCAATGGCTTGATCGCGAGCTTGATTGACAAGCATGGTGTTACGGGGAAGCTGTCTGTCGGATCGTCGCACCTATAGCCCAGTTGGACTCGGCTTAAGCACCGTTAAAAAACCCACCACCGGCGAACATGCCAATGCCGGGAGCGAGTCGATTTTGGTCACCGACCCCCAAACCGGCAACACCTTATTCGTTTCCATCGAAAGTTTGCGCAAGCTGATGATCGCGGTCTCGCTCAGACCAAGCCGCTCGATCGTCCGGTCGGCAATCGGCCCTATAGTTTCCTGCATACTGTTATCCTGCGTGCCGAGTCCTTCAATCTCGGTCCAAGACTTACCGCTGGCCTGAAGCTCCCGGTTCACCAGATAGTCATTATCCTTGTTACGGATCGGCCAGTCCGTGCCAAGATTATTCTCGGAATGGATACCATTCCACGAGATCTCTCGGGCGATATACTTTTCCGTAAGCGCGCGGTCATGACGGTAGTCGATGACATGTTGCATGGTGTTTTATCATCCATCGGCACCCAGAGATGCACCCCGACCAGCACTGAGGCGATGCTCTTCTGAAACGGCATGATCATGACATTCGCCGGCAAGAAAGTCAGATCATCCTCACGCTCACGCCCTGATCCGGCAACAAAACTGTAATCAGTCGGGATCACCTCATAGATCGTCGGGCGCCTCGTGACATCACCCTCGACGCCCTGCAGCCAAATACAATCCGTGGTCTGACGCGACATCGACTTGTAGGGCACCGGTAATCGAGTCCATTCAAAATGAGGCGCTGCCGGTTTATGTTCGAGCGGGCCCTATAGCACCATACGAAATCGCCATGCTCAACACAGGGATAGACGGTCACCTCGACCTTGCGTTGCAGGCTAGTGCCCTCAGGTTCACTCGGTAGGTCAACGCAATTGCCGTCGATATCAAACTTCCAGCCGTGATAAACGCAGCGGAGCCCGTACCAGTCGGGAATCAGATTTGGTAATAGGACTGAAAAAGGTTGCGGGAATCCAGTAGCGCCGAATCAGCGTACCCATCGGCGTGCCCAAGCCAACCGGGGGTAGAAGCTGATTTTCTCCGCGGGAAAGCATCGGCAACCTCCCTCAAAACTCAACCGTGCCGTGGGATTATTAGAATGCACGGCGAGGTCGAGTTTTTGGGTGAAGCGCTAGCGGCGCCGCGATTCGTCGTGCGCGATATAGAGGGCGCTGGTTACGATGACGACGCCACCCAGCAGTGTCCAAAGATCGATGGTCTCGGCAAAGAAGAAATAACCGATCAACCCGGCATAGACGAGCCGGACATATTCCATTGGGCCCGCGACGTTTATTTCGCCGACCGAAAAACCGCGCACAAAACAGATCATACCGATCGTCGTTCCGGTGCCAATCATGGCGATCAACAACCACTCTACACCAACCGGCGTTTGCCAGAACCAGACCATCGCTGGGGCGAGCAGGATGACGCCACCGACATGATAATAAAACAGAATACGGTTAGGCGGCTCGGTCGGTGCCATCACGCGGATCAGCACATTGGCAAAGGCCATCGAAAAAGCCGCGCCAATCGCCACGAGAACATAGGGGTCAATATCGGCAATGCCGGGGCGCATCATGATGACAACACCGAGGAAGCCAAACATCGTCGCGACCCAGCGCCGGGCCGGGACAATCTCGGCCAGGATAAAAATAGCGGCGACCGAGGTGAAAAGTGGCTTAGAGAACCAGAATGCCGTGGCGTCGGCGAGCTTCAGATTGACCATGGCCATAAAGATGCCGGTCTGACCAATCGTCGCGAGAAACAGGCGCGCCCAATGGAGACCCATACGATTTGATTTTAGATCACCGGCCCGCCCCATACGCCAGAATACGGCAGCCAACAGCAAAAAACCCACCACATAACGTGAAAAACTCAGCTGCACTGGATGAAACGTCCCACCCATATGTTTGAGCAGACCATCGGTCAGCGCGATAATCAATGAGCCGACCGAAATCCAGATAATACCCCGCATATTGCCCGACAGACCAAGCCACCACGCAGAGAACATCTCGCCAAATCGGCGTAAGAGAACAAAAGACGACACGCTAAAGCAGGAATCCTGATTGGCAACAAGCACCTTTGTGCGGCAAATCAGAGAAGGTGTCGAGGGGCGGTGTTGCGTTACGCGCCAGTTTCGATGATTCTATGATGATATTTTACGATGTAAGCACTCCCTGATGGCGACTACCCCAAATGCTAACCAGAACGCCTCCAAATTTGGGTTTTTGGCCTATCTCAGTGCCACCATTTCGCTATTTTCTGTTTCTGGAAAGCGGCCTTTAAACTAATAGCGCCAATACTTGGCCTAAGTCCTATCGAGATAAATCTCCATCTGTAGGCCTTCGTCATGTCGCTATTTGCAGCGACAACAGTAGTCGCCTTGTTGACAGACCACAAACGTCACGGTGAAAACTTTCCGTTCCTTCTCAGTATCACCGCCCTCTAGGTGATCATGGGCACGCTATATTTATTTTACCACGATGCCATTCTCGCTGCCGGGTACATATTATTGCTGATTGTCGCCTTTCTGAACCTGAATAGGATGCTGGCCTTCCTTAACCGAGCCGTTGAAGCTCAGGCCGCCACGCTCACCGATGTAAATGTGTCACGTGAAGGAAGGGTCTCCGAGCAAGTTGAAAAAATGGAACGGTTAGCCCGACTTAAGAGATTCTTGCCCAGAGAGATTACTGACCTCATCACGAGCGAGGGCAAGGAATCACCGCTGCAAAGCCATCGTGGCTATATATCCTGCCTGTTTTGCGACATACGGCGCTTTACAAGCATGACAGAATCC
>CAJJCG010000037.1 GCA_905182615.1 Alphaproteobacteria bacterium UBA2964 | reverse complement strand
GCAACCGAGCCTGAGTCCGCAAAGAAAATGTGCTGGAGCGCGCTATCCGTTCCGGCCCCCGGTAAGATATGGGATAGGCGCCAAGCGAGCTGCAAAGCAGGTTCATGGGTGAGGCCACCCAACATTACATGAGGCATCTCGTCTAGCTGCTTCTGCATTGCCTCGACAATCGCCTCATGGTTATAGCCGTGACAGGCGGTCCACCAGGACGAGATGCCATCGATTAACCAGCGCCCGTCTGCTAACTTGATCTGCGCGCCACAGGTCTCGACAGCCTTCAGCGGCGGCGTTTCAGTCTGCATCTGAGTATAGGGCCGCCAGAGATGTTTTAGTCTGGGGTCAATCGGCGGTGTGGGCTGGGTCATGCCCCTGAATTATGTGTTTGGGGCCGACGGTTTAAGGCCGAGCCGGTCAAACAGGGCCATATCGGCTTCACGCTCGGGATTATCGGTGGTCAGTAACACATCACCGTAAAAGATCGAATTGGCACCGGCGGCAAAACATAATGCCTGAGCTTCATCGGTCATGTCATTGCGTCCTGCCGACAGTCGTACAACGGAGGCTGGCATCATGACCCGGGCGACGGCGATGGTACGGGCGAACTCAATGGCATCAATTGCGGGCACTTCTGAAAGCGGGGTGCCTTTGACGGCAACCAGCATATTAATTGGCACACTTTGCGGATGCTCTGGCAACGAGGCCAGAGTCATAAGCATTCCCGCTCGGTCTTTTGGCGTTTCACCCATCCCGACGATACCACCGCTACAGACATTGATGCCGGCATCACGCACGTTCCCGAGCGTGTTGAGCCTGTCTTCATAGGTCCGCGTGGTGATGATCTCGCTATAATATTCTTCCGAGGTGTCGATGTTGTGGTTGTAGTAATCGAGCCCTGACTCACTGAGCCGCTTGGCTTGTTCTTCGCGGAGCATGCCCAGCGTCACGCAGCTTTCCAGACCGAGGTCTTTGACCCCTTCGACCATCTTGCAGACAGCATCGAGATCGCGATCTGTCGGGCTGCGCCAGGCAGCGCCCATGCAGAACCGGCTGGCGCCGCCGCGCTTGGCTTCGCGCGCCGCCGCCAAAACCGAATCGATGTCCATCAGGGCATCTCGGTTGGTGCCGGTATCGTAATGTGCACTCTGCGGACAATAGGCGCAATCTTCGGGGCAACCGCCGGTCTTGATCGACAGAAGCGTGCTAATCTGGACTTCGTTTGGCGCAAAATATTGCCGGTGCAACGTCTGGGCTCGAAACAGTAAGTCATTGAAGGGACTTGAAAATAAACCCTCCGCTTCTGCCAGCGTCCAGTCGTGACGAATACTCGCCTGTGTCGCCTGCGGGCCAGTTCGTTCCATTATATCTTTGCTTAAAAGTGCCATCGCGCCATACCTATGAACTGGCGTATAGTATGACGACACGCAATGATCTGAAAAGGTGCAGTTCGCGATAGCGGCTGCAAATTCTATGGAAGGACGAGGGCCAGTATCAGGCATTGAGCAGATGGCGTGCAGCAAGCTGGCAGAGCTTGAGGCGACAGCGCTTCGCCGTGAGCTGTCTGAGACGGGGCGAGGAGACGCTGGGGAAGCGACGCGGGATGGCCAGCAAATGATCTCGTTTTGCTGCAACGACTATCTTGGCCTGTCGCAGCATCCGCAGGTGAAACAAGCAGCCTCAGAGGCCATTAAACAATATGGCGCGGGTGCTGGGGCCTCGCGGCTGGTCACCGGCAATCATCCGCTTTATGACGATCTTGAAACGCGGTTGGCAGGGCTCAAGGAAACCGAAGCGTCGGTGGTGTTTGGCAGCGGCTATTTGGCCAATTTAGGCATTCCGCCGGTGCTGACAGGCAGGGGTGACCTTATCCTGGCAGATGAATTATCCCATGCCAGCATGCATGCTGGCATTCGGGCTTCCAACGCTGACAGCTTGTTCTTTCGTCACAACGATATGGCTGACTGCCAACGAATTCTTGATGAGCAGCGTGGTCATTATCGGCATTGCCTGATCATGACCGAGGGCGTCTTTAGTATGGATGGCGACCGGGCGCCGTTGGTGGAGCTTTGTGATCTAGCGGATCGTTATGACGCCTGGTTGATGACAGATGATGCGCATGGCATCGGGATTCTTGGCAACGGCCGTGGCAGTGCCGCCGAGGCAGGCGTCGGCGGGCGTATCCCTCTTCAGATGGGAACACTGTCAAAAGCGATCGGCAGCTATGGAGGATTTATTTGCGCCGCAAAGCCGGTGATTGATTTATTGATTAATCGTGCCCGCAGTCTGATCTATGCCACTGGTCTGCCGCCTGCCGCTGTAGCGGCAGCGAGTGCGGCGCTCGACGTAATCGAGAAAGATGAACAGCTAGTTCGTATCCCGATGGAACGGGCTCAACGTTTTACTCGACAACTTAGTTTGCCAGAGCCTGAAAGTACGATTGTGCCGTTGATTACCGGTACGGCTGAAACGGCGCTCGCGGCATCACGCGTTCTCGCGGAAGAGGGCTTTTTAGTGACCGCCATTCGTCCGCCGACGGTGCCTGAGGGGACGGCGCGATTGCGGTTTACCTTTGCGGCACATCATTCGGATGAAGATATCGACCGCTTGGTGGCTGCTGTGCGGAAAACAGGAATTCTGTCGTGACCAGCCTGTTTGTGTCGGGGTCGGGGACCGGGGTCGGGAAGACATTTGTCACTGCTATACTGATCAACGAAATACGCAGGGCGGGAAAAGAGTGTAGTGCGCTAAAGCCCGTAATTTCTGGCTTTGATGAAGATAACGCCGATGAAAGTGATACGGGAGTGATCCTTGGGGCCCTCGGGCGTGACGTGACACGGAATAGCGTGGATGAGATATCACCGTGGCGGTTTCGCGAGCCACTTTCGCCCGATATGGCGGCAGCTTATGAGGGTCGATCACTTTGTACTAAAGAGATTGCGCATTTCTGCCGGACGAATTCTGAGCCAGATTCCATCAGGATTATCGAAGGGGTGGGTGGTGTGATGGTGCCGCTGACAAATGAGGAGACTGTCCTTGATTTGATGGTCGAAGTCGGTGTCCCGGTGTTGCTCGTCGTAGGATCCTATCTTGGAACGTTGAGCCATACGCTTACTGCGCTGCAGGCCGTTCAGGATCGAGGTTTGACGGTCGCGGGTATCGTGATTAGTGAGTCACTCGACAATCCGGTGGCGTTATCGGAAACTCAGGCAACGCTATCGCGGTTTGCCGGTGAAGTGCCAGTTATAGCTCTGCCGCGCCTAGACTCACCGGGTGACGATCCAGGGACACCCGCCATCGCAACCGAAATCGGTCTCCTGTAACAAGTCTTATCGAGCGGCCTTTGCGTGCATCCATTCGACGATGAGGCCGACAACCCTGTCTTTAATCCTGAGAAACCGATGCGCTGATTGCGCTTTACAAGGACCGGAAATATCCGGGTCGCCGCCATCAAAAAGAATAGTCTCGACTTTGGGGGCATTTTCTAATTAAGCCGCGAAAGCCGGCGGACTGTCTGCCGGAGTCACAACACAGGTATCCTCTTGGTGATGGAAAACCAAGGACGGGACTTTGATCTTACGAAGGTCTGCATCATACGCGGTGGGTTTTCTGGCATTTGAGATTTCAGTAACAGTGGCGATAAAGACAGCGCCATCGACGGAGAGTGATCCCGCCAAATAGGCGACGGATGCTGATCCGCAGCTGGTGCCGATAAGCCAAAGCGGTGCTTGCGTCTTTATTTTGATCCACTTGATAAGGGTAACAATATTCTGACGATGCTCATCTGAGTCGCGCCAGAAGACAACACCCTTTCGGCGGCGGTCCGAGGGAACGTCCACTGTGACGGTCAGAACACCGCGCTTGGCGAAGTGGTTTCGTGACCGGACCAGAAAATTCTTGCCGCGCGGCCCGCGACCTTTCCAAAGTTTGATCTTGCCCGTGCCGCCGGTAAACAGAATGGCGGCTGATTTGGTCGGTCCGTCGGGCTCGGTGACAACAAAGGAAAGAGTGATATCATCGCGGGTCTTGATGGTTTCTTCTGTCTCCGCCCGCAGCGGATATGCGAGAATGGTTAGCATAAAAATGCTTCCAAAAAAACATGCTTGAAAGTGAGCCTCTTCTCATAAGAGTTCTCCAGCGAATTTACGGTTATAGTAATGATCATCACGTGACTTCACCATTACGTGACTCCCCCCTTGGCAAATCTCCTACAAAGAGTCATTGTTCGCTCGCCGGACATTCTTGGCAGATAATTTACACCTGTAACTTGATGAAAATCGCCGTTCCAAAAGAAAAATGGGCCAATGAAGCCCGTATCTCAGCATCCCCCGATACCGTAAAGAAATTTATCGCACTGGGCTTTGATGTTGTTGTCGAATCCGGCGCGGGTGAAGCAGCGTCTATTTCCGATGCTGCCTTGTCCGAAGCGGGCGCTACAATCGCATCAAATGCGGCGGACGCTGTAAGCGATGCTGATATCGTTCTGCGCGTTCAGCGGCCGATGACCGTGGCGGATGGTGGCGAAGACGAAATTGCGATGATGAAGTCAGGTGCCATTCTTATTGGCGCTTTGTCCGCCCTCTCCAATGCCGATCAAGCAGCTTTATATGCCAAGCAGGGCGTGACGGCCTTTGCTATGGAATTGCTGCCGCGCATCAGCCGCGCGCAATCTATGGATGTCCTGTCATCGCAATCCAATCTCTCAGGCTATAAAGCGGTGCTTGATGCTGCGCATGAATATACCAGAGCCTTTCCGATGATGATGACGGCGGCAGGAACTATTGCGCCAGCGAAAGTACTGGTCCTTGGTGCGGGCGTTGCTGGTTTGCAGGCTATCGCGACGGCTCGTCGTCTTGGCGCTGTGGTGTCAGCTTATGATGTTCGGCCCGTCGTGAAAGAACAGGTCGAAAGCCTCGGTGGCCGTTTTGTCGAGGTTGACCCCGACGCGACGGAAGACGCGGAAACCACCGGCGGTTACGCTAAAGAAATGACCGACGACTATAAAGCGCGTCAGGCGGAAGTCCTTAAAGAAGCGCTGATTAAAACCGATATCGCAATCTGCACAGCATTGATCCCAGGTCGCCCGGCGCCGGTTCTTATTCCGGAAGAGACGGTTCAGGAGATGAAAGAAGGCTCAGTGATTGTCGATTTGGCGGTGGAGCAGGGCGGTAACTGCCCGATCAGCGAATATGGCGCGGTCGTCGTCAAACATGGCGTGAAGATCGTTGGTCATGCCAACGTGCCCAGCCGTTTGGCTGCCGATGCCAGCATGCTGTATGCCAAGAACCTATTTAACTTCATTACCCCGATGATGGATGCAGAGACCAAAGAACTGGCCATTGATTGGGAGGACGAAATTATTCAGGGTTGTCTCGTGACCCGTGATGGCGCCGTTGTGCATCCCGGCCTTTCTCCGGCCGAAGAAAATGTAGGGGGAAGCTGAGCATGGATCCGACCAAGATAATGCAGGCCACCGAGGCCGCGGCAGCATCGGCCGCAACCGGTTCGCTCATTTCTCTCTTTACGGTTTTTTTGCTGGCAATTTTTGTTGGTTACTACGTGGTCTGGAATGTCACCTCGGCTTTGCATTCGCCACTGATGAGCGTCACTAACGCCATCTCTTCGGTCATTATTGTTGGCGCGTTGATCGCGGCCGGACCGACGGATGTCAATTTCTCCAAGATTATGGGTTTTCTCGCTGTCGTTCTGGCATCGGTGAATATTTTTGGCGGCTTTATTGTCTCGCAGCGGATGCTGCAGATGTTCCGGAAGAAGGGCTAGAGCGTGTCAGAAGACTTAACCGGACTGGCCTACCTAATGGCGGCGATCTGTTTCATCCTGGCGTTGCGGGGCTTGTCATCTCCTGAAACTGCGCGGCGTGGTAATGTCACCGGCATGATTGGCATGGCGATTGCCATCGGTACGACATTGGCTAGCCCGTATGTGCTGAGCTACACGTGGATTATTGCTGGCATTCTGGTCGGTGGTACGATTGGCACCGTGACGGCTGTTAAAATACAGATGACTGCCCTGCCGCAGCTGGTTGCGGCGTTCCATAGCCTGGTCGGTCTCGCGGCTGTATTTGTCGCAACGGCAACACTCTTTGCACCAGACGCCTACGGGATTGGCGCGGTCGGAAGTATTCTGACGGCGAGTCTGGTTGAATTGTCGATTGGTACATTCATTGGGGCGATTACTTTTACCGGCTCCATTGTTGCCTTTGCCAAGTTGCAGGGGCTGGTCTCCGGCGCACCGCTGGTTTTCCCTGGTCAGCATCTTCTGAATGCGGTGCTCGGGATTTCGGCAATAGCTTTAATTACATGGTTTTCGGCGACCGAATCCTATCAGGCTTACTGGTTGATCGTCGCGCTGGCCTTGGTACTTGGTTTCCTCATTATTCTGCCCATCGGTGGCGCCGACATGCCGGTCGTCGTCTCGATGCTGAACTCCTATTCGGGCTGGGCAGCGTGCGGCATTGGTTTCACGCTCGGCAATACGCTTTTGATCATCACCGGCGCTTTGGTCGGCTCATCGGGGGCGATCCTGAGCTACATCATGTGCAAAGGGATGAACCGGTCGTTCTTTAACGTCATCCTCGGTGGGTTTGGTGCCGAAGAAGGCGTCGCCGCGACAACGCAGGGCGACAAGACGGTTCGTCAGGGCAGTGCTGAAGATGCCAGTTTCATTATGCAGAATGCCGGCAAGGTAATTATTGTACCCGGCTATGGCATGGCGGTAGCACAGGCACAGCATGCGTTGCGAGAAATGACCGATGTTTTGAAAGCCGCGGGGGTCAAAATTTCTTATGCCATTCATCCGGTCGCCGGACGCATGCCGGGCCATATGAACGTTTTGCTGGCGGAAGCTAACGTGCCGTATGATGAAGTCTTTGAGCTCGAAGAGATCAATCACGAATTTTCAACCGCTGACGTAGTCTATGTCATTGGCGCCAATGACGTCACCAATCCGGCGGCCAAAACCGATCCCAACAGTCCTATTTATGGCATGCCAATCCTTGATGTCGAAAAGGCACAGACTGTTTTGTTTGTGAAACGCGGCATGGCTTCAGGGTATGCTGGCGTTGATAATGAGCTGTTCTTCCGTGACAACACGATGATGCTATTTGGTGATGCGAAGAAGATGACGGAAGAAATTCTTCAGTCACTTAACTGACAACCCGACTTTCGTAGAAACAGAATAATTGATTTGGGTCGCTCGCCGATCCATATTGAAGACATGGCTATTCTTAAAATTGCCCGTATGGGCCATCCCGTCCTGGCGGAGCGCGCCAAGGAAGTCCCAGATCCCACAGCCCGTGAAATCCGTAAGCTGGTTGAGGATATGCACGAAACCCTTGCCGATATCAGAGGTGCAGGTCTTGCTGCGCCGCAGGTTCATATTGGCAAAAGGTTAGTGATTTTTGCTGCGCCAAAGGAGCGCAGTGAAGAAGGAGAAGAGGAAGACGCGCCAGAAACGGATTTCTCGCCGATGACCGAGATCATCAATCCCGAATGGCAACCGTTGTCAGATGAGATGGCCATGGGCTGGGAAGGTTGTCTGTCGGTGCCGGGTCTAACAGGCGCTGTCGCCCGCCACACTCATATCCGCTATCGCGGCTATTCTCCACAGGGCCAGCTGATTGACCGCGAAGCAACAGGTTTTCATGCGCGGGTATTTCAACATGAATTTGATCATCTTGATGGCATTCTGTATCCGATGCGTATGGACGATCTTTCGCTTTTGGTCTTTACCGAAGAGGCACAGAAATTCGGCTTGCCCGAGATCGAGGGAGAAGAAGAGCCTGAAGAGGATGCCAGCGAGGGCATTTCAGAAGATGAAGGAGCGGCTGCGTAATGCCCGACCAGTCTGGCAATCATTTGAAACAACGTAACCGCTTGCTGGAGGCAATATTGCCTCACGTTGCCTTTGACGGTTGGACAGATGCGGCTTTGCAGGCTGGCGCTGCGGATGCTGGGTTGGACGAGATCGAAATTGATCGTTTCTTTCCGGGCGGCGCGCGAGAGATCGCGATCTGTTTCAGCGACTGGGCCGATCAACAAATGCTTGATGCTCTATCATCGCGGGAAACTGACGGTTTGAAATTACGAGAGCGTGTTGCGCTGGCGGTTCGGTTGCGTTTCGGGGTCTTGGCGCCACATCGCGAGACTATCCGTCGGACCATCGCTTTTTTGTCCTTACCGGGCAATATTTCGAGAACCGGGAAGGCTGTGTACAACACCGTTGATGCTATTTGGCATGCAGTTGGCGACCGGTCTTCGGATTTCAGTTTTTATACTAAGCGCGCGTTATTGGCGGGTGTCATTACAACGACAACGCTTTTCTGGCTCAATGATGACTCAGAAGACAGCGCCGCGAGTTGGGCATTTCTCGATCGGCGCATCGCCGACGTGATGAAAATCCCAGCATTGCGCAGCCGTCTTGAGAAGGTGGTATGCCGCCTTCCTGATCCATTCGAAATATTACGAGCGGCGCGCGCTCGCGCGCGGTAGAGATCTTTCAGCTAGGCGTTAGTGGTACGGCTTTGGTTTGATCGGCTCGGAATTTGTCGAGAGCCTTGGCAATTTTCTCATCGCTAAGCGCCAATACAGCGGCTGATAGCAACGCCGCATTGACCGCGTCCGCGCGGCCGACAGCGAGGACACCGACCGGAATGCCGCCGGGCATTTGAACCATCGATAGCAGGCTATCTATTCCGCCTATGACACGGGTTTTTATCGGGCAACCAAAGACCGGTTTCGTAGTCATCACGGCGACACAACCGGGCAGCCGCCATACCGGCGCCAGCGATAAAGACTTTGGCACCGTGGCCTTCAACATCCTTGATCCCGTCGACTAGACGATCGGGTGTCCGATGGGCCGAATGAACAGCTACCTCGTGGGGGATCCCGATTTTTTTCAGCGTGTCAGCCGCATGATGCATTTTTTCCCCAGTCCGATTGGCTTCCCATCACGGTATCAATAAGGGGGTTTTTTTTGGCATTTTTCTACTCGTTGATTGTCGTTTCAAGTTCAGTCACCGTTAATGTAAGAAAGCGCCGTTGCCGCGCAATGCCAGGTAATTCCCGGCGTTTTTAATAATTCCTTAACGAAATGAGCGTTGACTAGCAGCGTGGGCGTTTTTGCGCCTTCGTAGACACTGGAGTAATGCGTGCGGGTTATGAAAGTTTCGAGTTCAAGACCGATTGTGCCAAATGCGAGGCTAGCCACGGCCTATTCGAGGCCGGGTGAGGCTGCGGCTCCCGCTGCCCGCGCTATCTCCGATTCAGCAAGTGTCCTGAGCATTCCGGATGCTGAACTAACCCCCAGGGTTAAAGGCGCGATCCGGCGTCTTATGGAAGAGGTCGGGTCGCTTCGCCGAGAGCTTGAATAAAGCCGTCGGCGGATTGCGTATCTCGAACAACGCGCCGATCAGGATGCGTTAGCACCGGTTGCGAACCGTCGGGCCTTTGTCTGCGAGCTGTCGCGGATCATGGCTTTTTCTGAACGTTATGATTCACCCAGTAGCTTGGTCTATTTTGATGTAAATGGGTTGAAGCCTATTAATGATTCGCATGGCCACTCGGCAGGTGATGCGGATCTTATGCGGATCGCGGGTGTGTTGGTTAAGAATGTTCGAGAGTCCGATGTCGTTGGTCGTCTCGGTGGCGACGAGTTTTCTATCATTCTGTCACAGGCAGATGGAGCGACCGCCGCTAAAAAAGGCTAGATGCTTGTCCAACGAATTGAAGATCAGCCGTTTGACTGGAATGGTGAAAACATTCCAGTCATCGTCTCTTACGGCATCTACACCTTTAAGGGTGGTGATACCACCGGGGATGCCTTGGCGGCGGCTGACCGGGCGATGTATGAAAATAAGATGTCTTATAAGAAGGAGGCGGAGACCGCTGCCGCGTCGTAAATTCAGGCGATATTGTCTGGGATAGGTCTGCTTCTAAGCGTTTGAATTTCGTCTTTTAAGACCAGCTTGCGTTTTTTGAACCGTTGCACTTGCAGCCGGTCAAACGGGGCCTCTTCAGAAATCTGGTCAATGCCGCCATCGAGATCACCATGCCCGGTTTCGAGCTCGGCAATCCGGCGTCTGAGGGTTTCCTGATCTTCGATCGTTTCCGTTAGTGTCTCGTTTTGCTGGCTTATCTGGCTGTTGCGGAGGTACAGATATCGCAATCGGTTTTACACGTTACTAGTATACCCGGTTCTTATTTAGGTGTGTTCTAAGATGGTGAAGAGATTATGGCAATAAATCGTATCGGGGTTCTGACCAGCGGTGGAGATTGTGCGGGGCTCAACGCTGTGATTCGGGCGGTCACTAAACGGGCTATCGCCGAGTATGGCTGGGAAGTTTATGGAATCAATGATGGTAGTCACGGATTGCTGGATCGCCCGCCGCGTTATCAGGAACTGACGCTGCCTGATTTTACCGGGACTGTCCTCCGTATGGGTGGCACGATACTGGGCTCGGTGAATAGCGGTGACCCGTTTGATTTTCCAATGTCGGATGGTAGCCGTCAGGACCGTTCACAAGAAATTATCAACGGCTACGATCAGCTTGGGCTCGACGCACTCATCGCTATTGGCGGTGACGGCAGTTTGGCGATCCTGCGCAAACTGGCGCAGCAAGGCGGGTGGAACTTAGTCGGGGTGCCAAAGACGATCGATAACGACGTTGATCTAACCGAGAATGCCGTTGGCTATCTGACGGCGGTTGATGTTGCGACTGAAGCCCTGGACCGGCTGCAACCAACGGCGGCAAGCCATAACAGGGTTATGATTTTGGAGGTCATGGGGCGTGACCATGGGCACATTGCGATCAATGCCGGCATCGCCGGTGGGGCGGATGTGATTTTGATTCCGGAGATCCCTTACGATCTGGACAGTCTTTGCGCTAAGCTTGATGATATCCGTCGCAGTGAAGGCCGGACCTTTGCCCTTGTCGTTGTCGCGGAGGGTGTCAAACCCGACAACGATTATGTCGAGACAGGCATCGGCCAGTATTTGTGTGATCGGCTATCTGAAAAAGCCGGGGCAGAATGCCGTGTGACGGTTCTTGGCCACACACAACGGGGTGGGGTGCCGACGCCTCGTGATCGATTGTTTGGTTCAGCTTTCGGTGTGCATGCAGTTGATCTGATCGCTGCCGGAAAGTTTGACCGGATGGTTGCCTGGTCGAGCCGGGATTGTATCGACGTGCCCCTTGCAGACGTTGTTGGACATTCGCAACCGGTCGATCCAAATGGTGCCGTGGTGCGAACTGCCCGCGGCCTCGGAATCTGTCTTGGAGATTGAATCAAGCTGTGTCTAGAATAAGGCGTCCTGTTTCTGACTTATAAGGAGCTTAATATGATTGTTGACGTAGCTAAGTCTTCACTCGAAACGCACCACGCCAGTTTAGAAAACAAACTCCTCGAAGAACTTAAACGTCCTCAACCCGACCAGAAGCTGATAGCAGCGCTTAAGAAACAAAAACTTCGATTAAAAGACGAAATGCTGGGCATAAACGCCTAAAAACAAGAAACTCTCTCCTCTCACCGTCACGGTTGCTCTGTTTGGTGATATCTATGGGATGACAAACACCGTCGTTATAGGCGACGATGAATGCACTCATTTGCGCAATAAACAGAAGACAGATATGGAGTTAATATGTCGGGAGAGTTCGATAGCGCCTATCAGCGCGCGATAACGGACAGGGATACCTTCTGGGCTGAAGCGGCGGAAGGAATCGACTGGGACAAAAAGTGGGAAAAAGTCCTCGATGAGTCCAACCCACCATTCTATCGCTGGTTCTCCGGCGGTATGCTTAATACCTGTTATAATGCTCTCGATCGCCACGTTGAAAATGGTCGTGCTGATCAAAATGCCTTGATTTATGACAGCCCGATGACCAAGCAGGTCGTCAAATTTACCTATCGGGAATTGCGGGATCAGGTTGCGCTCTTCGCCGGTGCTTTGGCGAATGAAGGGGTCGGCAAGGGGGACCGGGTTGTCATCTACATGCCGATGATCCCAGAGGCTGTAATTGCCATGCTCGCCTGTGCGCGTCTCGGGGCCGTGCATTCGGTGGTTTTTGGTGGATTTGCTGCCAATGAGCTTGCGGTGCGCATTGATGATGCGAAGCCCAAAGTGATTGTTTCCGCATCCTGTGGTCTCGAGCCCGGCCGGGTCGTCGAGTATAAACCATTGCTAGATGGCGCCCGTGATCTTGCCACGCATCAGACAGTTAGCTCGATCATCGTGCAGCGCGATGCTCTGCAATGTCAGCTGGGGTCAAATGATCTTGACTGGAATGAAGCCATGGCGGCAGCGCAGCCGCATGATTGCGTGTCGGTGTCAGCGACGGACCCGCTTTATATTCTTTATACGTCCGGTACGACTGGCGAACCCAAGGGCGTCGTTCGCGATAATGGCGGCCATGCCGTTGCGTTAAATTGGACGATGAACGCCGTCTATAATGTGCAGCCCGGGGATGTGTATTGGGCGGCGTCTGATATCGGCTGGGTGGTAGGCCACTCTTATATTGTTTACGGCCCCTTGCTGGCCGGAGCGACCTCGATATTTTATGAGGGAAAACCGGTGGGGACTCCCGATGCTGGTGCCTTCTGGAGAGTTATCGCCGATCACAAGGTGACGACACTTTTTACAGCACCGACTGCCTTTCGCGCCATCAAGCGGGAAGATCCTGACGGTAAGCTGGTCGCCGATTATGACCTAACCCATTTCAAGGCGTTGTTTCTGGCGGGAGAACGCTCCGATCCTGACACGTTGAGCTGGGCTGAGAACTATCTTGGTGTGCCGGTTATTGATCACTGGTGGCAGACCGAAACTGGCTGGTCCATCAGTGCGAATTGTCTCGGGATTGAACAGTTGCCGGTCAAACACGGCTCTCCCACGAAACCCGTGCCGGGCTGGGATTTGAATGTGCTTGATGAAGGGGGCAACGAAGTCGCCACTGGAGAGATAGGCGCGCTGGTTGCGAAGCTGCCGTTACCGCCGGGGACCTTGCTGACTTTGTGGAACGCAGATGACAGATATAAGGATGCCTATCTGAAAGAATTTCCGGGATATTATCAGACAGCGGATGCCGGTTATATCGATGAGGATGGATACGTCTTCGTCATGGCGCGGACTGATGACATTATCAATACGGCGGGACACCGGCTATCGACTGGCGGGATGGAAGAAGTGCTGGCAGCGCATCCTGATGTCGCAGAATGCGCTGTCATTGGTGTTGCCGATGAGCTGAAAGGTCAGGTGCCGCTCGGTTTTCTCGTTTTAAATGCGGGTGTAAACCGTGAAAATGGTGAGATCGTCGGCGAGGTCATTGGCATGGTACGGGACAATATTGGTCCGGTCGCCTCCTTCAAGACAGCGACCGTTGTACAGCGGCTTCCGAAAACACGTTCGGGCAAGGTATTGCGTGGCACCATGCAGAAAATCGCTGATAGTCAAACCTATAAGATGCCAGCGACGATAGATGACCCTGTTATTCTCGATGAAATAACCGTTGCACTAAAATCGATTGGCTACGCTGAAGGCGACACCTAGAGAATTATTGATGTTGTCTCGATATGTTGCAGGGTAAGCATTTCCGCTTGCCGATAGGCCTTTGCAACTGACGATAATTTCGTTGCGGCTGCGTCATCGGATGACATTTCCGAAATATGATGAGTGGCAAAGGAAGGGCTTCCGAGGTTGTTCTGGCGTGTCACGTCGTCGGGTAGAAAGAATCTTGCGTCGTGTTCGGTTGCCAGTGCACCAAAGACCGGCTGTACAGAGTGGGATGACCCATCACCCGTTGTCGATAGCGATGGCGCCGGTTGCTGGATAAATTTACCAACGTCGCCTGAAGACAACCCATGGCCTGTTGAGCTTGCCTTCGCTATAAGGTGATCCATATTGTGGATTTAGCGAAACAGGCAGAAACCATGAGTGATATTGTCATTGCGAGCGCAGCACGGACGCCGGTTGGGACATTCAATGGGGCTTTCGCCGATTTGTCGGCATCGACGCTTGGCACTGTGGCCATCAAGGCAGCGCTTGAACGGGCCAGTGTTGCCCCGGAAGACGTTTCCGAAGTCATCATGGGACAAATTCTTACTGCAGGCGCAGGGCAAAACCCTGCACGTCAGGCCGCTATGGAAGCGGGTTTGCCGGTTGAAGTGCCTGCCTATGGCGTTAATCAGCTATGCGGGTCAGGTCTGAAGACAGTCGCGCTTGGTTTTCAGGCAATCACCAGTGGTGACTCATCGATTGTTGTTGCCGGAGGTCAAGAAAGTATGACCCAGGCACCGCACTGTATGTATTTGCGCGGTGGCAAGAAGATGGGCGATGCAGAAATGGTCGATACCATGATCCGCGATGGTTTATGGGATGCCTTTAACGGCTATCACATGGGCTGCACGGCGGAGAATATCGCGAATCAATGGCAGATCAGCCGAGAACAACAGGACACGTTTGCCGCGCGGTCGCAGCAACGTGCCGAAGCCGCACAGGCTGCTGGCCGGTTCGCTGACGAGATCGCACCGGTAACTATCAAAACCCGCAGGGGCGAAGTAATTGTTGATCAGGATGAATATCCACGGGCTGGTGTGACCGCGGAGTCTCTTGGTGGATTGCGCCCTGCCTTTGCCAAGGACGGCACGGTGACCGCTGGCAATGCATCGGGCATCAATGATGGTGCTGCAGCGCTCGTGTTGATGTCTGCTGAAGAAGCCGCTGACCGTGGTATTTCGCCGCGCGCGCGGATTATCTCCTGGGCCCAGGCAGGGGTTGATCCCTCCATCATGGGAACGGGTCCAATCCCGGCGAGCCGGTCGGCTTTGGACAAGGCTGGCTGGACTGTCGATGATCTCGATTTGATCGAAGCCAATGAAGCTTTTGCTGCACAGGCATTAGCGGTCGGTATGGATCTCGGTTGGGATGATGAAAAGCTCAATGTGAACGGTGGTGCGATTGCTATCGGTCACCCGGTTGGCGCCTCAGGGGCTCGTGTGCTCACCACATTGCTGTATGAGATGGAAAAGCGTGATGTCGAAAAAGGTCTCGCGACATTGTGCATTGGCGGCGGCATGGGTATTGCCATGTGCTTAGCTCGAGACTGATTTAGTTTTATTTAGGAACGGTTGCCTGAAAGGACGGGCGTTTTGAAACTTGATCATACCACGCGCCAAGCATCGTCCATCGCGATTTCCAGTCGCCGAGAATGTCGCCCATGCGGAATTCGACCCAGCCGATCCCTGTCGCAATTGCGATATGCCCAATATTGAGTGGGCCTTCGAGGACGCGCGGGTTGGCATTGATCCAATCCATGGCGCGTTCAAACTTGCCCCATTGCTTGTCACGAATGGCATCTGACTGACCTTCAGCCGGGCGGCCTCGTTCGCGTTGTACGTTGATCGCGGATTCGGTCATGCCATCGGCCAGCGCTTCGAGCGATAAAACCTTAAAACGAAACTCAGGATTGACCGGGATCATCTTATGGCGATCATGAAGACTATCGAGGTAGGCGCAAATCACAGAGGAATCGATGAGGATATCGCCATCATCAAGGATCATCGCCGGTACCTTCCCCAGTGGATTGTGATCAATGATGTCGCTATCGGGCTTATGATAATCCGTCATCATCCGCTCAATACGATCATCAAGACCGGCCTCAATGGCGGTGACGGTTACCTTGCGGACGAATGGCGATCCGGGGGCCCAGCGCAGCTTCATCTTATCTGTCCTGTTCAGAAATTATCTTTGCGGGTGCGGATTTCGCTGAACACTTCGACCGGGCTGCCATTAGGAAGGCCGACCGCTTCGGCGACGGATGCGACATCAACCCGCAGGAACGGATTGGTTTCTTTCTCAAGCCCGAGCAGCGATGGCACGGTACGTTTGTTGTCTGACCGCAGTGCATCAATCTCGGCGGCGCGTTCCATCAGAGCCTGATTGCCGGTCTCAATCGTTACTGCAAAATTGGCATTGGCCTGGGTATATTCATGGGCGCAATAAACCATCGTGTCGTCGGGTAGAGCGCGGAGCTTGCCGAGAGAATTCCACATCTGCTCGAAGGTGCCTTCGAACACCCGACCGCAACCGAGGGCGAACAGCGTGTCGCCACAGAACAAGGCTTTGCTTTCCTCGAACCAATAAGCGATATGCCCACGTGTATGGCCCGGTGTATCATAGACCTTGGCTACTGCATCACCAAACGTGTAGGTGTCACCATCGGCAACATCGAGATCGATACCCGCTATCCGGTCATGATCGGCCAACGGGCCGACAATTTCGCAGCCATATTTTTCCTTCAGCTCAAGATTACCGCCGGTATGGTCGTTATGGTGATGCGTGTTGATGATATGGGTCAGTGTCCACCCCAGTCGATCGAGCGCTTCAATTACCGGTTCAGCATCGGAGGGATCAACCACCCCGACCTTGCCCTGACCGGATTCCTTGATTAGGTAAACATAGTTATCAGAGCGGGTTGGTATTTGTTCGATTTCAAGCGTCGACATAGGGTGCTTCCTTATGTGGTAAATTCACATTTGATGCCGCAACCTAGCAAAGCCATTGGCGTGAGCCAACTGCGTGGTTGAGGCGTGAGCCAACTGCTTGGTTGACCCAAAATCCCATTTGATATGTTAAACTAGGGGTATGTGGAATGATGCTGTCGATTTACGCGACTTTTACCGGACCAGCCTCGGGGGATTAACCCGCCGAGTGATCCGTCAGCGTGTTCGCGATATTTGGGACAATACAGCGGGACAGCGCATTCTTGGGCTCGGCTATGCAACGCCCTATTTGCTGCCACTTCAGGATGGGGCAGAGCGGGTCATTGCCGCCATGCCGGCGCGGCAGGGCGTGCTCCACTGGCCGAGTGATGGCGCCGGTAAAGTTACACTGTGTGACGAGGCAGAAATTCCGCTGCCCGATGTTTCGATGGATCGTGTGCTTCTAGTTCATGCGCTGGAATGTAGTGAGCAGCTACGCCCAATGCTGCGTGAAGTGTGGCGCGTGCTGGCTGATGGTGGGCGATTGATGGTGGTGGTGCCAAACCGGCGTGGCATTTGGGCAAGAATGGACCGGACGCCGTTTGGCCATGGTTATCCCTATAGCCCGGCGCAGCTCAATCGGTTGCTGCGAGACACCTTGTTTACCCCGATCAGAACTGAACGCGCTTTGTTTGCGCCTCCTAGTCGGTCGCGCATGGTGATCGCCTCGGCACCGGCTTGGGAGCAAGTCGGCCAACGTTTATTTCCAACATTTTCTGGCGTGCTGATCTCAGAAGCCGGTAAGCAGATTTACGCGGCTAGCTCAGATACCCCGAAGGCCCAACGCCGTCGGCGCTATACCGCAACAGTCCCTGGTGCTAATCGGGTGAGGGATTGAAGGGTAACTTTCTTCAAGACGGTATAAACACACCCTTGCCCGTCTTCTGCTGATCGAGCAGTTGATAGGCCTCTTCCGCCTGATCCAGCTTGAACTCATGTGTAAACACGCTATCCACGTCGATCTTCCGGTCCGAGACGAAGCGCGCGCAATCAGCCTGGCCGTTCTTTGAAAATGTCCAGTGGCCGAGAACGGTCACTTGACGAAAGGTAAGGTCTGGGCCGACATCCAGTGTCACTTGGCCGCCGCTGGCAACAAAGCAGGCGGTTCCCCATTTGCGAGTGCCTTTGACGGCGGCGGTTCGGGCCTGGGCGACGCCAGCCGTTTCGATCACCTTATGAGCCCCCTCACCATGGGTTAGTTCCTGGATTGCGGTCACAGGATCAACCTCAGTGGGATCAATAACGGCGTGTGCGCCTTTCTCAAGGGCAAGCTCCCTCCGCTCTGGCGAGGTCTCGACGGCGATCACCCTTGCGCCCATGGCGGCGCCAAACTGGGTAGTGGAAAGTCCCACCGGTCCTTGTCCAAAAACAGCGAGGGTCTCGTCACCTTCGAGCCCGATTCTTTTGAGCGCGCCATAGGCGGTGCCGGTGCCACAGGAAATGGCAGCGCCGGTTAAAAAGCTTAAATCATCAAGCAGCGGAACCAGTGTGTGGGAGGCAACGCACATATAGTGTGCATGGGCGCCGTGGCCCTGCCCGGAGCCGTAAGTTATCGGACCTTCGTCACAAAGCTGCGACCAGCCGGATTGGCAATGCCGGCAATTACCGCAGCCATCGTAATGGTGAACCATCACCCGGTCGCCGATTTTAGCGTCGCTTTCAGTGACGTGCTTGCCAAGCTCGACGACGACCCCGCAGGGCTCGTGGCCGGCGATGAAATGCTCAGTGCCGGTGAATTCGCGACGATAGGCATGCAGATCGGTACCACACATGCCGGACGCCTTAATTTCAAGGATAACGTCGCGCGGCCCTGGGGTCGGGTCTACGAATTCTCGCAACTCGACCTGCCGGTCTCCCAGAAAAGTGATGCCAATCATTGTTCGGTGCTCCTTGTCGTGTGGATGAGCGGAAAGTCTATGTGGCAGGGATAGAGGAGTCTATCGATCAGCGAATGTTCAGGACCGATGTTTTAGCGGCGCCCATGACCTTGAAAGCAGTTCCGCCCGCAAACAAACGTCGGAATAGTTTCTTTCCGGAATCGGCGACGGCGATGACACCATAGTCATCCCCCGCGCGGACGATCTCCTCTGTTGGATTTCCAACACCGACGAGGACGTCTTGAACTTCAATATCAATTTTCGCCAGCATCTCTGTTGCTTTTTCCAGAACCCGTCCTGCCGTTGCAATGTCTGATTTCTGCCGGGCACCGCAAAACAAAGTAACAGGTCTGCCACTATGCTTTGCCAGAACGGCATCGCGGCGCATCGCATCCAGTGAATGCTTGGTGCCATCGATGCAGATCAAGTGGCCTTTGCCGCGGCCATGTTCATTTGGACGAGCCACCATAACGGAGCAGGGCGATAGCATGGCCACCTTCTGCGTAACACTGGCGCTAAAGAATGCCCGCATTTCGCTGTGCCAATGCGTTGGGGCGCCCATGATGATGAGGTTGTAGGGGCCGAGTTCATATTGATCGAGAATGCCGCTGGCGGGGTCGGGTGCGGTTTTCAGTTTTAGGACGATGGTTCTGCCGTTTTCATGGCAATACTCGACCTTGTTATCCCCGAGCGGGTCACCCCAGCTTTCCGAGTGACTCATCGAGGCGGTCCAATGCGCTGAAATCTCATCCTCGCCAGTCAGCATATCGAGACCCTGTTTGAGATAGCGGATGCCGGGAAGCTCGAGTCCCCAATCCAGCATGTTCTCCCGGGCGACCCGGACCTGTAACCCGCCAGACCTCAACCCCTGATCGATGGGTCTCACATAAAGCAGAATGATGTCGCACTCATCCGAATGGCCGATCCTTGAGGCAAAGCGGAGCCCCTCATAAGAAGCATCGGAACCATCAATACAGACAAGGATACGAAATCGATTGCGACGTTCCTGACGGGTCTCCCCCATCTCCTGTTGGAGCGTGTTCTTCTTTCCTGGTTTGATGAATTTAAACGCCATCGGCCGTCCTCAACTCCCGAGCAGAGGCCAGTAGAAAGATGCCGCTAGCATCATCAGGATTGTCGACATGACGACCATGCGCCAGCCAACCACCAGGAAGTCGGTGGTCTTGAGATAGCCGGAGGCATAAACGATGGTGCAGGCTGGCGTTCCAACCACGGTCAAATAGGCAAAGGCCGAGGATATTGCGGTGATGAACCCAAGTACGATGGGGCTTTCACCTGCCACGGTCGCCATCTTCAGTACGATTGGACCCAACACGGCAACGGCGGCGCCGTTGGACATGGTGTTGGTGACCACTGTGGTCAGGGCGGAGACGGCTGCCCATAAACCAATTCCTTGATCTGCACCCAGCGGCGTCATGAGATTGAGAAAACTTGCTGCAATCCACTGGGCGGCGCCGGTGTCTTTCATCTGTACGCCAAGCGAGATGGCGGCTGCATAAAGCAGAATGACACCCCAATTGACACCGGAATTGATGTCCTCCCATTGCACCAACCCGGCAATCAGGAATAAGGCGGCACCGAGGACAGCGATGGTGCCCAACCCGATTTCGCTGGAGAGAAAAATCCAGCCAAATAAGATCAAAGCGAAAATCAGGATCGCCAGCCAGTCGGCTGGTTTCATGGGACCCTGCAAAACGATTTGCTGGCGCAGCTTGGCAACGGCGCGAGATAGGGATTTGTATTCGGGCTTGAATGTCCAGGTCAGGATCAGCGTGACAAATGGCAGCTGGATTAGGAAAACCGGATAGGCGTAGGCAATCCAGGTGACATAATCGATCAGGAATTTACGGGTTTCTGGATCGGTTGGATCGTAGAAAAACTCTTTCCAATAGCCGATCATGATGGCATTGCGGGCACCTCCCGACGGAGTGCCGATACCCGCCACTGAGCAACCGTAAGATATAGATAACAACAGTACTGCTGCGAGACGCCGCACCTGTTTTGGGTCATCCGACGTCAAGGTGATCAGCGTAATGCCGACTGGCAGCATCATTGCTGCCACCGTGTGTTCACCGACAAAAGATGCCAGCACGCCAGACACCAGCGAGATGCCAAAACATATCCTCGTCGTCTTGGTGCCGGTCATGCGAACAATCAGCCAGGCGATCCGGATGTCGAGTTTCTGTTTGACGACCGCGACCGCCAGCATGAGTGACCCCATGATGAACAGAACGGAATCGGTCATCAGGGTTTTGGCGACAGTGGTTGATTCGATCCCCAGCAGTAGCACCTGACCGACAATAATCAGCAGAGCAACCGTGGGTAACGGCACAGGTTCGGTAACAAAGAGGATGACCGCCACCACCGACATGGTGAGAACGATCTGGCCCTCACGTGTGAGCCCATCTGGCTGAGGCATCGCGATCATGGCAAAGCCGATGAGCATGGCGACAAAGAACCAACGCTTCTCCCAGAAATAATAGAGATCAACTTGTGATCGCAGGTGCCGCCAGCGTTGATAGCCTTGGCGTCTGACCTTGGTCGACCATAGGTCGTGCGGTTCATAAGACCGTAAACTGTCGGAAACCAGGCGAACGTCAGCCATGGCTAAACCCGCTGAATTTTATTCGGTGCAAGTTCCATCACCAGAACACTAACCTTCCTCGCCACCCTACTTTACTAACCGGTGTTGAATGCCCGGTATTCCGATGACCATACTAAAATTATGCCGCCGCTACAAATTTCAGCGTAAGGGTACGTGGAGAGTTGGTTGTCGTTCCTATCCGTTAAAACCATCGGGTACGTTTAACCGGCTTTGTTGCCTCGACCATACATGATGGTTTGTAGGCCTTTCGCAATGCGGTTTGCTTTGGTCATAAAGAACTCGACGGCTTGCGGTGTTGGTGCAGTGTCTTCGAGGGTTGCATTGAACAGCTCGAGCCAAATCGCAAAATGCTCAGGACATATGTCAGATAAGTTTTTATGGATGGCGCCCATATCCCGGTTGTAGCCGCCATCACCAAAGATAAATGACACCCAGAACGACCTGATTATTACGAGGTGTTCATCCCAGGTATCGCCGATGGCATCCTTGAAGATCGGGGCGAGGACTTCATGGGTTTGGACTCTGGCGTAGAACGTCGCCAATAGGAGGTCGATATAAACCTCATCGACTCCTAACGCCTCTGCCTTGGCCCGAAGGTTTTGGTAATGTTGTTATCTACTATCCATACTATCCACTGGCATTTGTCGCTAGGTTAGGAGCGCTATTCCCGATGGAG
>CAJJCG010000036.1 GCA_905182615.1 Alphaproteobacteria bacterium UBA2964 | reverse complement strand
GGTCGAATATTTAATCTCAGCATCGTCAAGCGCAACCAGTTCAACCACCGCCGCATGGAGCTGGTTCTCGTCCCGCATCGGCGCGGTGCAGCCCTCAAGGTAGCTAACGTATGAGCCTTCATCCGCGATAATTAGGGTACGTTCAAACTGACCGGTCTTGGCGGCGTTGATCCGAAAATAAGTCGACAACTCCATCGGGCAACGCACGCCCTTCGGTACATAAACAAACGTGCCTTCGCTATAAACCGCAGAATTAAGCGTCGCAAAAAAGTTATCCGATTGCGGAACCACAGTGCCGAGATATTTACGTACCAACTCAGGGTGATCTTTCACCGCCTCGCTGATCGGACAAAAGATAACGCCCACCTCTTCAAGCTTATCTTTGAAGGTCGTCGCGACAGACACACTGTCAAACACCGCATCAACTGCGACGCCGGCCAGAGCCGCCCGTTCATGAAGTGGAATACCGAGCTTTTCATAGGTCTCCAACAAAGCGGGATCGACCTCATCAAGGCTTTTCGGCGCATCGTCAGCAGATTTCGGCGCCGCATAGTAATAGGCGTCCTGGTAATCGATCTCTGGATAGTCAACTAGTGCCCATTTTGGCTCTTCCATTTCAAGCCATTGACGATAAGCATCGAGCCGCCATTCAAGCAACCAGTCAGGCTCATTCTTTTTTCCTGATATATACCGGACGGTGTCCTCACTGAGCCCCTTCGGGGCAAATTCGGATTCTATCTCAGTAACAAAACCGTACTTGTACTCGCTATTCTCTACGAGTTGTTCCGCTGTCTGAGGCGCTACTTCTGCCATCGTCACTCTCCCGCCGCGGCGTTAGCGACAGGCACATAAGGCCGATGCGGCACGAATGGTGCCATCTGCGGTGTCATATCGGCCAACGTCACTTCACGAAGTGCCCCTATGACAGCGTCATTGATCTTGCGCCAGTTTGTCCGTGTCGGACAAAGCGCCTCAATTTCGCAGACCCCGTCTTCATCGACAGTGCAATCCGTCAACGCAATCGGCCCATCGACCGCCGTAATTATCTCAGTAACTGGAATATCGGTCGCTGCGCGTACCAGGACATAACCACCCTTGGCACCGCGCTGCGACTGAACGAGCCCAGCCTGAACCAGCTGTTTCATGGTTTTGGCCACGGTTGGCACCGGAAGACCGGTGACCAGCGCCAGATCTGGTGCCTGCATCAATGTTGATGGGCGACCAGCGAGTTGGGTCATCAGCACGATCGAATAATCGGCTAGACGGCTAAGCTTTATCAAAGGGTTATCCCTCTTTTCCTTTAATCAGGACCGAATTGGTACTGGTATATAGGACTGTTTTAGTCTGAAAAGGAAAATAAGGATTCTAATTACGAAGTCAACAGCCGTTAAACCATTGATAATTCGATATTTCTAATGAAAATCCTGCTGTCGGCGCAGAATTTTGCCCGCGAGAGCGCCTGTATGGTCTCCGCCCTGCAAAGTCGACACTCCGTTGACCAGAACGGTATCGATACCAGCCGCGAACTGGTGCGGGTCATCATAGGTGGCCCGTTCGGCAATTGTCTCAGGATCAAAGATCGTAATATCCGCGCGGAAACCTTCTTTAAGGACCCCGCGATCCTTGAGCCCCAGCGCCTTTGCTGATGCTCCCGTCATCTTATGAACGGCGTCCTGTAGCGGCAAAAGACCTAGATCACGGCTGTAGTGACCCAATACCTTTGCAAACGTGCCGTAAAAGCGCGGATGTGGCCTGCCCTGCCCGGTCGTGCCTTCCGGCGCAACAGAATTACCGTCGGAGCCAATCATCACCTCAGGATTTCGAACAAAGTCCTTCACGTCGTCTTCAGAGATAGAATCCACCAACACCCGCGTCTGCCCGTGATCCTCGACGATGTAATCCATCGCCATATCAAACTGATCGATACCGCGTTCTTCCGCGAGACTGCCAATCGTGCGGCCGGCATATTGCGGCAGATCAGGAGAAATCGAGATACGCACCGCATCCCAGGACGGAATGCGGCCAAAGTTATTCAGACCATCTGCATCCACTTCCTGCCTCAGACGTGCCCGCATTTCAGGGTTAGCCAATCGGGCCAGCGTACCATCGATGCCGCCTTCCTGTAGCCAGGCAGGCATTAGATTACGCAGCGGGTTACTGGCCGCCGTATAGGGATAGATATCGCAATCAATATTCACGCCGCGACCACGCGCTTCAGCGAACAGATCCATCGCCTTGCGGGCACCGCCCCAATTGTCGAGACCAGACAGTTTCATATGCACGATTTGGACATGAACGCCGACCTGTTCAGCAAACTCCATAGTTTCCTGCACAGCGTCAAAGACCGTATTGCCCTCATTCCGCAGATGGGTGAAGTAACGCGCGCCTTCTGACTCAAGTAATCTACCAAGCGCAACCAGCTCTTCGGTCTCTGAAAACGACCCTGGCGCGGTAAACAGACCTGAAGACATGCCAAGCGCACCTGCCGCGAGAGCTTCGGTCAAGAGACGTTTCATATGGTCAAGTTCATCCGGTGTCGGCGGACGGTCCTCCATCCCCATGGTCATCAGCCGCAACGTGTTATGACCAACCAGATGAATGGCATTCACAGACAAGGACGGATAATTATTCAGATAATCGGCAAAGTTGGTCTCCCGAAAACTCAGCCATGGGGCGCTAGGACTAAGATATTCGGCTAGCGCATCGACCTTATCCGGTAGTGCTGGCGCACAGGAATACCCGCAATGGCCGATGACTTCCGTAGTCACACCCTGACGAATTTTGCTCTCCGCTTGCGGCATCAATGGCAGGGTCCAGTCCGAATGGGTTTTGATATCGATAAAGCCCGGGGCAACGACTTTACCGGCGGCATCGATTGTTTCCGCACCACCGGTCGAGATATCATTCCCGATCTCAATTATACGACCACCTTCAATAGCAACATCGGCACGAACTGGTTCAGCCCGTGTGCCATCAATTACAGTTCCATTACGTATGACGATTGAATCAAACATGGGCCTTCCTAACTGGGTAAAAATTTCTCAGCGTGAACCAGCTTGTCGTCTACGCCTTTGTCGGAGAGCCAGCTTTCTGCCGCTTCGATCATGGGAGGCGGACCGCAGAGATAAACATCAACGCCACCGGCGATAAGCTCATCGCGCAATAAAGCCGTCACGTGGCCAGTTTCGCCCACCCAGCCTTCATTCCCTTCAACGACCGCAATCTCAGTAGTCAAGGGAATACCCTTTGATTTATAATCTTCGAGAACATCGAGATGAAAAAGCTCTGCCGAGTCATTGGCGCCAACCAGCAAATGCACCGGCTGAGATATCATGCCGGTTTCGATCATATGATCAAACATCGACAACATCGGCGCTATACCGGTGCCGCCGGCCACCATTAAAATTGGACGTTCGGGATTACGGAGATAAAAATGCCCAAACGGACCGGTCATTTGGATTTCGTCACCCGGCTGAGCACGGTCGCGGACGTAGTCGCTCATCGCACCCTGTTCGAGGACTTTGATGAAGAAACTGCATGTTCCGGTTTCATGCGGTGGATTGGCAAAGGAATAGGACCTGGTTTCATCGGTTCCTGGAACCGCCAAATGTACGTATTGCCCCGGTAGAAACACCGGCGGCTCTGCGTTCGAGACCTCAGGCGCGATATCGAGCCGTTGAACCGTCGAGGATATTTTTTCGACCGCCGTCACCTTACAGTTCCAACTCCTAGGCTCTGCTTTGATCGCCAATTTAGCTTCATACGGAAATTCGATCACACAGTCGGATCGGACATGCATTTGGCAGGTCAGCACTTCACGTTGTGCGGCCTCTTCCGCAGACAAGGCTTCATCAGACACGTCATCCATATCGTACTCGCCCTCAACGCAATGGCCTTTGCAGGTCGCACAGGCACCTTCAAGACAATCCGTTAGAATACGGATCTTATTGCGGAGGCAAGCCATGTAGATTGTGTCATTCTCATCAGCAAGAATGCTCTCGCTGCGACCGTCTTCAAACACCAGGGTGACGTTAAATTTGCTCATAGGTTTTGCCTACTACGGATTTTATCAGGGCACAATGAGGGGCTTCAGTGCCTTGCCTTCCCGGATCAGCTCAAAGCCTGACGGCCCGTCCTTAATCGGCAAAGAGTGACTATGGATCGGCCCGAGATCGACGGCACCGGTGGAAACCAGCTCCGACGCTACCTGCCAGCTATCCCAGATGCGCCTGCCGTGAATATTTTGCATTTCTGGGCATTTCACGACCCAATGTGTGAAATCAACAGTGATCGCTGTCGGCGGCGCCCCAACGAGACGGAAATCGCCGCCTTTGGATAGAGCCTCAAAACAAGCATTGAAACCAGCTTCAGTGCCGGAATACTCAATAGCGACGTCCACACCAGCGCCTCCAGTCATATCCATCACAGCTGATTGCAAATCTTCATTCTCCGCATTCACAGCACGGTCCGCGCCCATCTTTTCGGCAGTCGCCAAACGTAACGGATTGATGTCGCAAGCAATGATCCGGGTCGCACCGAGGGCCCGTGCCGACGCAACATTCATCAAACCAATCGGGCCACAGCCATTCACCAGGACAGTTCTACCGGCAACACCTGATCCCGCCAGTGACGTGTGAACCGCAATGCCAAAGGGTTCCATCATCGCGGCGACTTCGATCGGAAGATCAGCCGGATTTATCCAGGCGATTTGCGACGGCACGGTGACGTATTCGGCAAAACCGCCGTCAAAACTTACGCCGGGGTATGTTGTCTTCGTGCAAAGATGCGCTTTGCCCAAGCGGCAAGGTCGACAAATCCCGCAATAGACATGGCTTTCAAGGCTGACATAGTCGCCGACCGCGACATTCATCACGCCATCGCCAATCTTTTGGACGTAGCCACAAGCTTCATGGCCCAAAACGCGAGGCAGCTCCATACGACGCGCCATCCGTGGCGCCCAGTAGTAAATCTGCATATCGGTGCCGCAGATACCAGCTGCCGCAACCTTGATCATAATCTCCCCGGGACCTGGATCGCGCGGGTCGCGTTCTTCGACGGCAATACCGCCTTCGCCTTCCTGAACCTTGCAAACTGCCAACATTAGCTAATCGCCTTACAGATGATAAACATCGACCGGCCCTTCAAGCTTGTCGTCGATCAGAGTTATCTTCTTCAAAATTATTTTTAGCCCCGCATCGTTTTTCCGGAACTTGAAGTCATACAGACTCGCCCGTGTCTGTCCGCCTTGTTTGCCAAAGGAATGGACTAAACAATTCGCCGTCGCTGATATCTCTTCATCATCAACTCCCGCCACTAAAATATTGCTGACGATATGAACGGTTCGGTCTAGTGGCAGAGACGCATATGAATCACGAGACTCGATACGAAAAACGCGGTCTTCAATCCCACCACGATTTTGAAAATACATCAGGTTGAGCTGGGTCTCAGGGTCCGTGACCGTATGTTCTTCATCAACCCAGGACGGCACCCAATAAACAGCATCTTCGGCGAACAGATCGATCCAGTCATCCCATTCGCGACGATCCAACAACGTCGTTTCCCAATTGATGAGTTCGGCGACTTCGCGCTTTAAATTGGTATCGATATCCATTTTCTTCTTATTTGTGCGTTGTATTAATCTGATGCCGACATCATGTCGCGCCAGCGGCGATAAAACCCGAAAAACAGTGTTTCGTTTTCCCAGCTCTCACTACTCGATACTGGGTCGAACCCGACAGCCTTAGCACCTTCATCAGCTCCATGGGTCATGGTTTTAAGGCCGCGATTAAAATCACTCCATTGTGCTTGCGATGCAAAGCTGCCGGCCATCGTATCTTCCAGCGCTGCCATATCGTCGGATGTCGCCATGCCCGCTGTGAGATAAAAATCTTCAAATTTCCGGAGCCGCGCGGAACGCGCTTCAGCACCTTCACCTACCGGGGCGATGCAATAGACGGTTACTTCCGCCCGATCTGCAGAAATTGGTTTTACGTAACGAATTTGGGTCGATGGGTTATCCATCAACATGACGTTTGGAAAAAGCGCCAAATTACGGCCCTTCTCCAATATCCATTCAACATGGGCGGCCGGCAGATTAGCTTCCAGCCATTCCTTCTTCTTGAAAATCGGCCGACGTTCGGGCGTCGTATGCTGTGCCCAAATCGACATATGCCCATTGCCGAGATCATAGGCACCGGACGGCACAATTCCGACAAGCCTACCGCCTTCTGTCTGTTTCAGACCTTTCAGGCTCTCGCGCTCTTCGCGGTTTCGGACGGTCGAGGCGAAAACCCGATGCACCGTCGATACGTGATAACCGTCGACGCTATTCTCCAGCTGCATCTTCCAATTGCCGCGAATGACATAGGTCGAACTACCGGGAACAACCTCGAGCCCTTCGGGCGACTGCTCCACCATCAAATCAATCCAGGTCGCCGCCGCCCCTAAATACTCTTCAATCGGCTCCACATCATCGACCAAAGAACCGAAAATAAATCCGCGATAGCTCGCTAGCTTTGAGATCGGATTGAGGTCGTACTGTGAACGATCAAATCCGTCTTCGCCGAAGCCTTCTTTTTCGTTCTTGATCCGGACACAACGCCCATCACAGCTATAGGACCAGCCATGGAACCGGCAGGTTAATGTTGCTGCCTTGCCCTGCTTTTTCGGGGTCAATAACGCCCCACGATGCGAACAGACATTGATAAAAGCAGAAAGGCTGTCGTCTTTTTGGCGAACGACGACGACGGGGTGGCGGCCAATATCAGTGGCGAAATAACAGTTGACCTCAGGCACCTGACTCTCGTGGCACAGATAGACCCAGCCCTTTTCGAAAATACGTTCTATTTCGGCTTCGAATATGTCCTGATCGGTGTAAATCGAACGATCAACCCGGAAGACACCTTCGTCAACACGGTCGTCGACAAGCGCCTCTAACCCGCTCTTCTGAAACGATCCATCCATTTTGGCTAATCCTGCCTCCAGAACTCAGACGATTTTCATACAAAATACGCTCCGACATATAGCCCGATGCGCTTCACAAAGGAAACACCATTCGACGATAATTACTGGCGACCAAACATAAAATTAATGTGCTCTTTGCAGAATCCGAAACAATGATGCAGTATTACGATTGTTAACAATCATGAGCCACACTCAACTCATTGATAATGAAGGAGGCAGGCGTTGAAGGGCGCCACGATTTTATTTACCGAAATGTCCCCCGACGAAGATTGGGAAGACGATTTTAATCACTGGTATGATACTCATCATATCCCTGCCCGTACCCAGGTGGAGGGCTTTGTCAGCGCCCAGCGATATCGGGATCCGGACAGACCAACTTACCTTGCCGTTTATGAAATTGCGTCGGAAGAGGTGTTGGCAAGCGTTCCATATCAAAAAGTACGGGCTCAGCCCAACGCGCAAACCGCGTGGATGCTGTCTAATGTCCAGAATTATAGTCGCTACATTGGCAATGAAATCAGTGACACCCGACAGGATGGTGTGACGGATGACGTTCTTGATGAGGCCTTCGTCTATGCCGTCTTCTTTAGTGTGCCAGATGATCGCGCTGAAGAATTCAATAAGTGGTATGACGAAGAACACAGCCCGATGCTTTTGAAATGCCCCGAGTGGAAAGCCGTCCGCCGTTTTGAAATTACCGAGGGCGACCCGCAACCGTGGACGCATTTAGCGCTACATTACATGTCTGATGCCGACGCAGCATTGTCATCGACTGAGCGCGACGCCGCACGCAACACGGACTGGCGCAAAAAGTTGGTTAAGGAGCCTTGGTTCCAGAGCAGCAACTATGTTTATGAAGCTTTCGGCGAACGCTTTTAACTGAGGATAAGTGACAAATAACGACACGAGTTCTTAACCTAATCTTCACTTCCACCTTTTCTAATATTCGGTTACGGTTTCATCACAAGGGGTATCAAAATCCCAGTTACAAAAAAACTTAACAGAGATTTCACTCAAGAGGATAATTATGAACATTAAGACATTTTTACTGGCAAGTGCCTCAGTAGCGCTTGTCGCTAGTACCGCGAATGCTCAAACCACTACCATTGCCAGCACCAAAGGCTCGATGGTTGCATCATTTACCGTGGCGATTTCGAAAGTCGTAACGGCAAAGTCCGGTTTGAAAATGCGGCGCCAAATATTTGGTGGAACACAAAAATATATTCCCGTCGTCAATGCGGGCGAAGTTCATTTCGGCCTGTCTAATATGGTCCAGTATACGATGGCAAAGGAAGGCCGCGAGCTTTCGAAACGAAAATATAAAAATTTGCAGCTTGTTTCCACGTTGATGCGCTTTCGCACTGGCTTGCTGGTCCGCAATGACTCCAAGATCAAAACGATGGAAGATTTACGGGGCAAACGTTTTGCTGCTGGTTTTAAAGGCGCGCCATTATTCCAGACTTATTTTTCAGCATTCCTAACAAATGGTGGCATGGATTGGAAAGACGTAAAGCAAATCCCTGCAATAGGCTTACGTCAACACTGGAACCTTTTCAAACAAGGTAAGGTTGATGTTGCCATGGCGGGCGTCGGTGGTGGTCCAAACAAAGATATGAATGCCAAAATTCCTAGTGGTGTCCGGTATCTCAGCTTTAACACTACCTCCAAGGGTGCAATGAGTGCCGTCAAACACTTGAAGGGCGGAGCCTACGAAAAAGTCGGCAAACGGAAGAACTATGTTGCAATCCGCACCCCAGCTGTGTTGTTCGGGTATGACTTCATGCTTTTCGCCCATAAAGGCGTATCTGCAGAGACGGTCTATAAAGTGACCAAAGCCATGCATGATAGCGTTGGGGATTTACATGCAGCCAGTGGAGTCTGGCGTTCATTCAACACGAAACGCATGTCAAAAAATCAAGGGCTCCCGTATCATGCTGGTGCCATGAAATTCTACAAGGAAAAGGGTCTCTGGAAGAGATAAGCGCCTAATGAGATTCTAAAAAGTATTGGCCTGCATCGCAAATCGGTGCAGGCCAAATCTTGTTTTGGATGCACCCCATTTGCAGTGATTGAACATGTCAAAAGAACCAAATATTTCAGCCATAAAGGCGGAGGGCGATACTAAGCTTTCGCTTGAGCAACCATGGTCGACGATCGTTGCCTGGCTTGGTGGATGTCTGGCGTTGATCCCAATTTTATTTGCCTCTGAAATTCATCTATCGCTGGGACTGCAAATATTTACTGAGCAAGGAATGGCTCTCGCGCTTGGCCTCGGCGTTGCTATCGTCTTCATCAAATCCCCTCTAAAACCCGACCAGACAAAGGTGACGGTTCCCTTCTACGATGCGATTTGCGCATCGATAGGGCTCTGTGCAGGCATATACCTCGCCGTCCGCTTCCCAATCCTGCAGGACGAGCTCTTTGAACGACGTCCAGAAGCTTCCGCCATTGGAACTGTTTTTGTTCCTTTAATCGTCGAAGCTATTCGGCGTACAGCTGGGTGGAGCCTTACCAGCATCGTCTTGATCTTTCTCACCTACGCCGCTTTGGGACATCACGTCCCAGGTATCTTCCAGGCCAGCGAAGCGACTTATCTCAAATTTATGTCCGGTGTCGTCGCCGACAGCGTCGCAATCCTCGGCCTGCCACTGACCATTGTCGTTGTTGTCGTTTTGCCTTTTGTTTTTTTTGGACAGCTTCTTATGAAGGGCGGCGCATCTGAGTGGTTTACCAATATTTCTACGGCCCTCATCGGACGAAGCCGCGGTGGCTCCGCTAAAATTGCTGTTATCGCATCTGGTCTGTTTGGCGCCATCTCCGGAACAGCGGTCTCCAATGTTGCCTCTACCGGCTTGATTACGATCCCGTTAATGAAAAAAGGCGGCTATGACTCGACAACCGCTGGCGCCTTTGAAGCAGTCGCATCGACCGGCGGCCAAATCATGCCACCGATCATGGGGGCTGCCGCCTTCCTCATGGCCGAAATTCTAGAAATTGGCTACACCGAAGTCGTCCTGGCGGCCGTCATACCAGCCCTGCTCTATTACGTGGCGGTGTTTGTTTATGCAGACCTCGAAGCTGCCAAAAAGAATATTGAGCCGGTTCCAGAAGAACTGATCCCACCACTATGGAAAACTATGAAAGAAGGGTGGTTTTTTATCATTCCGTTTGCGGTTTTGATTTATGCCCTGTTCAGCCTCAACCGGGCTCCGGAAACAGCAGCTTTATGGTCAGGTGCAACAGTTGTCATCGTGAACTGGGTTTTTGGATATAAGGGCAAACGGATTGCGCCTAAAGAAATTATTTCCGCCGTTCGCGATACGGGTGTTCGTGGTGGCAGTGAAATCGTCATTATTGGCGCGATGGCCGGGTTGATTATCGGTATTTTAGGGGCGACAGGGTTAGGGGAAGCGCTAACACAAGCCCTTGTTACCGTCGGAGAAAACAACCTCGCTCTGCTCCTCGCCATCACGGCCGTAATATGTATCGTCCTGGGAATGGGTATGCCAACAACAGCGATTTACTTACTGGTATCCATTATCGCTGCTCCTCCCCTGATTAAGCTCGGCATCAACCCCCTCGCCGCGCATATGTATGTCTTCTACTTCGGAATCGTTTCACTCATTACCCCACCAGTCGCTATAGCCGCCTTTGTCGCTGCAAACATTGCCGGGGCAAGCCCTATGGCAACGGCTGTCACAGCGGTTCGGTTAGGTTGGACGGCTTTGGTGGTACCGGTAATGTTCGTGCTATCGCCGAATCTAATTATGCAAGGGAATCCATGGGATATCCTGATTGCCTTCGTAACCGCGGTCGCGGGGGTTTGGGTAACAACCTGTGGCATTCAAGGGTATTTTGTACGGCCCTTAGGCATTGTTTGGCGCACCGGTTTTATGGTCGGCGGAATCATGTTGTTAATTCCCTCTGAATCCTTCCCCAATGCGATATACATTGAAGTATCCGGTATTATTCTCACAACTATACTAGTCGGACGAGAATGGATCGCTAAACGCAATTTAGCTGCTACCACATAAAGGTTAAAAAATCGGTCTACCCCTGCGGGGATTTAGTTGGCAGCGCAGACTTGTTCTGCGAAACTGGGCCAATGAGTTTTTTCTCAACTAGCAGGAGTGCGCCATGAACCGCGCCGTTATCGCAGGCGTTTGTTGCGCCCTCACCATTACCGTGGCCTCGCAATTAATCGCACAGGTCAAACCTGTCAACACTGACAAGGATTTTGTCGTCGCGACTGTAAATGACATTTCAATAATGGAATCCGATATTAGCGGTTTCTACAACACTCTGCCGCCGCAATATAAGCAAGTGCCCTACGCACAAATTCGCGGCCAGCTTGTCGAAAGAATGGTCGAACAGACTCTTGTCGCCGATGCCGCCCGCAAACAGGGGCTTCACAAAGAACCCGACGTTCAACAGCGGATCAAAGCCATCCAGCGGAGCCTCCTCAATGAGGCCTATCTTTCACGGATCATGAAGGCTGAATTGTCTGACGCAAAAATTCGGGACGCCTATCAGAGATCAATCGCGCTTCAGCCCAAACGGGAAGAAGTTCGAGCACGTCACATCCTCGTCAAAACCAAAGCCGAAGCAGACGCAATCATCGCTCAACTCAAAAAAGGTGCTGATTTCATCAAACTCGCCAAGGAAAAATCTACTGGCCCATCCGGTAAGAATGGTGGTGACCTTGGATTTTTTGCCGATGGTCAAATGGTGCCGCCCTTCTCCAAGGCAGCTTTCGCTTTAGACAAAGGCCAGATCACCGAAACGCCGGTAAAAACCCAATTCGGATATCACGTCATTAAGGTCGAAGACCGCCGGGTCGCGGGCCAGGCTAACTATGAAAAGGCTTCCGCCAAAATTCGGGCAAGCATGCAGGACAAGGTTTTTGAAAAAATTATGAATGGTCTTCGTGCTAAAGCCAAAATCGACATAAAAGGCGGCGGCAGCAAGATTCAACAAATCCGTTAATTCAGAAATATTGAGCACAGCAATGGAAGAACGCCCCGCAAGCTGGCGTGCCCGAATTGGCACAATTATACCGGTCAGTAATACGACCAACGAAACTGAATTCAATCGGATGAAGCCGGATGGCGTGACCGTCCATTTCACGCGGGTTCCGCTTCACGGAAATCCCGCCGAGGACGATTTTCAGGACATGTTGTCCCATGCGGGTGACGCGGCAGAAGGTTTAGCTGCCGCAGGCGCAGACATCATCGCCTATGGTTGTACGTCCGGTTCTATGATCTGTCCTACCGACCGGCTTATTGGGACAATGCAAAATTCATCCGGCAAACCTGCGATTTCAACGGCGGGTGCAATTCTTGAGGCGTTAAAAGCCTTGGGTATCAAACGGCTATCAATGGCCACGCCCTATACCGATGCTACAAATGATAAAGAAAGTGCCTTTATCGAACGCCATGGCTTCGAAGTTTCGGCGATGAAAGGCTTGGGCCTCGGCGGAACATTAGAGAAAATTCAAAAAATGTCGCGCGTGCCACCATCGGATATTTTTGCGCATGCGAAATCCGTGGACCGCGACGACGCCGAAGCTATCCTAATCTGTTGTACTGATTTTGGTTCGGCCGGAGTAGTCGAAGAGCTGGAAAAAGATCTCGGGAAGCCCGTCATTACGAGCAATACCGCGTCCTTCTGGGGTGCCCTGCGTCGTGCAGGTGTCAATGATACGATTGAGGGCTACGGACAGCTTCTACGCCAGTAACCCTCGCAACAGCCCCGCTTATTTTTGATCGGCTTCCCAGGCGTCGATCGCTTCTTTTGCACTTCTGAAGGCATCAACACCGGCCGGGATACCGCAATAAACCGTTGCATGCATTAACAGTTCACGAATTTCCTCGACTGTACAGCCGTTGCGCAATGCGCCTCTGGTATGGGCCTTTAATTCGTTTGGTTTGCCGAGTGCTGTTAGCATTGCCAGCACCATCATGGAACGGGTCTTGCGATCAAGCACCCCTTCACGGCCCCAGCCCATTCCCCAGCAATATTCTGTAACAACGTCCTGAATAGCACCGTGGAAATCGTCCTGTGAGGCTTTCTCAATGTTGGGATCAACATATTCAGCGCCAAGCACTTCGCGACGAATTTTGAGACCCTTTTCATAGGTGTCCTTATTGGAAATCGCCAATTTAACTCTCCCTTGTAAGATGCCGGCATTCAGCCGGATTTAAGAAAACGTTTGTTCCGCCGCAGATAGGTTACGACAGTTGGATTGAACCAGGGTTCAGTCGCAAGTTTGTTCCGCCATTCGGTATTAGATGCCGCGGCCCGCTCGGGAGCCTCCAGGGCTTCCGGACCACTGAGGTAATGAATAATCAAATGCGTATGCGGCTCCGGATTCTGGTCAACGATGTCGAAACGCCGGGAAAACAACCAACCTGCATTCTGCTGCAGCATTGGTGCATGTTCGGTGTCGAACCATTCTTCAAATTCATCACGCGCTTCCATCGGAACGGTAAACAGGGCACAAAATATTACCGCTGCATCAAGCGGTGCCTCAGCGCCACCGTTCGGCCCCAGCGTAAACTGCTCAGATGCAACATAGCGGGTAAACCCAGAGACCGACTTCAACATCTCATAGGTCGGGCTATCCGGTGTCAGCTTGCGCTTTTTATACTCTTCGTGCTCCAGCGCCTCAGGGCCGGATAGTTCATAAACCGCAAGAAAATGAGGTCCTGCCGGAGACTGATAACGCATCGCACTGATAAAGCCCGGCACACCCTCAACATGACTTGGCGAATGATGACCGTCATACCAGTCGTTAAATTCGTCTTCGCGGCCCGCAGGCGGTGTCATCTCGGAGAACAGAACAGCATTCCCTTTCGTATCACCCATTGTAACTACCCTTATTTAGTTGATTTCATCGCGCTGCAGGCAGCATCAAGCGCCTTCACTGTATCTTCGAAATCCTTATCGGAGTGTACCGATGACACAAACCGCCGCACCGCCGGCAACACATAGAGGCCATTTCGCATCTGATGCAGATCCAGTTCGCGTGTTGACGCCATATCCGCCTGAATGAAATCGCTAAAATTTTCAGGCTCTCTATCCATAAAGACGATCTGCCATAGAGAGCCACGGCCAATCACCAAGGCGGGCAATTTATGCGCGTCGAGGACTTCCTGACACCGGTTTTGGATATCTGCCGCCCGGCTATGCAGCCGATCATAGAAACCTGGTGTTCTTAACTCTTCGAGCGTCGCCAGCCCCGCCGCGCAGCCAATAGGATTACCGTGCAGCGTACCATTGATGTAGGCGTAGTCGGACTTACCGCGATTTACTGGATTGCACTGCTCCATGATCTCTGCCGGACCACCAACACAACCAACCGGACCACCACCGCCGACAATCTTGCCATAACTCGCAAGATCAGGCGTTACGCCGAAATAGCCCTGTGCCCCGCCATAACCAAGGCGGAACCCGGTCACGACCTCATCAAATATCAACAGGACGTCGTTCTCGTCACAAATATCGCGAAGTCCTTCAAGATATCCGTCTTTGGGAAAAATGATCCGCTGCGCAGGCTCAATTATCACTGCCGCCAAATCATCCTTATTGGCTACAACAATCTGCCGGACCGCATCGAGATCATTATAAGGACTGATCAGAACATTCTCGGACATGTTGGCCGGCATCCCAGCCGTATCGGGCTGTCCAACTGGGAAGTTAGATACCGCCCGCGGTGACACCGAGAAATTAGAGTAGTCGTGATTGCCATGATAACCGCCCTCACATTTGAGGATCTTGCTACGACCGGTATAGGCACGCGCTATCCGCATCGCGTAAAGCGTCGCTTCAGACCCTGTCGTCGTATAAGCGATCTTGTCAGCACAGGGGATTGCCTCAACCAACTGCTCTGCAAGATGGACCGCCCGTTCGTTCAGTGTTCCAAAAAAGTGCAACCCGTCAGGCACAGCATCCTTTACCGCCTCAACAACTGAGGGAAACGCATGTCCTAGAATAAGAGCACCTGCACCACCGACATAATCGATATGCCATTTTCCACGTACATCCTGAAGACGCCCCGCTTTACCCTTGTGAATGACAAACCGAACGTCTTCCGGTAGCGAATATCCGCCAAGCCCACCGCCCGGCAAAACGGCTTCAGCTATTTTGTAATATTCGTCATGGCTCATCGCGCCCGGCGCGCTCTGGTCGGTTGCCGCATCGGCAGACGTCATCTCTCGTTCCTTTTCAATTGCCCCCTAAGGGGTGTGACGAGAATCTAAAGAGCTGTTTCCTCGAGTACAAGCCGTTGAATGCAAACTTGACCACCTTCTTGGGTGTTTTCCCCTATCAGATTTTTTCAGTTACAATCTCAAACAACAAAACTCAGGTTCAGGGAGCTAAATCACATGAGCGGACACGCCATTGGCACAACAGGTGCCGACATTCGCGCGAAGTTGAATCATCCCGTTGTTGATTCCGACGGCCATATTATTGAAACCACCTTCGCCATTCTCGATTTCGTCAAACAGGTTGGTGGCGCCGATATTGCCAATCGCTACGAGAAATATCTCAAAGGCGATTCGAGTGCGCCGGGTCGCAGGGCAGTCTGGGTTGGAAATTCGGGTCCGTCGAGTATCGATCGGGCAACCGCCATGCTGCCAAAACTCTATATGGAACGTCTCGACAGCGCCGGCATTGATTTTGGCGTCTGCTATGGAACACAAGCGCTCGGCGTCTTGCGTATTGGCGATGATGAGATGCGACCGGTCGTCTACCGTGCCATGAACACCATGTATGCTGACATGTTCAAAGGGCTGGAATACCGTCTGACACCAGCGGCTGTTATCCCCATTCACAAGCCTGAGGAAACCATCGCCGAACTCGAATTCGTTGTGAAGGAACTCGGCCTCAAAGCGATCGTGATGAACACCCAAATTCAGGTGCCTCACCCCGAGATCGTCAAGAACGCGCCCGAACTTGCACAATATTCAATGGCACCGACGTCGCCCGCCATTGATCAGGGCGACAAGTACGATGCCGTCTGGGCCAAATGTGTCGAGCTTGGCGTTGCCCCGACCTGCCATAACTCTTCTCGTGGCCGCGGTACGCTCCACGGCTCGCCCACAAATTATGTGTACAATTCCCTCGGCAGTTTCGGGAAAGGCAGCGAATATTTCTGCCGATCCATTCTGATGGGCGGCGTTGCCTCCCGCTTCCCGACCCTCAAATTCGCCTTCCTTGAAGGCGGTGCCGCCTGGGCCGCCAATTTGTATAACAGCCTGTTTGAATATTGGGAGAAGCGAAATGTCCGTGCACTCGCTCAGAACCTTGATCCGGCGAAACTGGATGTCGACCTTCTGGTCGAGATGTTCGAGAAATATGGCAACGAATACCTGACACCGGATCGTATTCGGGAGGATCCGGACCATCCTGCGTCATCTCGCCTTACCGTACCACCGGAAGAGGTCGATGATTTCACCCCGGCAGGCATAACCAAACCTGGACAAATTCGCGATATCTTCTCCAAGAATTTCTATTTTGGTTGCGAAGCGGATGACAGCCTCAATGGCCTCGCCTTCGATACAAAATACAATACTTACGGCATTAAACTGAAAGCGATCCTTGGTTCAGATATAGGACACTGGGACGTGCCGGACATGACCAAAGTAATGGTCGAAGCCTATGAAATGGTCGATGAAGGCTTCATGACCGAAGACGATTTCAAAGAATTCTCCTTTGGCAACATCGTCGACATGCATGCCAGCATGAACCCCGATTTCTTCAAGGGAACTATCGTTGAGAAACAGGCCGCGGACTATATGGCGGAAAAGGCGGGGAAATAAATCCCCGCCCTTCCCCCTGATCAGAAATTGATGACCGGCTTCACGACTTCGAAGTTGGCCATCGCGCTCATCGCTTCGTTGACCTCTTCGAGCTTGTAGCTCTTGCTGATCATATCATCGAAAGGAAAACGATCACGACGAGAGGCGAGGAATTCAACCGCCTGCAACCAATGACGAGGCTCGCCGGAGCGTACCGTCAGATAAGTCATTTCCTGTGGCATTGCTTCAACCGCGATGGTGCCTTTGCTACCGGCTCCAATGTCGAGAAAACGTCCACCATCCCGCAGCATGGTCAGACCTTCCGGCACCGCCGCATTGGTCGCCACCTGAATGACAATATCTGCACCACGGCCATCGGTGTGATCTTTGACCCAGTCCTTTCGGTCTTGAGCGTCGGTGACCTCTTCGATGTTGAGCACATCGTCTGCTCCCATCTTTTTAGAGACCTCCAAACGATGTCCGGGTGCGCCAAGCGTTAGAACCTTCTTGGCCCCATGATCCTTGGCAACTGCCGTCGCGAAGTTACCGAGAGGCCCACTTCCCTGAATAACGACCGTTTCATGATCTTTGATCGCCCCGAGCATGTCATAGCCATGCATGACAGTCCGGTACGCACAGGCTGCTGCTGCCGCGGAACCAGATGAAACCTCATCGGGTACTTTAATGATCAGGCATTCCGGCGGCACATACATGAATTCCGAGACACTACCGAGCAGATAGGGGAACTCGTCGCAACGGTTATGGCCCCAGCTCGCCCGTCCCCGGCAGATGCAGGGCTGCATCGCAACGCTGCAGTAATAACAGGAACCGCAAGCCACGTAGGACCAGATAACCCGGTCACCGCGCTTCAACGGATTGCCGAGAATATCGGTACGATCACCGTTGAATTCCTCGATCACGCCACACGGCTCATGCCCGGTAATGATCGGCAGGCTGTCTTTGTTTCCGAGCGGTCCATGCCAGCGGTGCACGTCAGTGCCGCAGAGGGTCGATGCCACGATCTTGACCAGAATGGCGCCCGGCTCTAGATCCGGAATTGGAACCTTCTGGATTTCGAGCGGTTTGTTATGTTCGGTTATGACGGCGGCGCGGCATTCATGCATCGAAGACTCTCCCTGATTTTCAAGTGCGGCAATTAAACACCGATCACCGATTTACCTCTAGCCTATTTCTGGTTTTTCTTTGCCGCGATTGCCGCAGCAGAGCGCGGCCCCATCGGCTCCGGCTGGAACGGCCCATCTCGTTTCTGCAGATAAGCACGGACGCCGTCCTCCTGCATCGTCTTGTAAAGATCTTCGCGATGCTCGTTATGGGACGAATGCGCCAACGCACCGAGCGCTCCTTCAAGGAGCAACGACGCATTCACACCCGATGCCTGCAGTCCTTGCATGGCAATGGCTTTATTCATCCGCACGGCAGGTTCAGGTACTAAGGCGACACGTGCTGCAAGCTCACGACTTCTCGTCATTAACTCGTCATGCGGCACCACTTCATTGACCATGCCTATGCGATAGGCTTCCGCGGCATCAAAGTGATCACCGGTTAATCCCCAGCGATTGGCCGATTTCCAGCCACATAAAGCTGTAAACAGATAGCTTGTGTTCGAGATATGTCGGACTTCGGGCTGGGCAAACACAGCTTTATCGGAGGCTATTGTGAGATCAGCAGCGAGCTGATACCAAAAACCGCCGCCCATGGCCCAGCCGTTTACGGCGGCGATGATGGGCTTGCCCAGTTTCCACATATGCACCCATTTATCAGAAATCTTGCTGTCATTGCGTTGCCAGCCCTCGATAAAATCAGCAATCGAGCGCCCCGTAGGATCACCTTTTTTCTTGCCGTCCTTTTTGGGGCTCTGATCATAGCCCGCACAAAACGCTGCACCCTCTCCAGTCAGAATTATCACTCTGGCTTCCGGGTCCGCATCGGCTTGATCGAACGCTGTATGTATTTCGGCTTCCAGGTTTTCTGAAAGCGCATTCATAACATCCGGACGGTTCATCGTGATCGTCACGATCCCATCTTCAAGTTCGTATTTGACATCCTGATAAGTCATTTTTTTCTCCCTATTGGTCGCTGCCGTCGTTTGTTTATTACGTTATTCTGGCGCAAACTAAGCGTAAGCCTACAACCGTACAAAAACTAGGGAGACCACCATGACCCGTATAGCCATCTTAAAACGTGAAGAGATGAACGAGGAACAAGGCGCGGTTTACGACGACGCAAAAGCAGCCGGCAGACCACTCGGCGGGCCATATTTTGCCTATATCCGTATTCCCGAATTGATGCGGACGACACAGGAAGTCGGGGCCAGCCTCGCAGATGTTTCTTTAACGAAGCGGGAACAGCAAATTGCCATCCTGACAATCGCGCGTTTCTGGAACGCCAAATACCCCTGGGCCGTACAGGTTCGAGCATCATTAAAGATCGGTCTCGACCAGGAAATCATCGATGCCCTCAACGCCCAGACTGAACCACCGATTACAGATGCTCGTGAAATGCTCGCCCATAAATGCGCCAAAGAAATGCTGGTGAATAAAGGCATCACCGATGCGACCTATGCCGAAGCTGAAAGGGCCTTTTCCGAGGTCGAATTGGTTGCTCTGGTGGCAAAGATCGGATCATTCGCGATGACCTGCTGCACCGCGAATGCGTTCGATGTAACGCCGCCTGACGACGCCCCTTCCCGGCTTCTTTAAGGAGGAAATTGTGACCGGCATAAATTCTTCTGAGCTCGATGATGCTATCGAACAAGGCGGCAGTGAAATTATCCGTGACGGGCTGAAACAAGGCGATGTTGCTGTCGTCACCGGTGCCGCCCGTGGGTTTGGCCGCGCTATTGCGCTGCGGTTGGCCCGCGAAGGCGCCAAGCTCGCCGTCTGGGATGTGGTCGACGATGAGGGCGAAGAAACCGCTGCCGCGTGCCGAGCGATCGGCATCGAGGCGGAGTTCTTTCATTGCGATATGGGCGATGCTGATAATATCTCCTCTGCTGCAGCGGCCGTCCTCGACAAATTTAGAACCGTTTACGCTGTCATCAACAATGCAGGCATTCATCCAAGGTCCCCTGCTGCGGAAGTCCCGCTGGAGATGTGGAACCGGACGTTAGCAGTGAACCTCACAGGGTCATTTCTGACAGCCCAGGCCTTCGCGCCAACAATGTTTAAAAATGGACGCGGCAATATTATCAGCCTGTCATCTGGCCGGGCAATTGAAGGCGCCAAGAACGGCATTCACTACGCCTGTTCCAAAGCGGGTATCATTGCGATGACCAAAACGCTAGCACAGGAATGGGCCAGCAATGGCATTCGCGTTAACGCGATTATTCCTGGTGTCTCGGAAACCCGCCAGCCGTTGGAAGCTGGTGGCGTCACGCTAGAAAATCTGCGTGAGCGCGGCAAAGGCGTGCCGCTCGGTCGTGTTGGTCACCCGGATGATCTGGCAGGAATGGTCGCAGTTCTGTTGGGTCCAGACACGGCGTTTGTTACCGGTCAGGCAGTCGCCATCAATGGCGGCGTGATAATGCTGCCTTAGCCGACGGTAAAGAGCTTGCCTGCGCCCGCGGGCAACGACTCATAGGCGTTCCCCATGCCAAGGACACGCCGGATACCTGCCCAGAGCGATGCCTGAACACTGGTTACCGCGGGCTTGCCGAGCTCGCTTTCAATCTGCGCAATCGCCTCAAACATTGTGGTGTTGGAACCGCTCAGGAAAAAACCATCAGCATCCGGTCGATCATTCTGTTTGGCGAGGTCGACCCAGGCTTGTAGCGGTATTGACGCCGATTGCTCGCGTCCACCTCTTCCCACGGAATGCGTTACGGAGATACCAAGCCCTTCCAAATAGGCTTGTTCACGTGCCATCGGCGTTTCGCCAAGCGGATGGATCAGGACGATCTTCTTCAACTCCAAAGCCTGAAGCGCCTCGATAGCTGCCTGTGTCGCGGTATAGGTCGGCGTTGATGTGGCTTTACAGATGGAGGCAATCAATTCGGCTTCACCTGAAGAGCCGCGCTCCATCATAATCCCCGTGCCCTGCAAACAAATCACATCGACTTTTGCATCGGTAAGGAGCTTCCCTGCTACGATTGCGTCTTCGGCAATTTCATCAAGGGTCCTGTTCCCGCCGGAGCCCATGCGCATGCGTGTAGAAAATACACCCAAGTTAGTGGGACCAAATTCCCTGAAATAGGGCTCAACCGTGCGGTTGCCGGCCGAAACGATAAGGCCAAGGCCCCGTGTCGGCAGGATCGCCATTGTTAACTGCTGACCTGTGGGTTGCGGCAATCCAGAGAGCCGGCTTCCAGAACGGTCACTTTCCAGTCTGGCGGAACGATAGAAGTGCCACCGGCTTCTTCGATGATCGCGGGGCCGACGAGAGAGAAGCCCGCCTCCATCCGGTCCCGGTTATAGATTGGGCAGTCTCTCCAACCATCACCAAACCAGACTTTGCGTTCTTCGACGATCAAATCAGTGCCGTCACCACTGGTAAATGCAAGCGTCGGCTTATCAACGATCCCCAGCGAAACCAGCCGGATATTGACGATCTCGGCATCATTATTTTCATCAGCATGGCCAAACGTTTCCGTATGACGTTGGGCAAAAGCCTTACGGACGCCGTCCCAATCGGCAGCATTCTCATCCGTCGGCACGGACAGCGTATAAGACTGACCGACATAGCGCATATCCACCGTGAAGGTGTGCGTTTGCTTATCTGAACCAAAGCCAGCTTCTGAAAGCGACTTGCTGGCATCAAGCTTCATCTCATTCGCTGGGACTTTGAGCTCCACCGGGTCAACGGCACTGAGCTTACCGCCCCAGGCGCGTACTGAATCCAGTCGCTGATCAGCCAGTAGCTGGCCAAGCGCAGAAAGATGCCCTGGATAGCGCGGCACGATCACTTGCGGCACAGCCAATTCCTCTGCGACGAGGAAGACATGCATCGGTCCGGCACCACCAAACCCAAGCAACGCAAAGTCACGTGGATCAAACCCACGATGAACGGACACTTCCCGAACAGCACCGGCCATCTTGGCGACTGCAATCCGGAGAACACCATCAGCAAGCGGTACAATATCGCCATCACCGAGCTTTTCAGCGAGCGCGGCAAAGGCCGCTTCAGAAGCTGCCTTATCAAGCTGTAAACCACCAGCAAGCGAACGTTCAGTCGGCAAACGACCCAGAACCAGATTGGCATCCGAAATCGTTGGTTCCGTTCCGCCACGCCCATAACAAGCTGGACCCGGCAGGGCACCAGCGCTTTGCGGGCCGACTTCGAGAGTGCCATCGTCCTGAACCCAGGCAATGGAACCACCACCGGCACCGATTGTGTGAATATCGAGCTGCGGCACCTGCAACGGGTAGGCATCAATCTGATTGTCGTGGCTGATCCGCGGTGTCCGCTGATAGATCAGCGCAACGTCAGTCGACGTGCCGCCCATATCAAACGTGATGCAGTCCTGCACATCTGCCATCTCACAGATACGAACGGCACCGCCTGCGCCACCAACCGGTCCAGACAGGAATGTCCCGGCGGCAAACTTGGCGGCCTGCGGCAGGGTCATGGCCCCACCGTTGGAGCCCATGATGTTCACCGGCGCCTTAACACCCTTATCGTTGAGTTCGCCAGCGAGTGTCTCAAGATACTTGATAACCACTGGTGTCAGATAAGCGTTCAGGACACATGTCGAGAAGCGATGGAATTCACCCTGTTCGGCAACGACATCCGTCGAGTGACAAACCGGAACATCACCGAGCAGCTTACCCAGAGCAGCAGCCGCATCACGCTCCGTCTTGTCATTGGCATAGGCATTCACGAAACCAATGGCAACGGCCTCAACGCCTTCGGATTTCAATCGTTCGGCCAGCGGCCCAAAATCAAAATCGGCAATGTCATTGAGAACTTCGCCATCTGCGGCAGTCCGTTCAGGAACCTCGATCCGCAGCCGCCGGTCAACAAGCGGTTTAGGCCGCACGAACTTGATATCGAACAAGCCGCCGATCAAACGACGGGTCCGGCCGATCTCCAGCGTGTCCCGAAACCCTTCGGTCGTGATGAGGGCCGTCTTGGCGCCCTTGCGTTCAAGTAAGGCGTTGGTGGCAATCGTTGTGCCATGCACAAAGGCCCGAATATCAGCGGGTGCAATACCCAGTTCGCCGAGTGCATTCAGCACGCCTTCCCACTGCTTACCGGGCAGTGACGGCGTCTTCGCGGACAATAAGGTCTGGTTTTCAATATCAAGGCAGAGGATATCGGTAAAGGTTCCGCCAACATCGATGCCGACAAGATAACGCTGTGAACTATCGGTCATGACAGCACTCCTTCCGGAGCTGCATGGACAGCACGTATCTCTATCCCGTCACCGGGATCAGCATTCAAAAGCCTCATACCTGCTGGACCAATGGAAAGTAAAGAATCCGTAGCTTTAGTAACGCGAGCCCAGCCGCGTAGCGGCGCTACCGCCTTGCCACGCAATTCGACCAAGTCACCGTCCGAAATGCCCAGATTGTTTGCCAAAGTTGAAGGAACAGCAATACGGCGACGTGGGCCGTCGATATCGTCTTCATTGGCTATCTCGAGCGTCACGGTTTCCCGTGCCCCCGCCAAAGCCTCTCGTTTTGCCGCGGTTGCTGCTGCGTCAACGGCACCACCAGCAGCAAAAACAACGCCATAGCGCGCCTCTGCCTGATCTACGGTCAGATATTCTAACTCAACATCGTCGGCTACCAAAGCAGGATCACGGGTCAACGGATCACCAAATCCGCCACCACCAGCCGTTTCTTCACGGACAATATCGCCAGTACTGAGCGCAAAACCGGAAACCTTGCCCGGTACATCAGAGGGCTGAATAACCTTGCCATCGCGTTCAACAACAAACCGGTTTGCCGCACCGTTGCTGCCACCGGCAACGCCGTATGGCGGGATGACATTTTTCTCAGATAACACAGACAGCATCGCGGTCTCATCAAGAACCCGCAATTCGCGTCGCAGACCAAAGCCACCACGGTTCGCACCATCACCGCAGGCGCCGGTTCTAATCTCACAACGTTCGACCCGCAGCGGATATTGTGACTCAACCGTTTCAACAGACTGGATCGAGTTGAAATCGCCTTCGTTATAACTCCGCACAGCGTTACTGCCATCGACACCAACAGACGCGCCGGTACCACCAGCTGGCCATTCATAATGGATGTAGGTCCCGCCATCTTCGCGAGGCCCCGCGATATGGATATGGTTCGCCCCACCTTTGAGATCACCAACGGTCATCTCTGGGACCACCTGCCCCATGGCGGCGGCAACAACGGAATCAATCAGGAATTTAACTTCGGCCATCCCACCGCAAGGCGCCGTTTCGCGGGCATTGATAAAGCTCTTCTCCGGTGCCGTGACGCTGATCGGATTAAACGAGCCGTTATTAATTGGTGTCTTGGGGTCGAGGAATGCTTTGACGATCGTGCCGACAGCATTGAACGCCATGGCTGGTCCGCAATTGGTTGGGCCATTGGTTTGGGCCGATGTGCCGGTGAAATCAGCGTTGATCGAATCACCCGCAACAGTGAGCTTAAGCCGAATCACGAGCGGATCAGGATTCGATCCATCGCTTTCAATGTAACCTTCAGCGAAGTAATCCCCGTCCGGACAGTCGGAAATACGCGAGCGCATCTGCCGTTCTGAACGATCAATCAGCGCTTCCACACCATCAATCAGCGCATCGCCACCGAACCGTTCAAAAAGCCGCTGCAGATGTTCCGCTGCCTTACGGCCCGTCCCGAGCATGGCGTTAAAGTCACCAATACGTTCTTCAGGACCGCGCATATTATTAAACAGGGCATCAAGAACGGCCTGGTTCATCACGCCCTTTTCACAGATCCGCGTCGGGGTAATGCGGATACCTTCCTGATAAATCTCTTTCACTCGGCCAGAAAGCGATCCCGGTGTCATGCCACCGACATCGTTCCAGTGGCAACGCATCGCGGCAAAAAGCGCCAGTTTTCCTTCGTTGAATACGGGGTGCAGCAACAACACATCGTTCAGATGCGTACCACCGGTATAGGGGTCGTTATGCAGAAACAAATCGCCCTCGTGAATATCGTCTTTAAACACTTTCACGACTTCACGTGTTGAATACGGGACGGCAAAGATATGAATGGGATGATCGGCCAGTCCCTGCGCCACCTGTCGGCCATCGGCAGACATCAGCGCACAGGAGAAATCATGCCCCTCGTAGATGATCGCCGCGTAGGACGAATGGATGATATTGGCGCGCATCTCGTTAACCACCGCAACGAGGGATTCACGGATCAATTCTAGCTGAATAAGCGGATTCATTTTTTCCCGTTTCGTAAATTGGCGCGCAAGCTATCATTCGCCCCAGTGCCAACCAACCCTTTTTGTACTAATGTGCACGCGATATTCTGCAAAAAGAGGTTCTGCGTTTTAATGTCCACAGCTCACACCGACACTTTCATCATCGACAATATGCCGCCTAAAGAGATGTGGCCGGAAATGGACTACTCTGTCCTGCCCGAACTTGCTGCTTATCCCGAGCGGATGAATGTGGCGACGGAACTGCTGGACAAGATGGTCGCAGGTGGCTGTGCCGATAAACCGATGATCTATTTCGGCGACGATATCTGGACATATAACGATCTGATGGAGCGCGCCAATCAGATCGCGAATGTCTTGGTCGAGGATTACGGCATGGTCCCCGGTGAGCGGGTTATCTTACGATCTGGTAATCACCCCATGCTCATCGCTTCATGGTTCGCCGTACTCAAAGCAGGCGGCATCGCGATCGCAACCATGCCAGTGCTTCGTGAACGCGAGCTGGTCTATATGATTGGGAAAGCCAAGGTAAATCTGGCGATTTCTGACATCAAGCTGGCGGACGACATCGACGCCGCTGGCAAGAAAACCGATGACCTAAGAGATATTCTCTATTTCGGCGAACAAGATGCCAAATCACTGAATAAAGCGATGGCTACAAAATCCGTCACCTTCGACAATGTGGATACATCCGCAGATGATCCCTGTGTTATTGGCTTTACATCAGGATCAACGGGCACGCCCAAAGGTACGCTGCATTTCCATCGCGATATTCTCGCTGTTGCTGACACCTTCATCCGCTATGTGGTCAAAATCCAACCTGACGACATTGTCTGTGGTAGCCCACAAATCGCCTTTTTGTATGGTCTATGCGCCTATATGACCGACACCATGCGGTTCGGCGCTTCAACTGTTGTCGTCGAACGGGCAACTCCAGAAGTGTTGCTGCAGACCATTGAGAAGCACAAGGCAACGGTCTGTTTCTCAACGCCCTCCGGCTACAAGCTCATGCTCGATGAGATCGACAAATATGACACCTCATCGCTCCGACTGTGTATCGCCGGTGGTGAACCACTGGCCCCCGCCGTATTCCATAGCTGGGAAGAGAAAACTGGTGTCAGGATTATCAACGGGCTCGGTATTTCCGAATTACTCCATATCTTTATCTCCGCCTCCGGCGACGATATCCGGCCCGGGCTTATCGGCACCGCCGTCCCCGGCTTTGAAGTCCGCGTAGTTGATGAGAACTTTAACGATACCGCCCCCGGCCAAGTCGGCCAGATGATCGTCAAAGGTCCCAATGGCTGCCGCTATCTCGATGATATTGACCGCCAAAAGGCCTATATCCGCGACGGCTGGAACCTATCCGGCGATCTCTGTATTCGTAATGAAGAAGGCTATTTCTCTTACGAAGCCCGGACCGACGATATGATCCTGACCGGCGGCTATAACGTTTCTGGGCTGGAGGTCGAAGCGATCCTAATGGAACATGCCGCGATCCGTGAAGTTGCCGTCGTCGGATCCCCGGATGCAGACCGAGGTCAAATTGTCAAAGCCTTCATTGAATTACGCGATAAGAGCGCGGCTGGAGACGAGTTGGTTAGGGAGATGCAGAACTTCGTCAAATCACAAATTTCCGCCTTCAAATATCCTCGTGCTATTGAGTTTGTCGACGAGCTGCCACACACTCCAACGGGAAAAATTCAGCGTGGTGCGCTACGTCAGCTAGAGCTACAACGCGAAAACGAATATAAAAATAATATATAATATTTATAAGGATTTATCGATATGTCTTCATCTAGTACTTTCGATGTAGTTGATACCACAATCGCTGATATTCATGCCGCCTATCAGGATGGTAGCCTGACCGCACGGCAACTGGTGCAGATGTATCTCGACCGGATCGAAGCCTATGACAAAAACGGGCCGCAAATTAACTCGGTCATCTCGATAAATCCGAACGCACTAGATGATGCCGACCGGCTGGATAAAGCCCTGGCCGATGGCGGAATGGTGGGACCGTTGCACGGTATCCCCCTGCTGATGAAAGATCAGGCGGATGTCGATGGCATGCCAACGACCATGGGTTCGGTTTTGTTCAAAGACCATAACCCGGGCCGCGATTGCACGATTGCTACCAAGCTCAAAGAATCTGGCGCAATCTTCATCGGCAAGGCAACGCTGGGCGAGATGGGTGCGGGCGATGCCCATGGCTCTCTCTATGGCTCGACCCGCAACGTCTATGATTTGGAACGTACCGCCGGTGGATCTTCAGGCGGTTCAGGCGCTGCTGTTTCTGCCAATTTCGCGACTGTTTGTATCGGTCAGGAAGGTTTTGCCTCCATCCGCCGCCCTTCGATCTGGAATGGCGTCGCCGGAATGCGTCCTACGGCAGGTCTTGTCAGCCGTCATGGCGTCTATGCCGGGTGGCCGATGACCAACGGGGCGCTTGGCCCGATGTCGCGCACAGTAACGGATATGGCGAAGACACTAGATTGTATGGTTGGCTATGACGCGGCTGATCCCGTCACCGCCCGTGGCGTCGGCAAAGCCCCCGAAAGCTATGCTGATCTATTGGATAAGGATGCTTTGAAGGGCAAACGGATCGGTATTATGCGGACACCGATGGGCCATCGGACCGAACCGGAGTCAGATGACTTTGCCAAGATTACTGCCCTATTCGACCGTGCGGTCGGTGAGCTTGCTGACGCAGGGGCGGTGATTGTCGACCCCGTTGAAATCCCCGGCATGAATGATCTGTTGGACAAGCGCGCCCGGAACAATACCGAGGAAAACCAATCCTTTGCAGATTATGCCGCTGGCGGTGCCAATACACCCTTCAAGACACGCGCTGAAATCATGGCCTCACCGTTGTTTCAGGAAACCGTTCATGGCGTGCGCACGCGTTGGAAAAACGAGGATACCAGCAAGGAATTTGGCGAATATCTGCATGCCCGTGACATGCTGATGACCCGCTTCCTCGCGACCATGGCAGATTATAACCTCGATGCCTTCGTCCATAAGGCGGTCGAGCATCAGCCGACATTAATCAAAGACGGCATAAACCCGCCCCATATTGACCAATGGGGTGCGCCGCACATCAATACCTTCCTGATATTCGTACCGTCTGTCGTCGTGCCAGCAGGTTTCACCACCGACAATCTACCCGGTGGCATTACCTTCCTTGGCCGGCCCTATGACGATGCGAATATGATCAACTTCGCCTATGCCTACGAACAGGCGACACATCACCGTAAAATTCCAGACTGTGCACCCTAAAGGCGCGTTAGTCAGGCCGCGGCAGTATTCGCTGCGTCCAGATTAAGACCATAAAGTTTGGCCGTGCCTTGCCACAGAATCTTTGCCTTGGCGTCTTCTGGAACGTCATCCCGGTTGAGTACGTGTTTCGGTGAATTTACCAGGCGATGCGCATGCGGGATATCGCTGGCATAGACCCAGCAATCCGTCCCATATTTGTTGACCATATAGGGCAGCAGATCATCATCGACCTCAAAACCGATAAAGATACGGCCAGCTTTGATGTATTCCTCTGGCGTCATCTTCGGTAAACCGCGCTCGATGATCGGCATATGCTCAGCTCGCAAGGCATCATGCTTGATACGCTCGCGAATACTATCAAGGGTGAAATCCATCACCTCGATAGCAAAATCGACCCAAGTACAGCCAGTCTCCAGGAAGGAGACTTTGACGTCTGGATAGCGATCCAGAATGCCGGAGCTGCAAATAGTCTTAAAACCACGCACCACCGACATGAGGAACTGATCGGCGGCGACGCTGGGATATTCTTCCCATGCCTTCAACGCACCCGTCCCCGGATGCACATTGACCGGCATGCCTATATCATTCGCAGTCTGCCAGATAACCTCAAAATCCGGGTGGTCCAGGCCTTTTTCATTGTAGTCACCAAGCACCATGACACCGACAGAGCCCATCTTTTGAGTGCGGATCATTTCCCGCGCGGCCTCTTCCGGATCGCTGGGGCAAATAACCGTGACCCACTTCAGCCGGTCCGGCGCCTGACTAGAAATATCAGCAACCCAGTTGTTATAGGAGCGAGTCAGCGCTTGATTGAGCTTGGGGTCTTTAGCGACCGGCCATTGCAAAAGTAGTGTCGGATAATTGACCGAAATTAGTGTGTCTTCGGCATCCATCACCTCGAGGCGATGCTGCGCACTGTGGAACTCACCGCTCTCGTGCGAGCCACGCCATTTGGACATCTTTTCGTATTCCAGCGAGACGACACCACTTTTACTGGAGGGCGAGCCACCGATGCGGAACGTTTCGCCTTCGATCAACCATTTGTAATCGCGCTCGTTCTCACCAGTTTCGATAACAACCGGGCGACGATCACGGAATTCGGCATCAAGATATTTGTCCGAAAATGTCTCTTCCCACTCTTCAACATGACCGTCGCCGTCAAAGGCGTTGATATTGCTAACCATCGTTAAGACTCCCTGCTCTGCCAGTTGCTATTCATTCGTTGTGGGCATTTTGCCGGGAAATCTGGGTGTTTGTCCAGTTTCAAACACTGAAACGACGGCTCGCGCACTTTGCTGCCGAGCCCAATTTGCTGTAAGCAGAGATATCAAATTTCAAGAAGATTGAGGGATGACCAATGCCAAAATTAGTAGTGCCCACTCGCAGCTACGGGCTCATGCGCGAAATGAAGACCAGAACAACGATCAATGAAGGGCTGGAGCTGGAGTTTCCCGAAGCAGAAAACATTTTAGTATTTGCCCGAAAAATGGTGCGAGAACTCGCTTATGACATCTGCGAAATGCCTTTTACGACCTACCTCGCGGCCAAAGCAGTTGGCAAAAAATTCACCGCCCTCCCTCTCTTCATAACTCGAAATTTTCATCATCAGGCAATCCACGTCGATGCAAATGCCGGATTGAGCGTGCCTAAGGATATGGAGGGCAAAACCGCCGGTATCGTGAGAGGCTACACGGTTACCACGGGCGTTTGGGCACGCTATGTCCTGAGCTCTGAATATGACGTCGATTTGAGCAAGGTTCACTGGACTTGCACTGACGATGAACATGTCGCTGAATTCGAGCTACCGTCTTTCGCGGATTACAATTCGATGGGTAAGGACTTCAAAGACCTGTTCGCCAACAGAGAAATCGTTGGGGCCATCGGCACCTTGCCAGAACCTGTCGACGGTGTTCAGCCTTTGATTGGCGACCCCAAAGCCGCTGGCTTTGCCTCCTATCACAATTCCGGTGTTTATCCGTGTAATCACGGCATCGTCGTTAGAGACGAGCTTCTTGAGCAGTATCCGGACCTTGCCGTCGATTTGTTCAACGCCTTGAAGTCTTCAAAGGAAGCCTATCTATCGTCAATCAATCGCGGCGGCGACCTGTCCAAGGAAGATACACTGACAGTTGAGTTGGAAGAAGGCGTTAAGGGCGACCCGTTCCCTTACGGTATAGAACCAAATCGGCCAGCGCTCGAAGCGTTGACCCAAACCGCTTTCGATCAGCTCATCACACCCCGTAAATTCAGCGTCGAGGAACTGTTTGCCAAAGGCACGCATGACCTAGTCGGTTAAACACAGCATTTAATTTAACAAAGAGAGAACTATCATGGCCGCTGGCATCGATCCCAAAGTCCGCCCCTTTCACGCTGCAACCGCATCCTTTGCCGATGGCACCGATACGCCACGACATTACCTCGAACGGTGTATCGCGGTGATCGACGCTCATGAGGGAACTATCGGCGCTTTCGTTGCGACCAATCTCGATGGTGCCCGCGCCGCAGCGGATGAAGCCACTGCCCGCTGGAAAGCTGGCAATCCTCTCTCTCCTATCGATGGCATGCCAATCGGTGTCAAAGACGTCATGGAAACCGCCGATATGGTCACCGAACAAGGCTCGCCTCTGTTCGAAGGCTGGAAGATGGGTCGGGACTGCGCCGCCGTCGTTGCGCTCCGCGAAGCCGGTGCTGTTGTTGTTGGCAAGACTGTTACCACTGAATTCGCCGCGACCCAGCCCCGAGGCACCCGCAACCCCTATGACACAGACCGTACACCCGGCGGATCAAGCAGTGGCTCCGCTGCCGCCGTTGGTTCTGGCATGCTCGCCGGTGGTACAGGATCACAGGTAATCGGTTCAATAATCCGCCCCGCAAGCTATTGTGGCGCGTATGGTTTCAAACCTAGCGTCGGCGGTATCAATCGTGGTGGCAGCTTCGACGGTTTCAGCCAGAGTTGCACCGGCGTGATCGCCGCAACGCTGACAGATACCTGGGTCATGGCCCGCGAAATGTCGTCACGCGCCGGAGGTGATGCGGGCTATGTCGGCCTTACAGGCCCAATGCATTTGCCCAGTGCTAGTAAGCCAAAGACTGTGGCCCTGCTGCAAACCGCTGGCTGGGAACTCGCGACCGACGAAGCAAAACAGCAGCTGCAATCAGCGCGAGATACACTGGAAGCTGCCGGGATTACAGTAATCGACCGCTCCAGTAATGCCGCCGTCGAAGAGGCCGAGCAGGCAATTTCAGAATCAAACCCACTCTCCCGCAGCATCAATGCCTGGGAAGGCCGCTGGCCGTTGAATACCTACGCCCGCGACATGGAGGCGAATAAGCTCAGCGATGGCGCCCGTGAACGGCTGGCAGAGTCAGAAACCATGTCTCAAGACGAATTCCGAGGAATGCTGGAACGCCGTAACGAAATTCGCGCAATTTTCGCGAAGCTGGAAGATCATTGCGATGTCTGCGTCACGCTCTCCGCGCCCGATGCAGCACCGGAAGGCCTCGGCTGGACTGGTGATCCCAACTTCACAGTATGCACGTCATTACTCGGTGTCCCGGCTGTCTCATTGCCAGTTCTCGAAACCCAGAGATTGCCACTCGGTTTGCAGCTCATTGGCTTCCAGAATAAAGACGCCGAGATGTTTGCAGCTGCCGGTGCCGTTCTACCCCTATTCAACGCCTAATCAGGAACTAAACACTATGCGTAGCCAGGACATCAAATACACCACGCGCAACAACGAAGCCTTCGACGGGTACCTGACCGCACCAGATGGTGATGGGAAATATCCTGGCCTGCTCTATATCACCGCAATTTCAGGGGCTGACGAAACTAATCAGAAGCTAGGAGACGCGTGGGCTGCGGATGGATTTGTCGTCTCCATGCCCGATATATTCTGGCGCCAACACCCCGGACCAACGTCGGACATGGCCATCGCACAGGCTCGTTACAAAGCGTTTGATGCAGAACAAGGCATGCTTGATATTGAAGACATCATCAATGATCTCAAAACCCACCCTAACTGCAACGGTAAGATCGCTGTTGTCGGATACTGCTTTGGCGGCCGCTATGCGCATCTTTGTGCGGCACGGCTTGACGTAGGCGCTGTTGGCGCCTTTCACGGCACAAAGATCGGCTTACACCTTGATGAGACCAAGAACATCACTTGCCCCGTGAGCTACCATTTTGGCAGTATCGATAATTCAATCCCGATGGAAGAAGTCAACGCGATTAAGGTATCCTATGCAAATCACGTAAATGCCGAAATCGCGGTGTATGAAGGTCACGCGCATAACTTCTCGACCCCCGGCAAGCCAGCCTATGACGCAGAAATTGCCAAAATCTCACGTGATGCGGTCTTAAACTGCTTCCGGAGTATGTAAGGCTAGAACCAGCCGAGCCCTCTGAGACCGATCCAGATCAGGCGTAAGCCGAGAACGGTCAGCAGGATTTTGAAAATGGTGCGGAAAATCTGTTCCTGCATCCGGTCGAGCATCTTGCTGCCGACCCAATTGCCCAACGCCGCGCCTGCGACCATCGAAATCATCAGCGGTACATAAGCGGACAAGGCGATCCCAAGCACACCAAAGGCAACGATCTTGGTCACATGGCTGCAAACCATCAAGGCCCCCATCGTCGCCACATGATTTTGCCGCGTCGGTGCGGCACTCGCAATAAAGGACGCTAACAGTGTCCCCGTTGCACTGACAAAAATTCCTAAAAAAGTGACGACAAACCCCACGACCGCGAACCGTTTTCGTTCGCCCCCAGCCGTCGTGATTTTTGGCAGCCAGGTCAGAATAAGAATAAAAATCCCGATGATGCCCTGCAAAATAGCAGCCGAGAGCGCGATGAAGATATTTGCGCCCAACGTTGCCCCGACGATCGATCCGGCGAGAAATGGCAGCACTGTGGCCTTTAGAATATGCCGCCAGAACATGAAGACCATGTGTACCGAAGTGAGCAGCATGATGATCGTATGCAAAGGCAACAGCGTCGCAGGCTCAAAAAAGAACGCCATGACCGCGAGCAGAAGTAATCCGCCCGCAGTACCGGTCACGACACCTACGATCGATGTAAAAAACGCCGTAATCGATAGGCCGAAGAAAATCCAGGCGTCGACGTCTGGCACGCCAAGAAATTGCGTTTCAATCACAAAAAATACTTTTCAAGCTAGTTAAGCGTCGCGGGTCTTAATGATCCATGGTGTTTTTAGCGAATACTTCGTCAAGCGCAACCTGTCTTGGCGTGAGCCCCTGTTCATAAGAATACAATGTCGCCGCTTCCAGCGTTTCCCGGTTGGCCTTGATGCCATGTTGTAGAAGAGGCTCACACAGCGCGTCATAAGCCTCCTGCGATATCAGCCCTGATGCCCGATAATAGTCGATGTGTTCCAGACGTTGCTGGTTGGCCAACTCGTTTGCCGCGTTCAAAGCCTTGAGGATATTGAGCAACAACCAAGGATGCTCCTCCGCCAATGCGCGCTTGATCACCATCGTATGGTTGATCGGATAGATATTGGTCTTACGGAAATAGCGCAGACTCTCGGCCTCAGGATCAGGAAAAAGCGGCCCAAAATTTGGGTGGCTCTCCAGATCGGCGGAGCTCCGATCAACCAGGTTCGGGTTATTAAGATATAATAGCGTCGCATCAAGCTCGCCATCGAGCAGCATTTGCCCAATGTTCTTTTCAATCGGGATTTGATTAACCGTGACGCCGGGGGGCGCTTCGAACCCTGTCGCCCCGCCATGGCTCGTCTCCGGCAAACGCTCCATGAAATATTCCATCTCGGTTTGATCAACCCCGAATTCGTGTTTGAGAATACCGCGCGACCAAAGGGCAGCGGTTTGCTGGAACTCTGGCACACCGACGCGTTTGCCCCGCATATCTTCGGGCTTCTCGATCCCCGCATCCTTGCGAATGACGATCCAGTTCTGAAAGAAATGATGGGTGGTAAAGACCGGTATACCAACCCAGCTGTCATCCCCGCGAGCGACCGCCTTGATCAGCGACGAGAACGACATCTCGGAGATATCAAAATCGCCGAATTTAAGCTGACGCCAGAACATTTCAGAAGGATGTAAAGGCGTATGGATTAAATCGACACCATCCACCTCGACAGAACCATCCATGATTGGGCGGGTCCGTGGGTTTACGTCTGTCGCAATGCTCAAGGTCAGTTTCACGGAAGCCTCCCAATCCTGTTATTTTAGTAGTACACTATTGGGCACCAAATGTTGGGTAGGAGTTCACCACGCGGCGACGCGCTATTCAACTAGTAGAAAGCAGTTTAAAGGACATTCCATGGCCAAGTTCACCATCCAACCACATGGCAGACTTAATGACTGGGTCGCCGACGAAAAAGGCTATTTTGCCGATGAGGGACTGGATTACTTTCTCAACATCGACGCCAGCTACAAGACCGTCGATATGCTACCCGAAGCGACCTCCGACGCCCCGATCAAAGACAATCTGCACGGCGCTTTTGAACGCTATGCCGATGGCGGCGGGCGCAAAGGTACCGTTGAGGATGCTGGCGATGTTAGCTGCGCATGCCATTGGACCGTAAACCAGTCAGCCAAGCTCAACACTGGCGTTATGTACGGCAAAGCCTACAGTATTTGCGACGCCGCCATCGTTGTTCCAGGCGACTCCGATGTCCTGGTTCCGGATGATCTAGCCAATATTGATGTTGCCGTTGGATTTCATTCTGGCAGTCACTATTCAGCACAACAAGCACTGGAATCTTTCCTCGACCCAAAAGACATCGCCTTGAAATTTGTCGGCACCAGCTGGTCACGCGTTGATGCCGCCATCGCTCGCAAAATTCCGGCCGTGAATGTTTGGGGACCGCAGCTCTATCTCATGGAGCAAAAAGGGTTTCGCCGTATTGTTTCAACGACTTTCATGATGGCTTTTATGTTTGCCAATGACGCCGACCCGGACAATGTTGAGAAATACATGCGGGGCTTAATCCGGGCCCAAACCGATATTGATGCCGAGCCGGAGAAATACAAAAAATACTTTCTGACCGAAATTCCGGACCGCTATGTCGACCAGGTTGATGTCCGACGGTTTGGCAACGGCGAACGCGTTGTGCCGCAGCCCTATACGCAGGAAATGTTTGAACGGACACAGAGCTGGATGCATGAACGCGACCTGTTTGACGACATCAAACTCGAAGATGGTGTCGCCTATGCGGAAGCCGTTCACAGCTAGGCTTGGCGGGTCTTGCTCCGGCGCAAACTGCATGAGACAAAGAGACAATATTTTTCAATTGAAGTAAAAACCTATGCAAGCTCCCGACAGAGAGACTTGGTCAAAACTGGTCTTTGACAAATTGGTTGAGGCTGATGTTACGTTGTTTAGCTATGTCCCCGATTTCGGCAACACCGACATCATAAAAATGGCGGACGAACATAATGAAACCCGCACAGTTTTACTGACCAGCGAAGAAGAAGGCGTTGCCGTCTGCGCCGGTGTCGATCTGGTCGGGCAGCGTGGCGTTGTCTGTATGCAATCATCCGGCGTCGGCAATTGCCCGAACTATCTGTCACTCGTCAAAGGTGGTCGCTTTCCGATGTTAATGATCGTCACCATGCGTGGCGATTATGGCGAAGAAAACCACTGGCAGTATCCCATGGGCCAGGCAGTCATTCCGATCCTCGAAGCCATGGGCGTTCTCATCATTGAAGTCGACCGCGAAGACGAGCTGGAGCATGCCACTGAAGCGGCGATCTCCGCGGCCTATACAGGTGGACAAGGCGTCGCTCTTGTCTTTACTCAGAAATTCCTAGGCGCAAAGGCTTTTTGATATGAGCACTATTAACCGCCGTGACTTACTCCCCAACCTCCTGCCGAACCCGGATGATTTCCTGATTGTTTCAGGTCTGGCCGGGGCCTCCAAAGACACCGCCGGTTTAACCGATGACGGTGCAAACCTGTTCACGATGGCAGGCGCCATGGGATCTACCGTTTCTATGGGGCTTGGCGTTGCCCTTGCCGCGCCGACGCAACACGTCTTGTCCGTCGCGGGCGATGGCGAATTAATGATGGGTATCGGCTCGCTTGCCACCGTCGCGTCGATGATGCCGAATAACTTTACGATCATCTGTATCGATAACGGCATGCATGCCGAAACCGGCGGACAACTGGGTCACACTTCTCGGCGTACGAATCTCGCTATCATGGCGGAAGGCGCTGGCATCCCCTCCGTACTGGAAATCGATTCACCTAATCAGTTTGCCGAAGCGGCTCAGTTTATCACCGACGCACCGGGCCCGCGGTTTCTATGGGCCCGGGTGACCGTTGAACCGCCAACAGCCTATAAGCGCGATTTTGACCTCGCGGCACGGCGACAAATATTCCGTACCGCCTTTCAAGCCAAGAATCAGGCGGATTAGCTACTCGGTTCGCGCCACGCTTTTTCCAGCGGCGTTTCTCGTTTTGGCGTCGTAAAGATCGCGCGTTCGCGACAACCTTCTGCGGCGTCATCAACCGGCAAACTATCATCCCAATTTTCCGCAACAAATCGGCAGCCTGTCGTATCGTTTGAGGCTTCAGACCCGAGCCACACAGACATCGGTCCAATGACCCTCGGATCGAGCCCTCTACCATCCATTAAGCCAGTTGCGAATTTTGTATCCACCAACCCACCTGGGCTCAGCGCATTGAACGTAATGCCGGAACCGTACATAGCCTCTGCCCAGGCAATCGTTGCAGCTTCTATGGCCGCTTTTGACGGGCCGTAGGGCGTAATCGCGGAGCGATGCATAGAATCCGTACGCTTGGAGATATTGATAACGCGTCCCCAGCCCGCCGCCTGAAGATGTTTGAAGGCAGCATGAGTCATCAGGTACGGACCAAGGATATTGGTATCGATAACATCTTTGAATCCAGCGGGATCAACATCGGATATCGACAGTGATCCATCGCCGGCATGAACATAGCGGCCTGACTTTCCAGCATTATTAATCAGAATATGCAGGGCACCGAATGCCTTAACCGTCTCCTCAACAACCCGGATACAATCTTCAGCACTCGCGACATCACCAAGCAAAGTAATGCATTTGCCACCCTCAGCCTCAACGGCGGCAAGAACCTCGTTAAGTTCGTCCTGGATTTCAGAAGTTTGTTCGTCGGTTCCTGGAGCCGCGGTAATCGCGATACCGGCGGCACCTGCTTTGGCATAAGCGATCGCCATTTCCCGACCCATCCCGCGTGAACCACCCGTAATCAATGCAAATTTGCCCTCAAGAACGCCGCCTGCCATTGCTTTTTCCTTCGTTACAATTCCTCAGATTTAGGCTTTGTTCTCGCACTCCACGGTCGCGCGGGTCAAGTGCGATAACATCGTTCCTCCGTGACAAAACCCCCAATAATGCTATATTCTTTGATCAAATCATTCCTTTGTCAGAAAAGTAAGTAAAACATGTCCGATCTATCCGAATTTCTGCTCAAGCGCCGCTCTGTTGTCGTTCGCAACATGGCAGAGCCCGGCCCGTCCTCTGATGACCTTGAGAATATCATGCGCGCCGGTATGCGCGTGCCAGACCATGGCCGTCTCACACCATGGCGCTTTATCGTTATCCGCGGCGATGCTCGTGAAAAAATGGGGAAAATTCTCGGCGAAGCCTTCCGCAAAGCAAACCCGGACTGCATTGATGAGCAGGTCGAGATTGAGGAAGAGCGCTTTGCCCGCGCGCCGACCGTGATCGCTGTCGTTTCACACACCAACCCCGAACATAAGATCCCCGAATGGGAGCAGATTTTATCATCCGGCGCAGCTTGCCAGAACATGCTGACCTCTGCCCAAGGAATGGGATTTGCCGCGCAATGGATTACTGAATGGTACGCCTATAATGACGACGTCAAAGCCGCTCTTGGGCTGGAGCCCACAGACAAGGTTGCGGGCTACATTTATTTCGGATCAATGACCGAAGCCCCGACAGATCGCCAGCGGCCAGAATATCAAGACATTGTATCTGAATGGACCGGGCCAACGGCCTGACACTCACCTTTAGGAGGGAATGATGGATAACAACTCAATGGATAACTCAATAGACCAGGAGTTTCGCGAAAAGGTTTCGCAATCCGCTCAGGAGAATCACCCGACAAAATATGTCGGCGAATCCCCGATCAAGGTGAACAAGCTCGGCCATATGGTCTATGAAGTGACCGATGTTGAACGAACCGCGAAGTTCTGGCGTGAAGTCATGGGCTTCGAGGAAACAGACCGTAATGCCATCGGTATGGTCTTCTTCCGTTGCGGCGCTGACCATCATGCAATCGGCCTAAAACCAAGCAAAGCCAAAAGCCGAGCCAATGTCGGTGACGCTCTAAGAGTTGAGCACCTCGCCCTGGAAGTCGAGAACACGGAAGTTCTCTTCAAAACCCGCGATTACCTCAAAGAAAATGGCATCCCGGTCGTCTTTGAGGGCCGCAAAGGTGCTGGCGGTAATATGGGGCTACATTTCTGTGACCCCGACGGGTTTGAGTTCGAACTTTATTGTGGCATGGATCAAATCGATGACGACGGGCATCTCCGTCCCGAAGGTCAGTTCCATCGGGTCAACTCGCTGGAAGACGCTCTCGACAATCCGCTGCCGTCGAAAAAGTGGTGAGCTGCTAACGCGCCAAATCTCGGTGATCGTGTAAAAACGATAATACGGCGCGGTTAAACGCATCGGGTCTCTCGAGATAGGGCATATGACCGGCCTTCTCGATAATTACAAGTTCCGCTCCGGCAATATGCTCTAGCATATACGCCGCAACAGTTGGTGGTGTTAGTGGGTCTTCCTCGCCAAATAGCAGAAGCGTGGGCACGTCGATATTCTCTAGATTATCAACCCGTGAGAAAGCGGCCGAGGCGCGCACGGTTTTTATATAACTTTCGACATGCAATTGTGACGACGCCTCAATAGCCCGTCGGCTAGCATCTGCCGAATGAACCGGCGCCATTAATCTGCCACCGCGCTTTTGGGCAACCTCAGCAGGGTCAGCCCCGTCGAGGAACGGACGAATACGAGTTTCAACAAACTCCTCAATCGTCTGCGACCGGCTAGCGCGGACGTCGTTTTCATCGTCCCCCGCAAAGGTATCACAGAGCACCAATGTTGCGACGCGCTCGGGATAAAGCGCCATAAAATCCTGGGCTATACGCCCTCCCATTGAGGTCCCGCAGATATGGGCTTTCTTGGCTCCGAAATGATCTAAAACGCGTTCCAGGTCTCGGGCGAAATCACTAAAGTCAAGATCACCGTCGTAATCGTCAGAGCCGCCGTAGCCGCGCGCATCCCAGGCCACTGCCGTGAAATGCTTGGAAAATTCCGGAAGCTGAAGGTGCCAGGTTAGTTTGTTGCCACCAATACCATGCAGAAATACAAGCAACGGCCCCTCGCCCGCGACATCAACACAAATCCGTGGCGTGCCTTCGACGTGAAGTGTTTCCCATTCCGTTTCAGCCATATGCTCTTCCTTATTATCGAATTGCGAGGACCACCTTACCTTGGATTTTGCGTTCCCGGATCAAATCAAAGGCCCCTATAAAGTTTTCCATCTGGAATGATGCCTGAACCGGCATGCCGATCTTACCGTCAACGCAAGACTGAAAGATTTCATCCTGCACTCGATGCATCCAGTCGACTTCATTATCACGATATTGCCCTCTATCAACACCGATGACAGAGATGTTCTTCAGCAACACGTAATTGGTCTTCATGTCAGCGATAACACCACTGGTGAACCCAACAACAATCATCCGTCCGCGAAATTTGATAGACCTTAGACAGCCACTAAAAACATCGCCACCAACCACTTCGATGACGACATCCACGCCTTGGCCATTCGTCAGGGCATAAACCTGGTCACGGATACTGTTTTTCAGGTCAGCAACCGACAGGTCGATGACATGATCTGCACCATTTTCACGCACGACCGCTTCCTTGGAGGGTGTGGTCAGCCCGGCAATAACCGTGCAGCCATACTGCTTTGCGAGTTGCATCGCCGCGATTCCGACGCTGCCACTGGCACCGGTAACTAACACCGTTTCGCCTGCTTGAATTCCCGCGCGATCGATAAGCGCGAGATGAGAAGTTTGAAAGGCAATGCCAATAGATGCCGCTTGATCAAAGGGAATGGCATCCGGCACTAAATAACATTCATGTTCAGGCGCAATCGCCTGCTCCGCAAAGGAGCCATATTCGACCTGGATCATGACCCGGTCTCCCGGTTTAACGCGCGTTACGCCTTGGCCGACGGCGGCAACTATTCCCGCCCCTTCTTTGCCCGGGACGAAAGGGAGTTCAGGACGAAACTGATACTTGCCTTCAATGGTCAGCAGATCGGGAAAATTAACAGCCGCGGCGTGGACATCAACCAGCACTTCGCCGGGCCCGGGTTCCGGCGAGGGGTAATCCCCCAAGACTAAATCTTCGGGCTGTCCGATCTTTTCCAGCATCAACGCGCGCATAAGTGACTTCCTTGGTTTTCTTTTTCCTGTCACTCATTATTATTGGGTCTCATCAACAGGAGCAAGTAATGCGGATCGGTGTCCCCAAAGAAGTTAAAAATCATGAATACCGAGTTGGGATGACGCCTCCCGGCGTATTCGAGCTAACCCGCCGAGGACATGAAGTTGTCATAGAAACCAATGCTGGAGGCGCTATCGGCATCGATGATCCAGATTACATCGCGGTGGGTGCGACAATTGCCCCCGATGTGGCCAGTGTGTTCGCGGATGCCGACATGATCGTCAAAGTTAAGGAACCTCAGGCGGCCGAGATTGCAATGCTGCGTGAAGGCCAGGTTCTGTTTACCTACCTCCACCTAGCCCCCGATGAAACTCAGACACAGGGATTGCTGGATAGTGGCGCCATTGCCATCGCCTATGAAACAGTCACCGATGACCGTGGCGGGCTCCCCCTACTCGCACCGATGAGTGAAGTTGCAGGGCGTATGTCGGTTCAGGCTGGTGCTTCAGGTCTTGAGATTGAACGCGGTGGCCGTGGAGTGCTGCTTGGCGGCGTGCCCGGCGTTCCCCAGGGAAAAGTCGTTGTTATCGGCGGTGGTGTCGTTGGCACAAATGCCGCCTTTATCGCCAATGGCATGGGCGCAAGTGTCACCATTATCGACATGTCGCAACGTCGAATGGCGGAACTCGACTTCCAGTTTAACAGTCTTATCACCACGCTGTATTCGACGGTACATAGTATTGAAGAAGCCGTGCTCGAGGCTGACCTCGTCATTGGCGCCGTTTTGGTACCAGGCGCCGCTGCCCCCAAACTCGTCAGCCGCGATATGGTCAAGAAGATGAAGCGCGGATCGGTAATCGTTGATGTCGCAATTGATCAAGGTGGCTGTATCGAAACCAGCAAACCGACCAGCCATTCAGATCCGTATTATATAGATGAGGGTGTCGTACATTATTGCGTGACCAATATGCCAGGCGCCGTCGCGCGGACATCAACTTTCGCACTCAACAATGCTACCCTGCCCTATATCGTTGCTCTCGCCGAACAGGGTGCAAATGATGCTATGAAGGCCGACGCACACCTGCGAGCGGGTCTAAATGTCTATCAAGGCAAGGTTACGTATCAGGCCGTTGCTGACGCGCAGGCACGCAATTATACAGAAACTGAAGCCGTCATCGGCTAACAATAGCAAGGAATACAGGATGGCAGAGGAAACACGCGAACGGGTTCTGGCTCCCGTAGGAAGCTCTGTAACCATCAACCTCAGTGGACAATCAGTCAGCGCTTTTACTGCTGTCCATCACAGTGGTTCAGGTCCAGGCCTGTTGTTAATCTCTGACCGTGGTTCTCTCGATGCCGGTATAGAAGCCCGTGCTAACCTGTTTGGACAAGAAGGCTATTCTGTCCTCGCGGTGCCTAATGGACTGACGGCCTCCGATATCGTTGAGGCAGCACAAATCCTGCGCAACCTCCCCGCGACCGAAGAAAAAATCGCGGCGGTTGCCCATGGCGAAGGCGGGAAGCTCGCGTTACAGGCTGCAACGGATGCGAAATTCAGGGCTGTCATCGCATTCGATGTCATGTCTCTTGCCGGTGAAAACAATATCCTTGGCACAGTTGCCTGCCCGTTTGTCCTGCAATACGGCATTAAGGACGCGCCCGACGCCGAAGCGCTCGTGGCTACTTTAAAAGACGCCTTCGCGCGCAAAGATGGCTCGCGTATCTATGGCTGGGAAGAAGGTGTTCCGGGTTTCTCCATCGACGGGCGCCAAAGCTTCAACAAGCTTGCTGACAGTCTGGCTCATTCCCGCACGCTGGAAATGCTCCGCCGTGTCGTTGGCCCCTATTACGATTACGCCGCGTTATTCGCCGAGCATGTCTATCACGAGTTCACCACCCGTGATGTCGATGCCACCATGGCGACCATGATCGACGAACCCTATGTCAACCACACCCCGACCCTCACCGGCGGTGTCGGACATGACATGCTCAAACGGTTCTACAAATATCATTTTGTTGATCAGAACTCAGGTGGACGCGACCGCACGCGGATATCCTTCACCCATGGCCCCGACCGCGTAGTATTGGAAACCTACACCAAATTCACCCATGACACCGTGATCGACCGCTATTTCCCAGGCATTGAGCCAACCGGCAAAACAGTCGAAATCGCTACCGTCATTATCGTGAAGTTCCGCGGCGACAAGGTGTGCCACGAACATCTCTACTGGGATCAGGGCTCGGCCCTCAAACAGATCGGCGTCCTCAATGCTGGCAACCTACCTATTGCCGGTCCGGAAGCCGCGCGCAAAGTCTTAGACGAAACCAACCCCTCCAACATCTTCATGCAAGATGCCTGGGCCACCAGCGACGGCAAACCGATTTAAGTCAACCGAACAACGCAACGCTTCAAACTTTGCGGTGAAAAGTCATATCCTGAAACGGGGGTTGATCTTCGGTCTCCACTGTCTTTTTTAACGCCCGGTAGGTTTGTGAGTTGACCGGACTCCTTGATTTTTAGTTTGATCCTTTCCCGTTGTTTTAAAATTGCTTGGCCACGTCCGAAGTAGACATCTGCGGGTGTTAAATTATTGATACTCTCGTGGTAGCGTTGATGGTTGCAGTGATCAACGAACGCCTCGATCTATGCATCCAGATCTGCCAGGAAGAAGTAGTTCTCCAGTAGGATGAGGATCTTTTCTTCTGCTTAATACTGCTTGCGGGTAGTCCGGCGAATGTTTTTGTTCGCCTTGGCGACACCCGTCTGTCGTGTCTGCGGTTTCTGTCTCATCTTCGTTCCCTTCGGGCACTACGATGAACCAGAAGTCCTCCCTTATCCAATCTCGCTAATTTGTTTTATAGCCGCTGATGGCAGACAATCTAATTAAACTGCAGTAACGACATCAAACTGATTGGATGATGGTCATATCCGTGTGAGGGCAATGCTTCCTCGCCCTGCTGGTAATGTTTAGGGACCCCTGTCCAACTTTGGTGCAGTCCTATCCACATCCGTATAGTCATTTAGGGACACTCATCGTCTTGTCTGGGAAATTTGAATTTTCCTTCTATTTATAACGCTTGCGAGAGTATTTTGACCGCATTACGAAATAAATTTGGGTGACGTACATCCAGCAGAGGGCGGCGGGCGGCGGTTGTTATTTCGCACATATTTTTGGGATGTGAGTGTGGGGTGAATGGTGTATCAAAAGTGTATTATGTGGTGCGACTAACTGACTGAGATAGTTGAGAACACCATTTTGGTGTATCAAGGGTGTAGTAAAACGTGGAAGAAAATAAAGACACAAAATCAGGTACTTCTGAAGGTAAGTGGCAATTTTGGGTAGATCGTGGCGGTACGTTCACCGACATCGTAGCTCGTCGTCCGGACGGTTCGCTGCATGCCTATAAGCTCCTGTCAGAAAACCCTGAGCGTTATAAAGATGCAGCCATTCAGGGCATTCGCGACCAACTCGGAATCGACCAAGACACTCCCGTTCCCGATGATTTAATCGATGCCGTAAAAATGGGAACAACTGTCGCAACCAATGCACTGCTGGAGCGCAAGGGCGACCGTACCCTGCTCGTCATCACGGAAGGCTTCGCTGATCAATTACGAATTGGATATCAAAACCGCCCGAAAATCTTTGCCCGAAAAATCGAGCTCCCAGAACTCCTCTATGAACAAGTTGCCGAGGTTAAAGAACGCTACAATGCTCGGGGTGAAGAACTCGAGCCCGTTGACATCGAAGGCGCCCGTCTTGCCTTGCAGGCTGGATACGATGATGGCATTCGATCGGTCGCGATCTGCTTCATGCATGGCTATCGCTATCACGATCACGAAAAAACCGTGGCAGAAATCGCCCGCGATGTTGGGTTTACCCAGGTTTCTGTCAGCCACGAGGTCAGCCCGCTTATGAAGCTGGTTGGTCGCGGCGATACCACCGTCGTAGACGCCTATGTCTCCCCAATTCTTAGACGCTATGTCGATCAAGTCGCCTCTTCCCTCGGCAATGTCCGGCTCATGTTTATGCAATCTAATGGTGGCCTCACGGATGCACGGTTCTTCCAGGGCAAAGACTCGATCTTATCGGGTCCCGCCGGTGGCATTGTTGGGGCAGCCCGGACCGCAGCCATGGCCGGCTATACCAAGCTGATTGGTTTCGATATGGGTGGCACGTCGACCGACGTGGCGCATTATAACGGGGAATACGAGCGCGCGTTTGAGACGCTGGTCGCTGGTGTCCGCATGCGCGCGCCGATGATGCATATTCACACTGTTGCCGCGGGTGGTGGTTCGATCCTGCATTTTGATGGCTCGCGCTATCGCGTTGGCCCGGACTCCGCTGGCGCCAATCCCGGCCCGGCCTGTTATCGCCGGGGTGGACCGCTAAGCGTTACCGACGCCAATGTGATGGTCGGCAAAATCAATCCAGACTTCTTCCCACAGGTATTCGGTCCCGATGGCGATCAACCAATGGATTCTGAAGTTGTCTTCCAGAAATTTGCCGACATGTCAGCGGAGATAGAGAAATCAACTGGGGACAAACGTAGTCCTGTTGAAGTCGCTGACGGCTTTCTCAAAATCGCCGTCGAGAATATGGCCAACGCCATCAAACAGATATCCGTCCAGCGCGGGTATGACGTCACCGAATATACCCTGAACTGCTTCGGCGGCGCCGGTGGACAGCATGCCTGTCTGGTTGCCGACTCGCTCGGCATGAAACGGGTTTTCGTGCATCCGTTTGCGGGCGTCTTATCCGCCTATGGCATGGGGCTTGCCGACCAAAGAGTCATGCGCGAACGCGCCGTCGAGGCCAAGATGGATGGCGCGCTAATCGAAACACTCCACAACGCCCTTCAAGAGATGGAAGAAGATGGCCGTGCCGAGATGGAACGCCAGGGCGTCGACACCTCCCGCACCTCGATCATCTCCAAGGCGCATTTGCGCTATGAAGGGACCGACACAGCCCTAGTCATCGATTTCGGCAGCCGTGATGAAATCATCGAGCGGTTTGAAGAGGCCCATCGCCAGCAATTCGGTTTTATCTCTCCTGAAAAAGGACACATTGTCGAAGCGCTTTCCCTCGAAGTCATTGGCGAAGGTGAGGTCCTGGAGGACGCGGTCCTGCCTGTTGACGAGCATGCCGTCGCGCCTGACCCGCTGGCGAGTGTCTCGATGTATTCTGCGAACGAAACCCACGATACACCGGTTTATGATCGCGAAGCACTTGTACCGGGCTGCAAGGTTGATGGTCCGGCCATTCTCAAGGAAGCCAACGCCACCACCGTCGTTGAACCCGGCTGGCAAGCCGAGGTTACCAAGCATAATCATGTCGTCATCACACGGGTTGTCGCTTTGCCTAAACGGGTCGCCATCGGTACCCAGGCCGACCCCGTTATGCTCGAGGTCTTCAATAATCTATTTATGTCGATTGCAGAACAGATGGGCGGTGTCCTGCAAAACACGTCCTACTCGGTGAACATCAAGGAACGCCTTGATTTCTCCTGTGCGATTTTCGACACATCAGGCGATCTGGTCGCCAACGCCCCGCATATCCCAGTGCATCTTGGCTCTATGAGCGAGAGCGTGAAGACCGTTGCCCGCCAACGCGAAGGCACGATGAAGCCCGGTGACGTTTATATGCTCAATACGCCTTATAATGGCGGCACGCATCTGCCCGATGTCACGGTTATCACGCCGGTATTTGAAGAGGGCGTCGATGGCGTTCTGTTCTATGTTGCCTCGCGCGGCCATCATGCTGAAATCGGCGGCATCACGCCAGGTTCGGTGCCCCCCTATTCAAAACATATCGATGAAGAAGGTGTGTTACTCGACGATGTCCAGCTGGTTGCCGGAGGCACAATACTTGAGGCCGAAGTCGAAGCCATCTTCACGAGCAACAAATATCCGACCCGGAATTTCCATCACAATCTCGGCGATTTGAAAGCGCAGATTGCCGCCAATGAAAAAGGCGTGCAGGAACTGCACAACATGGTTGAGCATTTCGGGCTCGATGTTGTCACCGCCTATATGCAGCACGTCCAGGATAATGCCGAGGAAACTGTCCGGCGGGTAATCGATACGCTGCATGACAGCGCATTCGAATATGAAATGGATATTGGCGCTAAAATCAAAGTTGCCATTACAGTTGATAAGGCGGCGCGCACCGCCAAACTCGATTTCACTGGCACATCCGAACAGCAAAACAATAACTTCAATGCCCCGTCCGCAATCTGTATCGCGGCGACTCTCTATGTCTTCCGTACGTTAGTGGATGACGATATTCCGCTAAACGCGGGCTGTCTTAAACCGCTGGATATCGTGATCCCAGAAGGTTGCATGCTGAACCCGGTTTATCCAGCAGCCGTGGTTGCCGGCAATGTCGAGACATCGCAGGCCATTACTGACGCTTTATTTGGCGCGCTTGGTATCATGGGCGCCGCGCAGGGCACGATGAATAACTTCACCTTCGGCAATGACAATCACCAATATTACGAAACGATTTGTGGTGGTGGCGGTGCCGGGCCCGACTATCAAGGTGCCGATGGTGTCCACACCAATATGACCAATACCCGCCTGACCGATCCGGAAATTCTGGAATGGCGGTTCCCGGTTTTGCTGGAAAGTTTCTCACTGCGCCGTGGATCAGGTGGTGCAGGCCAATATCGTGGTGGTGACGGGGTGATCCGTAAGGTCAAATTCCTCGAAGGCATGACCGCATCCATCCTGTCCGGTCATCGCGAAATCCCGCCCTATGGGATGGCTGGTGGCGACCCTGGCAAGATCGGTCATAACTACGTGCTTCGCACCGATGGTTCGACTGTTGAGTTGCGCGGCACTGACTCAACGGAAGTTGAAGCAAACGACATCATGGTGATTGAAACACCCGGTGGCGGCGGCTACGGCAAGGCTTAGACCGGCCAAGTTCCTTCTTCTGTCATCTCCGCCTTTTTTCGAATAAACGGGATTTTGGCTTTGCAGTAGGTGTGTTTTTCAACCAGCTTTCCATCCTGGAAATGAAGCAAGTCGAGTCCACGATAGGCACCCGCCCTGTTCTCTTCTTCGAGAGTTAACACCCAGCGGATCATCGCTTTGCCGGCGTCAACATCGAGAAACATATCTTCGGTATGAAACCGCAAGGTCCCGTATGCCCCTGCGAATTGTGGTTCAAATGCCTTGCGTATCGCTGCCGACCCGTCATGCCGAATGTCGTTGAATTCGTCATAAATGGCATCGTCAGCGAAATAGGACATCACCTCGTCAATATCTTCGCGATTGAACGCCTCAGTAAACTCGACCACCAGTTTTTCGAGCGTGTGTCGGCTTTCCAATTCACTCGTCATCATCTTCCCCTAAAAATTGTCCCATGTTCCAGACTTTATGTCCTTTTCGTCGAGAAAATCACGTTATCTACCCGTAGCCTTCTTGACCTTATGCACCCATCCACGCAAAATCCGCGACCTGAGAATAAGGAGTTAGACATGGCGCC
>CAJJCG010000035.1 GCA_905182615.1 Alphaproteobacteria bacterium UBA2964 | reverse complement strand
GGCGTTGGACGACATGATGGCTGAAATGATGACAGTGACCGCATGAAGAATGTCCTTTCTTGGATGGCAGAGGCGGCTACCTTGTCGTTTGACGTTCCGGTCTCTGGTGGCCAGAACGACTCCCGGCTCGACCCCCTTTTTATCGCCCTTAAAGCTACGGCGGATGCTGATGAAGCGGACCAACTGGAAGCCGGTATCTGGGCTCTGTGGGGATTGTCTGGCGATGATGAGATCGATCAGATGATGACTATTGGCGTCAATTCCATGGGTGATGGTGATGGGGAAACGGCGCTGACGGCCTTTAACGAAATTATTTCGCGCGCGCCAGGTTACGCTGAAGGGTGGAACAAGAGGGCAACCTTGTTTTATCTCGCGGGCGAGCAAGAGTTGGCGATTTCAGACATCAAGAAAACGCTGGCGTTAGAGCCCCGCCATTTTGGTGCCTATTCGGGACTTGGGTTGGTTTATATGGGGCTTGGTGAAGAGCGCAAAGCCTTGGATGCCTTTGAGAAGGCGCTCGAAATTCATCCCCATATGGATGGTGCGGAATCTTATATTCGTGAATTACGTGATATCGTCAAAGGCCGCGGTATTTAGCTGTTCAACCCAGCCGATGCGCAGCACGTTGGTTGCACCCGGGGTGCCAAACGGAACACCTGCGGTAATTACTACGCTTTCAGACGGTGCGGCATAGTTGAAATCTCTGGCCGTATGGCAGGCGCGCCCGACCATATCGGAAAAATCGCTGACATCTTCTGCGATAATACACTGAACGCCCCAGGCAAGGGCGAGCCTGCGGGCAGTTGGCAGCCGTTCGGTAAGACACAGGATTGGCACATCTGGCCGTTCGCGGGAGGCTCGCAATGTTGTAGACCCAGAAGTCGTGTAGGTCACGATAGCGGCGGCTGAAATAGTGTGAGCGACCTGACGCGCTGCCGCTGTTATAGCAGCCGGGGCATTGGCTTCCGGATCTCTATGTTCTGAGCTCATCCGGTCCCAGAACGCCGGATCCAACTCTACGCGATGGATAATACGATCCATCATTTCGATCGCTTCCAGAGGATATTTTCCAGCGGCGGTTTCTGCTGACAGCATAACCGCGTCGGCACCATCATAAATAGCGGTGGCGACATCGGAGGCCTCGGCACGGGTGGGCGTTGGCGACTCGATCATCGATTCCAGCATCTGGGTTGCTACCACGACTGGTTTTCCCTGAGCGCGGCATTCGCGGATGATCCGTTTTTGCAGGCTGGGTACGTCTTCCGGCGGTAGCTCAACGCCTAGGTCACCCCGTGCCACCATTACGGCATCTGACATGGCGATGATCTGGTCAAGATGTTCAATCGCGCTTGGCTTCTCAAGCTTGGAGAGCACGCCGGCGCGCCCCCCGATTATTTTGCGTGCCTCGGCGATATCTTCCGGGCGTTGGACAAAACTAAGGCCGATATAATCGACGCCGTGGTCCAGGGCGAAGTCCAAATCTTTCCGGTCTTTTTCACCGAGGGATGATATTGGCAGGACAGCGTTGGGAACATTGACGCCCTTATGATTTGAAACGCGACCGCCCGTGATGACTTCGGCTTCGGCATAATCTTCGCCGGCTTTTGTGACCTTGAGGCGCAATTTTCCATCATCGATCAGCAGCTCTGTGCCGATCGATAAAGCTGCGAAGACTTCAGGGTGGGGCAGAGATACCCGTCGATCATCTCCTGGTTCGGTGTCGAGGTCAAGACGCATCGTCGCGCCGATTTCCAGTTCTGCGGACCCGTCGGCAAATTCTCCAACGCGTAGTTTAGGGCCCTGTAAATCGGTGAGGATGCCAACCGGCCGCCCGGTTTCGATTTCTAGCTTTCGGATGGTTGTGATACGGGCCGCATGATCGTCATGCGAGCCATGGCTGAAATTCAGCCGGAATACATCGGCTCCCGCATCAAAGAGGGTTCGGATCATTTCGGGCGTATCGCTGGCTGGGCCGAGCGTCGCCACAATTTTAGCTTGTCGGTATCGGCGCATGGAATCCTTATAGATCAGGGTTTCAGTGGGCGCCAGCGCATATCGCGATGGCCCGGAAGTCGTTCACATTAGTTAACGTAGGACCGGTTACGATTGTATGACCAAGCGTTTCAAAAAATGTTGCACTGCGATGTGCGGTGAGCAGACCAGTCGGGTCGAGCCCCATCTCGATGGCGCCGTAAACACTGTAGGGAGTCAGATAACCTCCGGCATTGCGGCTGTTGCCGTCGATACCATCACTGTCACAGGCTAGCGCCCAGATTTTTGGGTCGCGATTGAGCGCTAGTCCGAGCGCCAGTAGATATTCGGTGTTGGGGCCGCCATCCCCATTGGAAGCTCCTAACGTGACCGTTACTTCGCCGCCAGAAAGAAGGACCAGCGGCGGTGAGCGGGAGTCTCTGAAACGCGCCGCCTCCAACGCCTGGCGGGCGTGGTCAGCGGCGACATCCTTTGCCTCGCCCGTAATGTCGCCACCGAGGATTAAGGCTTCCCATCCCTGATGTTGTGCTTCAGCGGCGGCAGCCTGTAGCGCGTCTGTTGAACGGGCAATGATGTTGACGGAGTCTCGCTCGAACGCGGTCCTATTTGAAATCTCGGGCATCGCCTTCGTGAGATGTTGTGCGACCGTGTCGGGTATAGCAATTTCAAATTGGTTAAGAATGTCGGTGGCGGATAGGTCCTGGGAGGGCGGCGGCAGGGTAGGACCAGAGGCGATAACCGCCGGGTCATCCCCTGCGACATCTGACACGATCAGCGTTGCCACGCGTGCCGGATGTGCGGCAGCGGCAAGACGTCCACCCTTGATGACAGATAACGCGCGGCGGACGGTATTAATCTCGGCAATGGCGGCGCCGGAGCGCAGTAGCGCTTGATTGACCTGTTGTTTGTCGGCGAGGGCTATGCCGGGTGCGGGCAAAGAGAGGAGGGCGGAGCCGCCGCCTGAAATGAGCGCGATGACGAGATCGTCTGATGTCAGGGAAGAAACAAGTTGCAGAATATGGTTCGTGGCACGTTGGCCGGCCTCGTCGGGAACTGGGTGTCCGGCCTCCATTACATCTATCGATTTACAGTTGGCGGTATGACCATATGGGACGACAACAGCCCCGGTAAGAGATCCGGTCCAAACCACTTCGAGTATCTGCGCCATGGCGGCCGCCGCCTTGCCCGCACCGACGACGATTGTTCTGCCGGGTGGCGCGGCGGGCAGGTGATCCGGCAGGCAGATTTTGGCGGAAACCGCGTCGATGCCCGTTTCAAACAGGTGCTGTAGAAATTTATCTGGTGGTTGGACCATACAGACATTAGACCTTAGCGCCGATTGTCATGCAAAGTATGAGTCCACAAAACAGGCGTTAGGTGATCAGTTTTGGTTTTCCTCGAACAAGGTACCCCATCCTTCACCGCGCTCAAATGGTTTGGCACGGTGACCGGCGTTATCGGCGCCCTGGTGCTGGCTCTGAATATTCCGATTAGCGGCTGGGGCTGGGTTCTGTTTGGTGTGTCGTCGCTGTGCTGGACTATAGCCGGGGCGGTGATGCGGGATTATAGCCTTGTCGTTTTGCAGTCAGCCTTTCTAATCGTCGATATCATCGGAGTTTGGCGCTGGCTTCTTGTGTAATAACTAAAGTAATGACCCTATTGATTGTGCGCCAGATAATTAGTTCGATTTAGGGGTAGATTTTGGGGCGAAAGTGACCAAGATCACTGTCACCGAGAAATTTCCCCAATCGGTCCATGGCGGGCCGGGTAATTGAGTTTAGTGCTAATGAGGTTAAAAGGAACAGACTATGGCCGGTATTGATAAGCAGACCCAGATAGAGCTTGAAGCAGCAGCTTTCCGGACGCTGACGGAGCATCTTCTTAAACGCAACGATGTTCAGAATATCGATATCATGAATTTGGCCGGATTCTGCCGCAACTGCCTGAGCAAATGGTATCTCGCTGCGGCCAAAGAAAAGGGTCTCGATATCACGATGGATGATGCACGCGAGGAGGTCTATGGCATGACCTATGACGAGTGGAAGTCAACCTATCAAAAAGATGCCACGCCGGAACAGCAGGCAGAATTTAAAAAGGTGATGGCTGATCCCGATCTGACAACCTGACGAACTCCCACCGCTCATCTCGACGCAATTTTATCCACAACTTCTTGCGCTTTCGGGACTCATTTGAGTCCCGATTCGGTTTCCGGTTTCCTATCCTGTCTTTGCAAGGATAGATAAAGGGAGACACAAAATGTCGGACGGGACGGGTAACCTCGCACGCGAACATCTGCGTGCTTTCATTGAGCGCATAGAAAGGCTTGAGGTAGAAAAGGCCACGCTCCTGGAAGATATCCG
>CAJJCG010000034.1 GCA_905182615.1 Alphaproteobacteria bacterium UBA2964 | reverse complement strand
GATAGCGAGAGAGGGTGTACAGCTCGGTCACTTTTTTGATGCGCTTTATAACGAAGGAAATGCCATTCGGTTTATTCAAAACCAGCGTGAACAGGGCGACTCGTATAGGGCGCTTGGCTACGCGGCTTTCACCGCCAATGTTGGTGCCTGAACCGTCATCCCCGGGCCGCAATTTTCGAATGCTTCCGGAGCGCTCTGCATTACGGACTAGGTTCCATCACACGAATTCGGGCTTTTCTTTAACGTAGTGCTCACTCATCGGTTTGCGGAAGGCTTCCATCATTTCTCGGTTGAGATCGACAGGCGGTTTCTGATCTGCCGGGATGAGTGGCTTATAAACAACGTCGCCTATTTCCTCCGCGAATGTTTCCTTGGCGCGTTTGACCAAAGCAGGATTCGATAACAAATCTACCACCGTCCCGGCCAGTGTTTTTGCCCCGGCGACTGAGCCTTTATGCGCAATCGTAGTCGCAAGAGCAGCGCCACCGGCCCAGTGATGAAATGGAACGTTCGGCACATTGGAGGGAAAGCCTACGCGACCCATCGGCACTTTCCACGAGATGTCACCACAATCATTCGACGGAGCGCGTTGCGCGGTGGGGCCCAATAACGGCTTCACCTCTGTCTTCAATCCTTCCGGTGTGACATCGGCGGCTATTTGCAACTTTTCGGCAAAAGCTTGTTCATCATCTGTCCATTCAGGAACCCCGACCAGATCGAGATTGCCCTGAATAACCTCGGCCAACCCCTGATTAGTCCGGACCGGCCATACAGCGCTCATCACCTCAACCTCGAGCTCGGTATTAGTCATCATCGCGGCGCCCTCGGCGATCTTTTTGCCTTGTTCGAAGACTTTCCGCGCGCCTTCAGCCGTTGGCGCACGAAACGTCCACCAGACCATCGCCTTGGCAGGAATTGTATTGGGTTGGTCACCACCATCCTTAATCACCCGATGAGCCCGCATATCGGGCTCCATATGTTCACGGAACTGCGCCATCCCCATATCCATCAGCACGACGCCATCAAGGGCATCCCGCGCGCGCCACGGAGCGGTGGATGCATGCGCAGTCTCACCTCTAAACGTGAAATACGCCGATACGGCGGCGGCATGAGTCAAACCATAGACCGTGCTCATGTCCCCACCGATGTGATCATGAATCGCAACATCGACATCATCAAACCAGCCATCGCGCACATAATATGGTCGACTGATCAATTGCTCCTCACCGGGGGCACCGAAGACTTTGAGCGTACCCTTTAAACCAAACGCCGCCATCGCCCGCTTTGCAGCAATGGCGCCCGACACCATTACCGCCGCATTGCAGTTATGACCTTCGCAATGGCCAGGGCCATAGGTTGTGATGTTCTTTGGTTCAATTTCGCCCGACGCCTGGCTGTTATTCGGGTTGGCATCATACTCCGTGTGCAGGGCGATCACCGGCTCGCCAGACCCAAAGGTAGCGCAAAATCCGGTGGGAAATCCGGAGATACCACGCTCCACCGAGAAGCCTTCTTTCTCGAGGGTCTCGGTCATCAGCTTAGCGCTTTCGACCTCCTGCATCCCGAGCTCACCAAAATAAAATACCGAGTCACCAATTGTTGCGACGGCCTTCGCGTTGCGTTCAACAAAATCAAAGACAAAGGATTTTTCGGGCGCGAGGTTACTATCCGCCATGATGTCTCTCCCTGTGGAATTCATCTTCCTGATTTCACACCGGACGGCGGAGGCGGTCTAGGGCTAATTTCCAGAAAACGTTTGAGGCAAACTCAGCCTTGGCTGCAAGCACCACCGCCGAGCACACAAAACTTCGCGCAATGCGGATGATTTAGAGCGACATCCTTGGATGACTCAGCCAGCGTGGTGCCGAGCTCAAACTGCTCATCGTATGGCAGTAAGGTGCAAGCGATCACGGCAGGCTTATCTGCACCCTTTCGCTTCACGATCATGCGGGAGGACGCGCACATCATCGCACCAGGATCGACATCGAGGATCGACCAGCACTGGTCAGTGATCTCGGGCACGTCCTGATTAGCATCCATTTCCGGGAACAGGACCAGCTTTATAGGATCGTTGGCATCGACAGAAATATCGTGTTCTGCAAACAACGTCGTATAGCCCTGGCGCATGGACGCCTCGTCTTCTCCCCACGGAGTACGACCGCCAATATCGAAATTAAACTTATTCTGCGACAGCCAGATCAACCCATCGAGCATCGGCTGCCAGCTGCCGGGACCCCGCTCCTTCTCATGAAGCTGCTGTGTGTAATGATCGACCGAAACGCGGATTTCCAGCTTTTCATTAAACCAATATTTGAGTTTTTTGAGCGGCGCCTCGTGATGCCGCATTGGCTTCATCGCATTGGTCAACACAAGAGCCCGGAAGCCTCTCGACAGGGTAACCTCCAGCATCTGCATCATATCCGGATTCATGAAAGGCTCACCGCCGGTGAAGGCAATCTCGTCCGTCTCCAACCCTTTATCTCGGATCTCATCGAGATAGGCACGCATCTCATCTGTAGTGATATAGGCCAGCCGATCATTCCGCGGGCTGGATTCTATGTAGCAATTAGCGCAGGTCAAATTGCATAGCGTGCCGGTATTGATCCACAGTGTCTTGAGTCCATCAAGCGAAACCCGAGCACGCGTCTCGCCCGCCGCCGTGACGTTCGGATCCTTAAACTTTTTTGGATCGAGTGACTTGCAATCGGGTTGGCTTACGCCGTCCATCCTGTCATTCCATTTAGCGCCGCAGAGTTGGATCCAGTAGTGTCATATCCTGTCCGGGTGGTGCGTTGTCGAGGGCATCTTCCAGTGATGCTACCGGGCACCAGTTTTCAGCGGGACACGCCTCTTCATCGGGACCCACCTGATCCAGAAGACAATAGATTTCAAGAAAATGGCCATCGGGATCACGGAATTCAACAGCTACCTGGCAGCCCGCTCGGCGACGCCCGGAAAATTCAATATGGACATTATTTTTTTCGAGATAATCGCGCGACTTGAAAACTTCATCCAGCGTTTCAACCTGAAATGCCATGTGATGCATCTCAGTATTATCAACCACGCGCTCGGAGCCACCAACCAGCGCCACCCCATGATGGTCATTATTAAACCGAAGAAAAACCATACGGCCCGGCATCATACTTTCAGGGTAGGTGTCCGAAACCCGAAAGCCCAATACCTGCGTATAAAACTCAGTCGATTGTTCAACGTCTTTAACATTCAGAACGACATGACCGATCTTTGTTATATTGAAGGGCATATCAGCGGGCGGGGCCATTTTCCGAAGCGCCTGCATATCGGGAGCATCAAGAGAATCCTGATCAACAAAGTCCCGTTTGAATTGCTTTGCCATTTAAACGTCTCCCTCTTCTACCCGCGATATCGTCAATCAAGTGACATCACACTTCTATAGGCACGTCCGGATCATTACCCCATTCGGACCATGACCCGTCATAACCCTTGATATTGGTATACCCCAGCGATTTTAGAACCATGTAGGTATGCGACGACCGATGATGGGTCTGGCAATGGGCGATAATTTCCTTATCGGGGGTAACGCCACGCTCGGTCAGCATCGCCGTTATGTCGTCCGCGGCTTTCAGTCGAATATTGCGATCGCGATCTACTGCGAGCATCCAGTCAAAATTAACCGCGCCCGGGATATGACCACCCCGAGCGGAACGCATATCGTCGCCGGAATATTCCGCAGGCGTCCGGCAATCAAGCACGACGACATTGTCATCATCAAGACGCTCAAGAATGTAATCCTTCCCCGCCAGAGCAGTATCACCAATTGTCACTGAGTAATCGCTCGGTGCTGGGACATTTGCTTCGGTTTCACGCGGGTGACCTTCGCCACCCCAGCTATGAAAGCCGCCATTGAGGAGCGATGCGTTCGGATGACCGACAACATCAAGCGTCCACAGAAAACGGCTTGCCTTAGCGGTCCCTTCCGTATCATAGGCCACAACATGATGATCACGGGTCAACCCAATAGATGACAACGCCGAAGATAATTGCTCCGCGCTGGGGATCGTGCCCATCGCCGGTGGACGCGGGCCAATCAATGACCCAAACGCCAGATTGACCGCTCCCGAAACATGGCCTTCGGCATAGAGCCCCGGCGCATTCAAATCGACAATCAACAAGCCATCGGCACCCAAAGCTGCTTCAAGTTCAGCCGGTTCGACAATCAAGGGAAGTAAGGGTTCAGCCATTTAGCAGATCTTTCATACAAAAATATTGGATGACCACATCCTAGCCTAAGGCAGAACACGGAAGAAAGCCGTAGAATCCGAACAGCCTCAAATTCCCCCATAGAATATAGCAGTGCCAAGAACGGTTGAGACAGCGAGCGTCGGGATCATCCCAACCTTGAAACGCAGCATTGCAACCATTGCTGCAGCTGCGAGAATGACGGCAGCGATCTCAACAGTGTTCCAAACAGGGACATAAAGTCTCAAAGGCCCAAAGGACTGTTCGCCAACTTTCTCAAACGCGACATGCAATCCGAACCAAACCGCCAGGTTAAGAACCACACCAACGATGGCTGCTGTGATCGCCGAAAGAGCGGCGGAAAGTGATTTGTTGCCACGAAGGGATTCAATGTAAGGCCCGCCGAGAAAGATCCACAGGAAACACGGAACAAAAGTTACCCAGGTCGTAATCGCAGCGCCCAGCATTCCAGCCAGCATTGGATCAAGCATCCCCGGATTGCGGTAAGCCCCCATAAACCCAACAAACTGTACGACCATGATTAGTGGTCCTGGCGTGGTTTCCGCCATGCCGAGACCATCGAGCATTTCACCCGGAGCAAGCCAGCCATAAGTCGATACTGCCTGCTGGGCGACATAGGCCAACACCGCATAGGCGCCGCCAAAGGTCACCACCGCCATCTTGCTGAAAAACAGACTTTCCTGCGTGAAGACGTTGTTCAGACCGAGCCAAAAGATCAAGATGGCGACCGGTCCCAACCACAGGGTCAGGCAGATGAGAAGTACTTTTGCCGCCCGTACCATGGATGGTTTGGTGTGATCCAGCCGACCAGCCGCCGCTGCAGCGTCAATCACATCGCCTTCGGTTGATTCAGCTTCTCCGTGACCGCCACCAGCGAAAGTCGGCGGATTAAGACGCCCGCCTACATAACCGATGGTAGCAGCTGTGATCACAATCACCGGGAACGGCACCGCGAAGAAAAAGATCGCAATGAAGGCCGCCACGGCGATGCCGATCATCAAATTATTTGTCAGGGCCCGGCTGCCGATCCGCAAAACGGCTTGGACAACGACCGCCAAGACGGCTGCTTTAATCCCAAAGAAAATCGCCTGCACAATCGAAAGATCATTGAAACCGGCATAGAGGACGCTTAGCCCTAGAACGACCACAGCACCCGGCAATATAAACAAGGTTCCTGCTACCAACCCGCCCCAGGTTCTATGCAATAGCCAACCTATATAGGTCGCGAGCTGCTGGGCCTCCGGGCCGGGCAGCAACATGCAATAGTTCAGAGCGTGGAGAAAACGACCTTCACTGATCCATTTTTTTTCTTCAACCAGCACACGATGCATCAGGGCAATTTGTCCTGCCGGACCACCAAAGCTAAGGAGTGCAATCTTGAGCCACGCCCCGAAAGCTTCGCGAAAGTTGACAACCAAACTTGCATTTTGGGATTGTTGTTCGGAATCGTTTTCCGACATCTCTTTAATCCACCCTGTTCACACCTTAGTCACGCTAACATGCATCAATATGGAATCCTCTATGTGAAATAGCGGGATCGGGGTCAAACGGCGAAATTGATTGCGTTACATATTGTTTACTACCCAACAATATGATATCGAATGATTTCTTGATCCGATTGGCCCGAAAGCGCCGATATTCGCCCCAAAGAGGTGAGAGCTGATGAAAAATTTTATATCAATGACCCTGAATGGCCGCCAGCGCGATGACGCGGTCCCTGGCAATATGCTGTTGGTCGACTTCCTGCGGGAAACTGTGGGAATGACTGGCACTAAGATCGGCTGCGATGGCGGCGAATGTGGCTGCTGCACAGTTTTGATCGCTGGCAAACCGCGCCATGCCTGTCTTACCCTGGCAGCGTCCTGCGACGGCACGGATATCGAAACCATTGAATCGCTTGAAACCGGTGGTCGTCTCTCAGCGATCCAGCGCGGCTTTCATGAAAAGCTCGGCGCTCAGTGTGGGTTCTGCACCCCCGGGATGGTGATGGCTGCAGAAGGGCTGTTGCGCGAAAACGCTAACCCGAGCGAAGACGAGATACGTCAGGGTATGGCTGCCAATATTTGCCGTTGTACTGGTTATGTGAAGATCATTGAATCAGTTCAGGCAGCGGCTGAGGAAATTGCGTCGAAGGAAAGTGCCGCATGAATGAAACCACGCCCATCGATCCTGAAAAAATAGAACCGGTCAAATCTATCGGCGTGCCGATGCCGCTGGTCGACGGTCCTGAAAAGGTTTCCGGCAAAGCAAACTACACCGCAGATTTTCTTGAACACGGCGCCTTGGTTGGCCGCATACTCCGCTCACCGGTTGCCCATGCAGAAATTTTGAGTATCGATACTTCCGCGGCTGAAACTCTCCCTGGCGTCGAAGCTGTGGCAACGGGCGCGGATTTCGTCGGCCAGTTTGGCGTTCTACCGATTGCCCGAACAGAATGGCCAATTGCTCGCGACCGGGTGCGCTATCGTGGCGAACCGATTGCTGCCGTCGCCGCCATAGATGTCGAGACCGCTCAGAAAGCGCTTGATCTCATCGAATTCGAATATGTCGAGCTCCCCGCCTATTTCACCGCTGAAGATGCAATTGCGGAAGGCGTCACACCCCTGCATGAAAAACGACCCAACAATGTTGAACGCCACGTGGATTACGATCTCGGCGAAGTCGACAAAGGATTCGAAGAAGCCGAGCTGGTCTGCGAAGGCACCTATGACTGCGCTGAGGTCTGCCAAGTACAAACCGAGCCCCACGCCGCAATGGCTGCGTATGACGGAGAGCGCGATCGGCTGACAGTCCATGCCAGTACCCAAGTACCTTATTATGTCCATCTAATGCTCGAGCAAACGCTCGGAATGCCAAAATCCAGAATTCGGGTGATCAAACCGCATATTGGTGGTGGGTTTGGTTCCCGCACCGAATGCCTGCATGTCGAGTTGATCGCCTCCGCGCTAGCGCGTAAATGCAACGGTACCGTTCGCATCATTCTGAGCCGAGAAGAGACCTTTGTTACCCATCGCGGGCGACCCGAACAAAACACCACCCTTAAGATGGGCATGTCCAAGGACGGCCGTATCACTGCTGTCGATACAACGACAACGCAGCGAGGTGGCGCCTATGCCGGCTATGGCACGGTCACCATCCTCTATTCCGGCTCCATGGTCTTCGCCCTCTATGACATTCAGAACGCTCGCTATAACGGCTACCGCGTTTTAACTAACACGCCACCCTGCGGCGCATTTCGAGGCCACGGCACGGTCAATGTAAGGTTTGCGTTTGAAAGCCTGATGGATGAGATGGCAACCAAACTTGGGCTCGACCCGTTTGAAGTCCGTCGCAAGAACCTGCTCAAAGCGCCAACCTTTACCGCCAATGATTTGATGGTGAATAGCTACGGTCTGCCGGAATGTCTCGATATCGTCGAGAAGGCCAGCGGCTGGAAAGATCGTAAGGGCAAGCTGGCACCGTTCCGCGGCCTGGGAATCGCATGTTCCCACTATGTCAGCGGAGCCTCGAAGCCGGTCAACTGGACCGGCGAACCCCATGCCACGGTTAATATCAAGCTCGATTTCGATGGCAGCCTGACAATTCTAACCGGTGCACCGGAAATTGGTCAGGGATCGAGCACTATCCTGACGCAATGCGTCGCCGAGGTACTCGGCCTTGATGTCACGCGCATCCGAATTCTTACTTCTGACAGTTTGGTCACACCGAAGGACAATGGCGCCTACTCCTCCCGGGTCACCTATATGGTCGGCAACGCCGCCATCGATGCAGCAACAAACCTGAAAGCCATTCTTGTCGAGGCCGCGGCCCGCAAGATGGATGTGCAGCCCGAAGACGTTGAATGTCTTGGTGAGGTTTATCGCGCCGGGTCACAGGACCAAGGACTGACCTTCGAAGAAGTTGTCGTTGCTGCCCTCGAAGGCACCGGCACTATCACAGCACGCGGCAATTTTGACACCATTCCCGAAAGCTGGGGCGGCGACAAATATCGCGGCGCCGCCATTGGTGGTTCTATGGCATTTTCCTATGCCGCACAGGTTGTCGAGATCGAGATTGATCCTGACACTGCCGACATCCGTGTCGAAAAAGTCTGGGTCGCACATGATTGCGGCAAGGCGCTTAACCCTCTGGCCGTTGAGGGCCAGATTGAAGGTTCCGTTTGGATGGGCATGGGTCAGGCGATGACCGAAGAAACCCGCTATCACAAAGGTCTCGGCATCACCGGCAACATGCTGGATTACCGCGTGCCGACGATCATCGAGAGCCCGCCGATTGAAACTCATATCGTTGAATCGATTGATCCACACGGACCTTTTGGTGCCAAGGAAGCAGGCGAAGCATCGCTAGCCGGGTTCCTGCCGGCGCTGACCAACGCTATCGCCGACGCTTTGGATATTCGCGTATCGGAACTGCCAATCACCCCGGACCGGTTGATGGAGATTATGGAAGAGAAGAAAAAAGCAGCCCGCAAGAATGCAGACCAAAAGGTGAGTGCGTAATGGAATTAATGCCTGATTTTGTACTGCACCGTCCAACGTCAATCGAGGAAGCAGTAAAGCTGCGCAATGAGACCGATGGCGCGCTGTATGTCGCTGGCGGCACCGACATGATCGTCAATGTCCGGCGCGGCATCGAACAACCTGCAGCTCTGATCGATCTCTCCGTCGTCAGTGAATTGCGGGAAATTGTTGAAGACGACGAAGGTCTGCATATCGGGGCGGGTGTCACACTTGAAACTGTGTCCCAAGATACGCGGGTCCTGAAACATTTCACTGCCGTCGCCGAAGCGGCGGCTGCCGTCGCTGGCCCCACTCATCAAGCGTACGGCACTGTTGGCGGCAATCTCTGCCTCGACACGAGATGCCTCTTTTATAACCAATCGGAATGGTGGCGGAAATCCAACGATTATTGCCTGAAGAAAAACGGCACAGTGTGTCATGTCGCGCCCGGCGGCAAACACTGCTTCGCGGCATTTTCAGGAGACGTCGCGCCCGCTGCGCTGGTTCACAATGCCGAGGTTGATTTGGTCGGACCGAATGGTCGCCGTCGTGTCCCACTTGCCGATATCTACCACAATGACGGGATGGACCACCTCGCTTTTGAGCCCGGCGAATTGCTCGCCGTTTTACACCTGCCCAAATCCGAAGCGAGCATGCCCAGCGCCTATGAGAAAGCTCGCGTCCGCGGCTCTATCGATTTCCCGCTCGCCGGTGCTGCCGTTTGGGTCAAGCAATCTGGCGACAAAATTGAAGAACTGCGGATCGCCTTAACGGCAGTGAACCCCTACCCGCATTTGATCAAAGGGTTGGAGAAATTCAGCGGTACGGAACTGAATGATGGCGCACTGGATGAAATTGCCGAGATGGTTCAGAGCCAGGCGAAACCGATGCTGACGACAACCGTTAAACCGTGGTACCGACGGCGCGTTATCGGCGCCATCGCCCGACGGCTCACCAAACAGCTCAGCAACACCACGTAATCAAAGTTTTCCAATTGGGCTTGCGGCATACTGCCTGAAACGTTCACTCTTAGAGCCTAACCGGAGAGAACGTAGATGATGGTAGAGCAGGACGAATTTCACACTGGCATGGAAGCCGCCGGCGTAAAGGCATTGTGGGAACGGACATCGCATAATCCACGCGAGCCAGTTTCCGAACCATCCCGTGCCTGGCGCTGGACAGAGATCGAGCCGTTGCTCGATCAGGCGGTTGCAGCAACGGGCATGGAAGCTGCCGAACGGCGAGTGTTGTCGTTGTGGAACCCTGATCTCGACAATCCCGCTGGCAACAATGTGACGACCAACCTCAATTGCGGCATTCAAGTTCTCATGCCAGGCGAAACCGCACGGGTACACCGGCATACGGCAAATGCGCTGCGGTTCGTCCTTGAAGGTGGCGATGGCACAACCACCGTCGATGGCAAGATCTGCCCCATGAATAAAGGTGACCTGATCATTACGCCAGGCGGCACGTGGCACGAACACTCCCATCAAGGTGATTCACGGATTGTATGGCTGGACTCGCTCGACGTGCCATTTCACCGCGCCATGCATACCCAGTTTTTTGACCCCGGCCCGGCCGGGAACTTTCCACCCTTGCCAAATGATGATGCCTATCAACATGGCGGGCTCCTGCCGCAATCCGGACCTGGTATTACGATGCCAGCCTACTCGCCACAATTCCGATATGCCTGGGAGGATGTCTGCACGATGCTCGCCGCCATGCAGCCAGCCAATGACGGCTCCAAAACGCTACGCTACATCAATCCAGCGACCGGCGGCCCGGCGATGAATATTTTCGATGTCTATATGGTTGAGCTTGCCGCCAATGAAGCCACAATTCCGTTTCGCAGCACCGCCAACGCATTTTGTCTGGTGATTGAGGGTGAAGGACAATCAACAATTGGCGAAGAAGTGATCAACTGGGGACGCTATGATGTCTTCACCCTGCCCCACTGGAATCGCTACAGCCATACAGCGGGTCGCTACGGTGCTAAATTGTTCGTAGGTACTGATCGAGAGATACTAAAACGGTTGAATTTGTTACGCGAAGAGAGGAACGACTGATATGCGTAAAGACGTCATTCAAAAACAAAAGACCGCGATGAAAGCGGCGGGGCTTGATGTGCTTGTCGCTATATCGCCCGAAAACTTCGCCTATGGCACCGGATTTGTTGTCCCCTCACAGCCGCTGATGCGCTGGCGGCACGCGATTTGCGCCGTAAATTCAGACGGCAAATCCGGCATCGTCGCAGTCGACATGGAAGAAACCACCGTGCGCGGCAAAGTCCCCGATGCGGATATTCGTATCTGGGGCGAGTTCACCGACAAGCCCATGAACTCCCTCGCCCAACTACTCTCCGATCTCGGCGCGACCAATGGTAAAATCGGTATCGAGATGAACTATCTCCCAGCCGGTGATCACGAACATCTGAAGCGCCTTCTGCCGGGCGCGATGTTTATTGCGGCGGATCAAATTTTTGATCAGCTCCGTCAGATCAAATCAACAGACGAGATCGATTTGCTTCGTCGCCTATCACGTATTTCTGACACCGCCATTGCAGCATCATTCGACGCTGTCAAAGCTGGCATGACCGAGATGGATATGGCCGCTGCCCTCACCCGCAGTGTTTACGAACAAGGCGCAGAACATTTCAAATTGATGATCGTCGCCACCGGGCCACGATCAGAGCTGCCTAATGTCGGACCCACCGAACGCGTCCTGGAAGCGGGAGATATCTGCCGTGTCGAAATCTTCTCGATCATCGGTGGCTACCATGCCGGTGTCTGCCGTACGGCGTCGGTCGAGGACCCGCCAGAAAAAGCCGTCGAGATATGGAAAAATCTCGTCGAGTGTAAATACCGCGTGCTCGACGCGATCAAACCCGGTGCCAGCGCCAAACGGGTTTACGAAATCTTTCTCGAAAAGTTTGGCGAGCTCGGCCTGCCACCAATCTCTTTTGTCGGACACGGCATCGGGCTCCATCTGCATGAAGACCCGTATCTCGGGAAGTACGACGAATACACGCTGGAAGCCGGCATGGTGCTCGGCATAGAGCCACTGGTTTACCAAACCGGTCACGGCTTTGGGCTACAGCTCAAAGATATGATCACGGTCACCAAAACCGGCGCAGAACTCCTGTCAGATTCAACGGATACCGATACGCTTTACCGGATCGGCTAAGAGCCTACATCCTGCAGAGCACCCGCGAGTTGGTTTTCAGAATACTGTCCTGAGGCTCAGTCGACAGATCGACCCGTGACGCCAGAGATTTCAACAGCATTGGTTCAGCGGCCGGGTCGTTATGGCCGTAATCGGAACCAGTAATCAGATTATCACTGCCAATAAAATTGGTGAGATAGGGTATGTCTTCGTCCGCCTCGCAGGCAATAAATATGCGGTACTCGTGGAACAAATCCTGACTGTTCGAGAACTTCCTGTTCTTGGCCAGCAAACGCCGTAAAAATATGGACAATAAACGGTGCCCAACCAGCGGATGCTTCTACGAAACCAAAGCGCAATTTCGGAAACATTTCCGGAATGCCATTATGGACGAGATCCCTGAACGCAAAGAGCGGCAACACCCGGCCATGTGCGAAGGAATGATTGCGCTCTAGATTGTATAGTTCCATCAGCTTTGGTGCGCCTGATCCGGTATGAATGCAAATGGGCCGGTTCAGTTTCTCAGCTTCCTGATAGACCGGGAAGAAATGGGGGTTGCTGGCAGTTAGGTAGTTCTGGCCTTCACACAAAAGAGAGAAATATAATGTCCACACCATCGTCCTTGATCATTCTCGGTACCTCGGCTGGCCCGTCATTGACGCCGGGTCGGGCGCAAACATCCCATCTCCTTACCGTAAACGGCACATACTATGTTGTGGATGCCGGCGACGGTGTCGCGCGACGTATGGCGAGGGCTGGAGCAGAGGTCCGCAATGTCGGGATCATCTTTCTCACCCATCATCATGATGATCATACGGCAGGACTCGGGACCCTGATGTCTCTGGCGTGGGACGGGCATCGTTCCGAACCGATCAATGTCTATGGCCCACCGCGAACCAAAGAACTTGTAGATGCGACTGTGCAATTATGCAGCATCAGTGCCGACATCCGCATCGCCGATGGTGGCCGTAGTATCCCGCTGGATCAGATGTTCTATGGCCATGATGTCGGCGTCGGCGAGATATATCAGGATGACAACATTCGCGTTTACGCAACAGAGAACACCCATTTCAGCTTCCATCAGGGAGGGGCCGCCGGTCGTTTTAAGTCCTATTCATACCGTTTCGAGACCCCGGATCGTGTGATCGCATTTACCGGCGATACCGGTTTCACCCCCGCTGTCACAGAGCTGGCCGCGGATGCCGATATTTTGGTGACCGAAACCTCTTCCTGTGACGACCGCAAAAGTAAGATGATTCAAGACGGACGCTGGCAGGCCATGAGCGAAGTCGAACAGGAAGGCATCATGCGTCAGGCGGCCATGGGGCACATGGATCTAGATAAAATCGGTATGCTGGCGACACAGGCTGGTGTCAAAAAGGTAGTACTGTCCCATCTCACCCAGCGCGCCAACTCATCGGATTATGAGCCCTGGGCCGAAGAGGTCAGGAAACACTACGCCGGCGAGGTCATCGTTGCCGAAGATTTAATGGAGTTTTAAGGAACCAATTGCTAAAGAAAATGTCCGCTGTGAAGCCTACAGCAAATGATGTTGGGCAAACTTCATTCGTATGGTTTCCCACCCAATTTATACAGGAAAAATCAAGCTAATATTTCTATTACTGCAGGAGTAGATTGCGATAGTTGACAAAGAAATTGTGGATTTTTTGGTTGCAACAGCAACGACTTATACTGAAAGCATGATCAGCATTTTCGATCTGTTTCTAACCGTTGCGTTCGGGTCATTGGCATTCTCAGCGGCACTGTCTTTAAGATCGATCGGGAAACCAATTAAAATTTAGAGATACAGCTGTAGTTCATCATCACTATCGATTGCTACGGCACTATTGGCTTTTTACGTCATCGGTTTTCTAATCGGCGCCGCCGTTTCCTTAACGGGTTTCTTACGGTTTGCGAACGCGGACCGAAGTTCGATAAATGAGGATTGAAATTGAATTTCATGAGACAACCGGCAACGACGTGCTTATTTCTATCTTTGGCTGTGGTCTCACCCCGTAAATTCTCTGATCACCTGCAGAGCCAGGGTCTTGGCAGCCTCATCACCGGCGACCTGAATCACCGGCTCGTCGAGCCCGGTCGCGACATAGGCCTCAAGGCTTTTCTTACAATCCGCCACGGTGCCCGCGACACCGAAAGCTTCAATGGCTTCATCAGGCACAAGGGTCGCGGCTTTTTTGAGATCACGTGCCGCGACCGCATCAACAATGGCATCCTGATCAATCGGGATACCGGAGGAGGCAATGTTCTCTGCCATCAGTCGGTTGCGAAATAGAAAGGCCAGCTTACGGCGGACATCTTCGCGCGCTGAATGGCCATCTTCCGAGACCGAGAAGTGGATGAACGCGGCGGTGCGTAGAACAGACACGTCCCGCCCTGCCTGCGCGGCCCCTTCGCGAAACCGTTTCAGGCAGTTCTCAACAAACGGCACTGAGAACCCAGCGGACATCAACATACCGTCAGCAACTTCACCCGCCTTTGACGCAACCTCACTGCCCAGCGCCGTCACGTAAATCGGGATCGCCTTATCAGTCTTAAAGGACATCCGTACACCGGCGAGGTTATAGGCCTCGGTCTCGCTTTCAACCGCCTCGGCCGTCCACATAGCGCGGAGATCGCGGACATAATCTTCTACTGCCTGCACGGCATCCTTTGGTTCCTTGCCAGATTCTTTGAGGTCCAGCGTATTACCAATTGCAACCGACACGCCAACCCGGCCCGGAAAGGCCTCCGCCATCGTCGCTAGTGACATCGCGGTCGGTGTCGGGTGAAACAGATAGGGGGTGACTGCCGCCGGAATGACCATCGCGTTTTTGGTCTTCATGGCAAAAGCCATGCATGAGACAAGCGATTCCCGATAGCCAATATGTTCAGTCATCCACAGCCCAGTCGCACCAGCTTTCTCGGCCAGTGCGGCAACCCGGAATGTTTCCGGCGCATCTTCAAACCCGTCAAATCGGATGCCAATCTTTGGCATGATCGTCTCCTGTCAGGCCCTACCGGCCCGCCGTAAACTCGCGAATAACTTCCAGCGCCAATGCCTTTTCTTCGTCATTGCCGCTGACCTCAATCACTGGCTCTTCAACCCCGGCATCGATATAGGCCTGCAACTGTTCGCGACATTGATCCGGTGTGCCTGCGACGGTGAACTGGGTCACGGCTTCGGGTGGGATCAGCTGCGCGGCTTCGTCCAATTTCCGGGCTTTGACCAGCTCAATAATCGCTTCGTGATCAATCGGGATACCGACCGAAGCTATATTGTCCGCCTGGGCAGAGTTGCGGAACAGGAAGGCGATTTTACGGCGGTTGGCTTCAACTGCATCGGTGCCGTTTTTGGAACAGGCGAAATACACAAACCCCGCCTTGCGGACTTCCGACGGGTCGCGTCCCGCCTTGGCGATGCCGATATCTGCAAAGTCGGCACATTTTTTGATGGAGGCCAGTGACAGCCCGCCAGAATACAGCACGCCATCGGCAATACGACCTGCAAGTCCCAATACCTGTGGGCCTGTCGAGGCGATAAAGATCGGGATCGGTTTGGGCGGCTTGAACGCCAACCGCGCGCCACGTAATTGCCAGATCAAACCTTCCTGATCAACCGTCTCGCCATTCCACAAGGCTCGCAAGGCCTCGACATATTCGCGAATGACCCGCACCGGCTTTTCAGGATGTGGCACCCCGGATTCGCGCAGGTTCAAAAGATTGCCAACCGACACGCAAATGCCAACGCGGCCCGGCGCCGCTTCCGCCATAGTCGCGAACTGCATCGCGGTCGGCATCGGGTGCCAGATATAGGGCATGACAGCGGTCGGGATAACCATCGCCCGCTGCGTCTTGAGCGCAAAAGCCATGCAGGAAACGGCAGCCTCACGATAACCAAGATGCTCCGCCATCCAGATCGTATCCGCACCAGCCTCTTCCGCCTGTGCCGCCACCTCAATGGTTTCACCAACGGGATCAAACCCGTCAAACCGCATCCCAAGTCTTACCGCCATCGTCGTATCTCCCTAATTGTCAAATCCGTTTTCCAGCAGATCAAGAAATCTTTCTTTCGTCACCCCTGCGAGGCCCATCTTCTCCAGCGTCAGCGCATCCGCCGTCAGGTCACGCCCCAGCGAGACCGAGGCGAGATGAATGATGTGGTCAATCGTCGGGGTCGGCACACCGGCCAGACGGCCAAGCTCTGAATAGATGATATGGCCATAGGGCACATCTTCTAGAAAATAGCGGTGCTCAAGCTGCGGTGGCGCCGGTATCCATTTATCTGGTTCACTCTGATGAAACGCCTCATAGGCGATACCGCTCTCGCGTGCCGCCTCCGTCGTATAGCCCATCTGATAGAATAGCTCGACAAACGGCATAGTCTTGGCATTCAACGCATCAGCCACCGCGACCCGTTCGTGATCCACGGCATCGATCAACCGCCCGACTGATGGCGTGATGCCATCATAATAATGCCGAAAATCGCCGCCCGTCGCCTCGATCCGCCCGGCATTGCACAAGAAAGCCGGTGGATGATGGATGGCATTGCCATAAGGAAAGACCGTTTCCAGCACGTTGGAGAATTCCTTCACCGCTGGATAGACGGTGCTGACGATGTCATACTGACGTTTGGTCGCAACACCCGGAAAGCCACCAAACACCATAAAATCTGACACCCGCGAAATGCGACAGGTGGTCGGGCCGGTACGACGACAGAGATAGGGTAGCGTCGCGGTCTCACAAAACACCGGATTCTTGATTCCATTGGCGCGCAGGATATGCGGGATCAGCATCAAGGTATGACCCGGCGAAACAAACAAGGTTTGATCATCGGTCAGATGGGGTGCTGCGGCAGAAATCCATTTCTCATGCAAATGCGCCGGGCTGACAATCATCACCAACTCTGCCCCGGCCATCGCGGTCGCGACATCAGACGTAATTACCGGAATTTTCGCAAAACCTTTGCCAAACGGCGCATCGTATTCGATGCCACCGATTTCCTGTAATGGGGCCAGCGCGCTTTCGTCCTGGCTATAGAGACGGATTTGAAATCCTAAAGTCGTCAGATGGGCCGCTGCGGATGTGCCACCGCCACCGGCGCCAAAGATCGCAATGCTTTGTACAGGTGCAGCCATTACGCACCCTCCTCGACGAACTTCAGAACACCTTCGGCATCAAGATCGCCGAGCCCCATGGCCTCAAGCGTCAGACCATCGGTCGCATAGGGTATGTCCATCATTTCCGAGGTCAGATGAATAATCCCATCAATCGTTGGTGTCGGCACATCAGCCAGACGGCCAAATCCGGCAAACGGCACCAACCCATAGCCGACATCTTCATGGATGTAGCGATGATCCAGCGACGGTGGGCTTTTGATTTTCCAGTTTGGTTCGCTCTCAACACAAGCCCGCGAAATGTCGCCGGAGTCTTTCGCCTCTAATGTTGTTAAGCCTGCCTGATAGAAATTTTCCAGAAAGCTTGCCGTCGGTACACCAAGCGCTTTGGCCACGGCCATGCGTTCGGCATCCAGTTCAGCAATAACCCGGCCGACCGCCGGCGTAATGCCCTCGCGGTAGAACAAAAAATCGCCGCCGGTATCTTCGATCCATCCAGCGTTCATTAACATACCAGGTGCATGGAACACGGCATTGATATTGGTCAGTGCTGTTTCCAAGACGCTGCTGACCAAGGTGATTTTCGGGTAAAGCGGTTTGACGAGGTCAAACATGTCCTGCGCGTGCTTGCCAGGAAAGGCCGCGAATTTTAGCTTCTTGGTATAGGAAAAAATTTCAACCGATGCCAGTCCGGTTTTACGACATATATAGGTGAGCGTGACGGTCTCGCAGGTTTTAACCGGATCGGTGTAACCAGCGCGACGCAATTCACTGACGAAATGCAGCGCCCCACCTGTATGGCCGGGGTTTACAAATACCGGGATATCCGGCGTCAAAAGCGGCGCCAGTGCCTCCGCATAAAATCCATGCGCCACCGACGGCACCACCAACATGATTATATCAGCGCCAGTTATGGCCGCTTCTATGTCAGTGGTCAGCAAGTGAACCGGGAACAATCCATCCTGAACGCCAGCTGCCTGAATGCCGCCTTGTTCACGCAATGGCGCCAGGCTCTCTTCGCGGCGCGCATGCAGGCGAACCTCAAAACCGCGCGCGGTCAAATCGGCCGCTGCCGCACAGCCTCCGTGCCCTGCTCCCAATATTGTTACTTTTTGAACCGTCATTTTTCTACAGGCCTCTAATCAGCCCTTCTTTTCCTCGCCTCGCTAACGCAGTATGGTCGCAAATATCACTCACGTCATCCGTATCGGGACAGCCTCATTGGGCGCGCAAACGATTTCATCTGACTATCTACTGAATGCTCCGCTACCAACATTGCTTGAGCAGGCGGCGACGCTGCGCGATTGCGGCCATGCGGACCGCCTGTCCTATTCTCGTAAGGTCTTTATTCCCCTGACGCGGCTGTGCCGCGATAGCTGCAGCTACTGCACTTTTGCGACGATACCTAGCAATGTCTCTACCCCCTACCTATCACCGGGTGAGGTTCTCGAGATTGCACGCGCGGGTAAATCTGCGGGCTGTAAAGAAGCGCTCTTTACACTCGGCGACAAGCCCGAACTGCGCTACGAGGCGGCGCGCGAAGCCCTGAGCGAATTGGGATATGCCTCGACCATCGAGTATCTGGCGGCAATGTGCCGACTGGTGTTTGAGGAGACTGGGTTATTGCCCCATGCAAATCCGGGTGCAATGACACGGGAAGAGATAGACGTACTGCGCCCGGTCACCGTTTCAATGGGCATGATGCTGGAATCTACCGCCCATGCCTTATGTGAACCCGGCGGGGTACATTTTGGTTCCCCCGACAAGATGCCGGAGGCGCGACTACAAACATTGCGCAATGCTGGCGAAGCCAACGTACCCTTCACGACGGGTATTCTCATCGGAATCGGCGAGACACGGGAACAGCGCATCAACGACCTGCTGACGATCCGCGACCTACACGAAACCTACGGCCATATTCAGGAAATTATAATCCAGAATTTTCGGGCCAAACCGACGACCCGCATGGCCAACGCGCCGGAGCCCGATCTCGATGATTTGCTTTGGACCATCGCCTGCGCCCGTCTGATCTTTGGGCCGGACATGAATATTCAGGCACCCCCTAATCTCAGCCCGAAAGTCTACCCTCAATTGGTGTCTGCGGGGTTGAATGACTGGGGCGGTATTTCACCGGTCACTCCCGATCACGTAAATCCCGAAGCCGCCTGGCCAGAAATTAGCGCGCTGGCAGACCGCACAGCAGAGACTGGAAAGACTTTAGTCGAACGGCTGGCAGTCTACCCGTCATACATCTTTGATGCCTCGCGCTGGATGACAGCCGGAATGGCGAAGGCGGCTATTCGCGCTAGCGACGCGGATGGGCTGGCCCGCACAGAAGACTGGGCGCCGGGTGTTGACATCAAACCACCCGCAATCTTAATACATCGTTCTCACCCTTCAAACGACATCAGCACCATCCTCGAACAGGTATCGGTCGGCGATGTGCCAAACGAGATAGAGATCACTCGACTGTTTCAGGCGCGCGATATCGATTTCGCGAAAGTTTGTGAGACCGCAAATTCTTTGCGCGAGTCGACAAACGGCGACGATGTCACCTATGTCGTAAATCGCAATATCAACTACACTAATATCTGCACCTATCGCTGTACCTTCTGTGCCTTTTCCAAAGGCAAGACGGCAAAGACCCTCCGCGGCAAACCATACCGCCTGGACACGGAAGAAATTGGACGTCGCACGGCAGAAGGCTGGAACCGCGGTGCTACGGAAGTTTGTCTGCAAGGTGGTATTCATCCCGACTACACCGGTCAGACCTATCTGGATATTTGCGCCGCCGTCAAAGCCGCCGCACCGGATATGCATATCCACGCTTTTTCACCACTCGAAATCACCCAAGGGGCACATACCTCAAATCTCACTATTGAAGACTTCCTGTCACGTCTCAAAGAAGCAGGACTATCGACACTGCCCGGAACCGCGGCAGAAATTCTTGATGACGAGGTTCGGGCAACGCTCTGTCCCGACAAGCTCAACACCGAAGAATGGTTGTCGGTGATGGAAACCGCCCATGAGTTAGGCCTCCGAACAACGGCCACAATTATGTATGGCCATATGGAACGGCCCGTCCATCTAGCACGGCACTTGCTGCGTATCCGAGCGCTTCAAGAACGAACCGGCGGGTTTACTGAATTCGTTCCGCTGCCATTCGTGCATATGGAAGCGCCGATCTATCTCAAAGGGTTTGCCCGGCGCGGGCCAACCTTCCGTGAGTCTATTTTAATGCACGCTATTGCTCGGATTGTTTTGCATCCAGTCATTCGCAATATTCAGGTTTCCTGGGTCAAGATGGGCCAGGAGGGTATCCAGGCCTGCCTGAATGCCGGGGTCAATGATCTTGGCGGCACTCTGATGAATGAGAGCATTTCCCGGGCGGCGGGTACAGTCCACGGCCAAGAATGTGAACCCTATGAGATGGAGCGGATAATCAAAAATGCTGGGCGGCGCGCCGTTCAGCGGACAACTCTGTATAATGACGTCACATCTGAACGCGCAGCAGCGTCCTATAATGCGGAGCCCCTGGCGGCGATTGCTTGAGGAATGATCTTATGACTGACACCAAATCCGCTATTGCCGTTATTGGCGGCACTGGCAATCAAGGCTCCGGCCTCGCTATGCGTTGGGCAAGGGCCGGGCATGACATCATAATTGGATCGCGTGACGCCAGTCGTGCGACGCAGGTCGCTACAGAGATTATCGCTATGGCGCCAGCTGGCAGCAAATGGGGTAATGTCCGGGGTGCTGACAATTTTTCTGCCGCAACGGAGTGCCAGATTGCTGTTTTAGCAGTCCCCTATTCAAATCAAATCGACACCATCACCCCGATTGCCGGTGCCCTTAAAGGCAAACTGCTTATCGATGTCACGGCACCTTTGGTGCCGCCCAAAGTCGGGACAGTCCAATTGCCGGAAGGCGGCTCAGCTGTTGTCGCCGTGCAGAAAATGCTCGGCGAAGAAGTTACGGTCGTCGCAGCGTTTCAAAACATCGCCGCCCAACATCTTGCTGACCTCGACCACAAAATTGATTGCGATGTCCTGGTCTGCAGCAATAAGAAATCCGCGCGGGAAATAGTAATCGACTTAGCCAAAGATGCAGGGATGACCGGCTGGCACGCAGGCCCATTGGCCAATGCCGCGGCGGCGGAAGCCATGACATCGGTTCTAATCTCCATAAATCGCGCTCACAAAATACCGGGCTCCGGTATTCGTATCACCGGCACGCCAGCAGAATCGAAAGGCTGAGTAATGGATGCCTCTCCGACAAATTCGGAGATCGACACCGCTGCCCAAACCAGCGGTCAGCTCTCTATATCTGCGTTGCCAGGCATTCCACTAGTCAACCCCGGTGACGATATAGGGAGCATCATATGCGACGGATTACTGAGATGTGGCATAACACTGCAAGACGGTGACATTTTAGTGCTGGCCCAGAAAATTGTTTCAAAATCCGAGGACCGCTACGCCGCACTGGATTCTGTCACGCCGTCCCCTGCCGCTATCGAGCTTGCAAAAGAGGTCGGCAAAGACTCAAGACTAGTCGAATTGATTCTTTCGGAATCCAGAGGCGTGGTTAGAAAACGCAAAGGCGTCCTGATCGTCGAGCACAATCTCGGCATCGTTATGGCCAATGCGGGTATCGACTCCTCCAATGTCGAACCGCTTGGAGGCGCGACTGAAGACGATGCCAAACAACAGGTATTACTGCTTCCCAAGGACCCTGACGGTAGTTGTCAATTTCTCCGCGACAGCCTCCGAGAAAAGACCGGTGCTGATGTCGCCGTAATTATCAATGACAGCGTCGGACGGGCTTGGCGCAACGGCACCGTCGGTATGGCGATCGGCACGGCGGGGATCGATGCTCTCCTCGACCTCAATGGCCGCCATGACTTATTTGATCGTCCGCTTCAAGCAACACAGGTCGGACTCGCCGACGAATTGGCTGCCGCCGCCTCCATCGTTATGGGGCAGGCGGATGAAGGGCGCCCCGCGGTTCATATACGTGGCTACGCCGTACAAACCGGACAGGGAAACGCACAGGATTTGATACGCGCCCAGGAACAGGATTTGTTCCGCTGAGCAAAATGTTGTTGATATGATCGTCGCATTGGCAGGCGGTGTTGGCGGCGCAAAGCTGGCGCACGGATTAACCCGTATCCTCGACCCTTCAGAGTTGGTGATCGCGGTAAATACCGGTGATGATTTTCTGCATCTGGATTACTTTATCTGCCCGGATCTAGATTCCGTTCTCTATAAACTCGCAGACATTAATGACACTGAACGCGGATGGGGTATCCGGGACGAGACCTGGAACTTTATGGAATCTCTCAAGAAAATTGGCGGCGAAGACTGGTTCCAGCTCGGCGACAAAGACCTTGCCACTCATATCGAACGCACCCGCCGTCTGACCGAGGGCCAGACCCTCTCCGAGGTCACCCGCGCGTTGTGCCAGCAGCACAAAATTGCCCATTCTATCGTGCCTATGACAGATCATCGCGTTGGCACCGTGGTCGATACCAAAGACGGTGATTTCTTTTTTCAGGATTATTTCGTCCGCCTGCGCTGCGAGCCGACGTTCACCGGTGTTCATTATAAGGGCATGGAGGAGGCCGTCCCAGCCCCACAATTTAAGGCCGCACTGAGGGACCCGTCTCTAACGGCAATCATGTTTTGTCCCTCTAACCCGTATGTCAGTATCGACCCTATTCTCAGCGTACCCGGCGTTTTCAATGCCCTTAATAATGCGGGAGTCCCTATTATCGCAGTATCACCGATCATTGGTGGTCAGGCCGTCAAGGGCCCAGCTGCCAAGATGATGGCGGAGCTCGGCCTGCCGGTATCGCCGCGTGGGATTGCACAGCATTATGGTAACTTGATCGACGGGCTAGTGATCGACAACGAAGACGTCGATTTGGCCGAACAAATCATGGCCACTGGTATCGGTGTACAGGTTACGAACACATTGATGAAATCAGCCGAGGACGAAGCCCTTTTAGCACAGGAAACTTTAAATCTCGCAGCTACCTTGTCTCGGAAAGGCTCCTAACGCTCATGTCTGTTGCCGCGGTCATTCCTGTCAAACCCTTTGCAGAAGGCAAGAGCCGATTAGCATCGGTGTTGGCAGATGACCAACGACAAGCGCTGATTCGAAATATGTTTTGCCATGTGCTCAAGACCACGCTCGCGACGCCAGGAGTAGTCGATACGATCGTTATCAGTCGTGACGAAGAGGCTCTGAGCCTCGCTGAAGAGGCCGGCGCTCACGCAATTCTCGAAGCTGAAATTTCTAACCTAAACGCTGCTCTTGATGTGGCCCGCAAAGCGAGTGTCGTACTCAGTGCGTCCGGATTTCTTGTCGTCCCTGCCGATCTGGCCAAGCTTGCCCCAACAGACTTATCAGCCGTTCTCACGAGCATAGAGGATCACACATCAAAATCAGAGCTTGTTACCATCGCACCGGACGGAACCCAACACGGTACCAACGCACTCTACATACGGCCACCAGATTCATTTAAGTTTTCGTTTGGGACGAACAGCTTCGAAAAACACCGTAATATCGCGATAGAGGCAGGTTGTGATGTCCAGATCATTGAAAGACCAAACCTGGCTTTCGATGTCGACGAACCAGACGATCTAAACAATCTGGATGAAAGGTTCTGGCAGGTTTAATTCCGATCCTGCTGTTTTGCGATTATTGCTTCAATTGGTTCTTTTGCCCGCCACGCGAATACGAAGACAGCGAGGCAAACCATCCCGCTCACCGCTATCGGTTTGCTGAGGCCAAAGACGTCAGACAGCGCTCCCATTACCAACGACCCTATTGCTGCACTACCGATCCAGATCAACCCGTAGAGAGCCAAGACCCTGCCGCGCATCCTTTCATCGGCAACAGCCTGGATGAGTGACTGAATACAGGTCCCTACCAGAGAGTACTGAATGCCAAAGAACACCATGCAAACCACGGCCACTTCGAAATGAGTTGTGTTGGTGAACACTACGAGAACGATGGCGCCAACGAGCACCGCGTAAGCCGTAATTCTTGCCAAGCCCTCAAACCGACCACGCTGGGCTATTGTGATACCCGCCATAACTGCGCCGACACCCATCGCCGAAGTTAAAATGGCGAGACCGCCCGGACCCTGCCCAAACACACCAGATGAAAATCCAGGCATCAGCTCGACCAACGGTCTTGTCAGAAACGATGCGCCAAAAAGGATAACGAGTGACGGTCCGATAACCGGATGCGACACCGCGTAGCGATACCCGGCAATGATATCCCCGAGAATAGAGAGACCGGAAGGTGGACGCTTTGGCGCTGGTGGTACACGCACCATCCACAGCGCTGCAAAGAACCAAAGATACAGAAAGGTATTGACCAAAAAGACCGTGTTCACATCAAAGTAATGGAGGATCGTCGCCCCAATCGCCGGCCCGATTAATCGCGCGCTATTCCAGGTAAACCCACCAAAGGCGATGGCGGCGGGCAAGTCTTCACGTGGCACCAGTTCGGGTGGCAATGAACTTCGGATCGGCTGAAACATTGCGTGATCCATGCCAGTGATGAAGGCAAACAACAGTAAGAGCTCAATATTTAACCATCCGGCAAAAGCCGTTATGGCCAGCAGAGCCGTCACCATGGCATTCATAAACTGAATAATGCGGGCCAGCTTGATCCGTTCAAACCGGTCAGCCATATACCCTGCAACTGGACTGAGGAGGACCACGGGCACTAAATCGGCAAACCCCATCAAGCCAAGCCACCAGCCGGATTCCGTCAATTCCCAGGTAAGCCACCCGATCGCCAAACGCTGCGCCCACACACCACATTGGGATGGAAAATTTCCCGCAACAAAAATCGCGAAATTACGGTGCGAAAAAGCCCCGATCAGGCCGCGGCTTTTGGGTTTGTCGCTCGTCACTATTCAAACCATCCGATGGTTGTAGGCAAAAGATTTTCTATAATGATATTATGCCGTTGTACGGTTACTGTCGCCGGTCAGGAGTTAGTTAAATACGATGAACAGATAATCTGAAAATAAGAACCAGAAACCCGGTGCGGTGGAATCTCACACGCTCGATCTCGGTGACGAGAACATACCGAAAGCAGCCCGAGACGCAATCAAACAACTGATTTCCGAGATTAATGCGCTGCGGGAAGAGATCGAGGCCAATAACAACCGGATTGCTGAGCTCGAAACACTGGCAGATCGCGACCCAATCGTGCCCGTCGTCAACCGGCGTGCCTTTGTGCGGGAAATCAACCGGGCCAAGGCCTATGCCGAACGTTATGGCGGCACCAACTGCCTGCTATATCTTGATATCGACGGGATGAAACAGCTTAATGACCAACATAGTCACGCCACTGGCGATGCTGCGCTGATGACGTTAGCCGATATTTTACAGCAGAATGTTCGCGCCTCCGACCTTGTCGGACGTCTCAGCGGGGATGAGTTCGGTGTCCTGCTCGCGCAGGCAGATAGCAAAACTGCTGGAGAAAAAACGTTGCGCCTGCAGGAACTCATCAAACAGGCAAGAATTAAACTGGCCGATAGCACGATCACCTTGTCCACGACTTTCGGCGTTGTCGAGGTAACTTCAAAGATGAGTGCAACGGACGCTTTGGAGCAGGCTGACAAAGCTATGTATGACCGCAAACAAAACCCACGGCCATAATTCCCTAAGCCCTAGCCAACGTGCTCAGCCATAAAGGCTTGGGTGCGTTCCCAAGCCAAGGCTGAGGCGTCAGCATTATACCGTTCCGGCCGGACATGGCTGTCAAAGCCATGGCGAATGCCCTCATAAATATACCAACTGACTTCGGGGCAACGTTCCTCAAACATCGCGACGTCTTCCGGTGGCACCGCAGTATCAAGGGAACCGACATGACTGATAATAGGGCACTTCACGTGCTCGTCCGGGAAATCACACATGTTGGAGCCGTAAAAAGCAATCGCCGCATCAAATTCACAGCGGCACGCCGCCAGCCAAGTGATGGTGCCACCAAAGCAATAGCCGGAAATAGCGACCTTTCCGGCTGAGGCAATATGCGCGGCCGCCGTGGTCACATCATCAAGCACTTGATCATAATTCACCGCATGACTGATTTCTTTGCCACGCCTCATGCCCTCTGCGTCATAAGGCAAAACCAGATCGTTCTCAGTTCGATCGAACAAGGCTGGCGCAATAGCGCAATAGCCCGCCGCAGCATATTTATCGCAAACACTTTTTAGGTAATCATTAACGCCATACATCTCCATCCCGATGACGATGCCACCACGCGGCGTGCCGGTTGGTTCAGCGAGATAGGCCGTAAATTGATGGCCGTCCGATGCAGTTAAATCAACTGTTGTTCCCATAATGTCCCTCGATAGACGAATTCCGTTAGACGCCATACTATCGGAGAAGATGGGACAACCAACCCCGGTCGCACGAATTAGGAGCTCTATAAATGTTAAAACTTCGCTTTGCCGCTGGCGGTTATGACCGGCTCGACGCGCTGCAATACGGGATCGTCCAACCGGAAGGCATTGAGCTCGAATTCAATGAGATCAATGCCCCACGCCGAATTTTCGACGGCATGCTCGGCGGTGGATTATTCGATGTGTCGGAATTTTCCAGCTCTGAGTTTATTACCCGCTCGTTACGCGGCAATTTTCCGTTTGTCGGTATTCCCGTCTTTCCGTCCAAGGCCTTCCGTCACGGCTTTATCTACATCAACAAGCATGCGGGGATCACCTCACCCAAGGACCTCGAAGGCAAACGCATCGGTGTGCCACAACATTCACAGACCGCCGCCGTCTGGATCCGTGGTCACCTACAGCATGACTATGATGTCAACTGGTCAACAGTGCGCTGGGTTGAAGGGTCGGTTGAGCAGGCCGGTGAGCACGCCAAGATTGAAACTACATCGCCATCAGTGCCGCCGACCCTGGAACCCAACAGTTCCGGAAAATCAATGAGCGATCTACTCGCCGATGGTGAAATTGATGCCATACTGGGATCACGGCGCCCCGCAGCAATGGGCAAGCATCCCGATGTTGTCCGGCTGTTTCCGGAGTACCGAGCGATAGAGCGGGCGTTTTACGAACGTACAAAGATTCATCCCATCATGCATGTGATTGCTATCCACCAGGACGTCTATGAGGCAAATCCGTGGATCGCCAAAAGTCTTTATGACGCTTTCGATGCCTCAAAAAACTGGGCGCTCGACAAACTTCGTATCTCGGCAGCACAGCACTGCATGCTGCCTTTTATGTTTGCCGATATGGATGAGGTAGACGAGATCTTTGATGGCGATCCATGGCCCTACGGACTCGAAGCCAACCGGTCAACGCTAGAAACACTGGTACAACACCTGCACGAACAGTATTTGATCGCTGAGCCAGTTCCGATCGAAGAGTTATTCGTGCCGGTGACGTAGTTTTAAGATGCCTCAGGGCCCTCAAGAAACTTGTTGGGCTCGAGAAGAATCGCCAGCAAAAGACAGCCCTTGGGCGACCAGGCATCATGTTTGCTGCCGGCCGGGCGCCAGGCATAGTCTCCGGCTTTGCATTCCCCTTCGAAGTCGCACAGGCTGCCTTCGAGAACATAACTCTGTTCAACATCAGTATGCTCATGCATCGGGAGTTTCGCGCCAGGCTGCCAGCGAAATAAAGCCGTCATCACACCGCGCTGCTCATCCTTGAACAGGATCTTCATTTTAATCCCGTCATAAAATGTGTCCATCCAGGGCAGGCCATCGACGTCGAGATAGCGGGTGCTCGATGGTTTCATTGCACTGTCGTTAAAATTTGGGGTATGCGGTCCAGTAGCGGCAACAGCATCAGGCATGACAACACTCCTTCTGTGATCGTGGCGCGTCCTGTAAACTATAAGGTAGGACATATAGAAAAACTATGCGGGTCAGCGGATGCACAATGTAACAGTAAGACAAGAAATCATCGACCGGGTATTGGCCCGACGCGGGCGCCATCATTTGTTTGAGGCACTCGACCCCCGACGGACCGCACTTCTGGTCATTGATATGCAGAACATGTTTTGCGAACCAGGTGCGCCAGCGGAGGTTGCCGCCTCGCGTGGCCTATGTGACAACATTACCCGCCTGTGTGCTGAGATGCGCGATCTTGGCGGCCTTGTTGTCTGGGTCACCAGCGCCACCAGTTTCTCCAATGGCCGCAGCGATTGGGAGACGTTCCTCCAGAATTTCGTCACCGAAGATGTCCGGCGCGACCGACAGGAATATCTGTCACCGGGCGGCCACGGGGAACAAATCTGGCGCGACCTAATCCCGCAGGAAGGCGATCTCCATATTCGCAAAAACCGCTATTCAGCTCTAACGCCCGGCGCCTCGATGCTGCAAAGCGCGCTTTCCAGCCACGCTATACAAAACGTACTAATCGCAGGCACCAAAACCAATATTTGTTGCGAAAGCACCGGTCGGGATGCCATGCAGTTAGACCATCAGGTTGTCATGGTCGAAGATTGTTGTGCAGCATTATCTGACGACGAGCATCGCGCGGCACTGGAAAACATGATCCAACAATTCGGTGATGTCATGACGGCTGATGAAGTTATCGCTGTGCTAAAGAACCGACCCAACGAATAGACGGCAGGGGTTGGCGCCTTCAGCGCACTACTGCTGGCGTTCTTTATGCCGAGCCTCGCCCAAAAACAGCAAGCCATTTCCTCCATACCGGTGTCCTATTTCAGCGTAGTCCGGGACTCCCTGGGGCGTGCCGTACTTACCGACGGCATGCTGTTTGGTATCTTTATCGGCGCGACCGCGTTTTCTCTCGTGTTGCGACCCTTTGGTGGCAACAGCGTTATCACCGGGTTAGCGGAATCCAGCGGGCACGGTACCTGGGGCATACTCGCGGCATTGATGGCCGAGATCTTTCTGTTGGGGTTTTCCTTTGACTGGATCGAGATCACACTCATCGTTTTGCGGATCTTCGTCCCCATCGTCGAGCTACTCGACTTCGACGGCCATGTTTCCAAGGCTGAAGTTCTATATTGGTTGGCCATCCTCATGGCGATCAATTTACAAACCAGCTTTCTGACCCCACCCTTCGGGTTCACGCTGTTTTATGTTAAAGGAGCAGCGTCATCTGTCGTTTCGATGCAGGAAATCTGGCGCGGCAGTATGCCGTTTGTGGGGTTACAGCTCATCGCATTAGCGCTGGTAATGGCGTTATCCGATATCGCACTCTGGCTACCACGCACATACCTAAATTAAGCGTTCGGTTTTTCTTGTGCGCCGGAGTCCCGGATCGCGAGCCAGCCGAGAACCGCAAGAATCCCGCCACCGACAATAAAGAATGACACCTCCAAGCCGAAGACCTTCGCAATCGCTCCCATCAGGATCGGCAGGAACACCGCCGCCAACCGGCCGGCCGTTACCCGCAACGCCGCCCCTTTGCCCTGTGCCGCACCAGCCGCCTGGGCGATGATGGATATTTCCATCGCCTGCGCCACACCCGAGGTCGCGCCTCGAATCGCGATTGCAATCACGAATAAGAAATAAAGCCCCAGCACACCAGCGACCGGGGCAAGATCAATATCCAACCCAAGCAAATCAAAAATCGCGGCGACCGGCGCGACATCCATCGTGAAACCGGTCCAGCCGATAATCGGCGTAATGGTCATCATGAAGACACCCAGCGCAATAGAGGACAGGAGAATTCGCCGATTGGAGAACTTTGTCGCCAGCCAGCCAGTGCTGATCGCGCCGACCCCACCAACAGCACCGAGCACCGAAAACAGAATACCGATCATAGTGCCCGATATCCCGATGCCATCGAGATAAATGACATAAAAATTGGACTGCATGGCAACGCCGGAATGGCGCAGAATCGTTACCATAAAGACCAACCCTATCGCCGGGATAGCGACGAGCCGGAAAGCATCCAGATAATCGCTTAGCTTTGGCATGATATCGCGAATTGTCGTCGCGGTTTTGGGAGGAGCATCTGCCGCCACTTTTGGCTTCGCCGTTTCCGGCACAAAGAATGTCGAAACAATTGTCAGAACCGCCCACAGACTGAGGAATGAAAACGCCCACCACGCCCCGACGACATCCCAGATAACGCCAACGGTTGGCGGGCCAAAGATGGTGCCAATACGCGTCGCCAGCGTCAGACGCCCAGTATAAATCGGTTGCCCACGCATCAAACTGCCCGTCAACGATTGGGCGCCAATCCAGGTCGTCATCACCGCTAACCCGCCAAACATTTGAAATAGGATCAGCATCGGGATCAGGGGCGCCGCGGGGTACAGCATCGGGATAACCACCGCCGCACTGGCGAAGATCATCATCACGCGCCTTGTGCCAAAGCGGTCCATCATCGCTCCGCCATGGATCAGCAACAGCATTGGCAGAATATGGCGTGCGCCCAGGACGATGCCGATGATCAGCGGGTCCCTGGTAAGCGTAGCTGTCCAAAGCGGCACCACGACGTTATAGAGATGTAACGAACTGTTTGAGAACATCGCCGCCCCATAGACCGGTAACTGCACCCGCCACGGAATAAGCGCGGGGGCAGGGTTCGGGGAAGAGGGGCTAGTTGCATCAGACATGGTGTGTCAGCCTACACCATCACAGGAAGCGCAACAAAAGGCCGCCCTAGCCTCACCAGACTTGAACAAATTTGGTGATTGCCGCTATCCTTCTAGATAGCAAGACAAGCCTGCAAGGAATGACGTCATGGCTGAAACAAAAGCCAAGTTTTTAAAGAATGCCTGGTACGCCGCGATATGGGCGCATGAGCTGCCCGCCGCGACACCGATCGCCAAAACATTTCTCAATGAGCCTGTGGTTTTGTTCCGCACCAGGGACAGCACACCAGTCGCGCTTGAAGACAAATGCTGTCACCGTGCCGCGCCTTTGTCAGTCGGCGAATGCGAGGATGACGGCATTCGGTGCGGCTATCACGGACTTAAATTTGATGCCACTGGCGCCTGTATTGAAGTTCCCGGCCAGGCCCAAATTCCGCCAGGGGCAAAGGTCCGCGCCTATCCCGTCGTTGAACGCTGGAACATGGTGTGGATCTGGCTGGGTGACCCGGCGCAGGTCGATGAGAGCACCATCCCGGACTATTTTTGGCTCGACGACGCGGGCTGGACATCGGCCACCGGCTATATCCCGATGCAGGGCAATTATCAGCTGCTGGTCGATAACCTGCTCGACTTCACCCACGTGACTTATTTGCACAAAAACACTCTGTCGGCCGACCCCGAGGAAGCCAAGGTACCGGTAAAGGTCGAGCGCGATGATCGGTCGGTTGCCGTATCGCGTTGGATTCTTGGCCATGATGCGCCACCCCTTTTTGCCAAGGCAGGTGGCTTCGACGGTAAGGTCGATCGCTGGCAAACCACTACCTGGCTCGCGCCTTCAACGCTGGCATTCGATGTCGGTTGTGCCAAGGCGGATACCGGTGCGGTAGATGGTGATCGCACGCAGGGCATCTCGATCTGGTCGACCCATATGATTACACCGGAGACCGATACCTCAACGCATTATCATTGGGCCTATGTTCGAGACTTCGCGCTCGAAGATGACAAGATGACCGACATTCTGCATGATGGCGCCAAGGCCACCTTCGAGGAGGATGTCGTGATAATCGAAGCTCAACAGCAACGGCTAGGCGGCATTGGGTTTGACGGGCTAATTGATATCAACGCCGACAACCCACCGCTACAGATGCGCCGTATCATGGACGATCTGATCGCGGCAGAGAACGCCGCGAGCTAATTTTTTAACGTTAATAAAATAGGAACACTTTCCTTTGTCATTGACTAAACGCTGTTTCATCTGCTAGACTTCTAACATCGTAGCAATCACCGCTGCGCTAAATCTATTCACCGACAAGCCTGACCAACCCCGCCGCGCGCGGGGTTTTTCGTATGCGCTTTTCCAACAGAACCAATGGCAGAAAACGGAGATATTAAACCGTGCTGACTGAACTCGCCATCTCATTCGGATGAGCGCTTGGCCATCCACCCGCATCCATTCCGATGCAGCAATTTACGCAATGCACCGGAACGCTGGCCGAGCTTCGCCAGTTTCTATTCGACCAGCACAATGAGCGGCCCACCGAGCTGGGTGTCACCAATGGCAATGCCGTGATGCAACTGTTCACCTCCGCCAAAGGAAGCTGGACACTGGTCCTCACTCTACCAGCTGGGCCGTCCTGCATCGCCGGGGCCGGCGAGAACTGGCAGCGACTTAAACTGAAACCCCGTAAACCAAAGGGAACCAGCCTGTGAGTAAACAGAATAGCCGCGAAGAAATGCGGGAGGCGATCAAATCTGTTGCCGAAAAAACCCAGTATGTGCGGGAGAATTTGCACAAGCCGTTTAACGGCTCAACCAAGTTCGTGACCATTGCGACCGTCACCGGGCTTGGCGCGTTTCATGCGCTAATTGATCAGGCGATCATCAATCCTATCGAAAGCAGCTTCGAAAAAGACATCCTGGTGCTGGTTCACTGCAAAGCTCAACCCTCCTTAAACGCGTTAATGGCGATGAGTGGGAAGATGTACCCAACCAGTTCAATCGCTGTGTCTTTGCCGGTGGCCGCAAACTCCCGGGCCTGATTCGTCAGCGGGCTGTTGAAGCGGCGTTATGGGCCCAAAATTTATAAAAATCTTCGTTGACTCTCTCCGGTCCTCATGATGTGATATTTCACAAATAAAACGTTGTTTTATATATGAAACAACGAATTTGGCGGTAATACGTAAACGACGGGAAAAGAAGATGGATCATAACCCCCAACTAAAAGACGGCGCACCACTGAACTCCGATACCGGGCGGGGTCGTATCGAAGACCCGTCCGCCATCGTCAATGTTCCGTGGCAGACCCGACCCGCACCCCCCACCGAGTTTGAGCTCTCACTGTGTGAAGCGCTTACCGGGATATTTGGTGCCGGAGTGGAAGAGCTCTCAGACATTGTTGCCGAGCTTAACAAGCGCAATGTCAAATCCCCGGACGGGTCAGACTGGACCGAAGACAGTTTTCAAACCGAAATGAAAAAACTGGGAACTTGATCCAGGAGGGACGCATGGCTGACAACGATATATCACCAGACGAAATAGAATCCCGTTTCGAAACCGGTCTGTTGAATTTGTGGTACCCCGTCCTGCCGAGCTGGGCGCTCAGTAACCAACCGCTTGGTATCACCCGGCTATCGCAAAATATCGCGCTGTGGCGCGAAAAGGACGGCACCGTCCACGCCATCGAAGATCGCTGCCCGCATCGCGGTGCGCGTTTGTCGCTGGGCTGGAACCTCGGCGACCGGCTCGCCTGCTGGTATCACGGCATCGAAGTTAACGGTGAGGGCAAGGTCGAAAGTGTCCCGGCCATTGAAAACTGTTCAATGGAGGGCCAACACACCACCCGCGCCTACCGTGTCAAAGAAGTACATGACGCGATCTTTCTCTATTTCGGCGATGACGCCCATGCCGAATCGCCGGAACTGGAATTTCCTGAACAATTGGCTGGCGAAGAATTTGGTCACCAGCTATGTACGGCGACTTGGAAATGTAATTACCGCTACGCGGTCGATAATGTCATGGATCCCATGCATGGCGCCTATCTACACTCCCAATCCCACTCAATGGCATTTGGCGACAAGACCGCCAAAATGCGAGTTCGCGACACCAATGCCGGGCTGATTTTTGAGAAAGTCGGCCAGCGCGACGTCAATTTCGACTGGGTAGAGATTGGGTTTTCCGGCGGCATGTGGATGCTGCTTTCTATTCCCTACCGCAAAAACGCCGGTCCGGGCGGCAGCTTTTATATCGTTGGCTATGTAACACCAATCGATGAAGAGCATTGCCAAGTTTATTTCTGGCGCACCCGGAAAATCGAAGGCTGGCAGCGTGATGTCTGGAAGTTCATGTACAAGACACAGCTCGAAGGGTTGCACTGGGATGTCCTAGAACAGGACCGCGTCGTGCTTGAAGACATGTCCTCGAATGCCCGCGATTTTGAAGGGCTCAATGCCCACGATGTTGGACTGACCCGCGTCAGAAGACTGATGACCGGGATGGCCAAAGAACAGCTTACCGAACTCGCCGCCCATCAGGCGACCGCCTAACAAAGATACCACGCACTGAAAGGAATGATCATGCCTGATTCAGCAGAATTTCAAAGAGAAGAAATCGAAACCTGGACTCAACCAGAAAACAAATCGTTTGATGAATGGATGGAATCTCGGGTAGCGCGGTTCGAAACCCGCACCTATGACTGGGACGCCCTAAAATTCCAGGCGGATTACGACCCCAAATATGCCCGCGCACAGTGCCGCTATATGGGGACCGGCGCCGCTGGGGTAGAAAATGATGAAAACGTTATCCCGTCAGAACATTTCACGTTTTCGACCATGATCCTGCCCGCCGGCGGTGAAGGACCACCGCATATCCATATTGACGTCGAGGAAGTTTTTTTCATGCTGCGCGGCAGCATTCGTTTGATCGTCGATGGGGATAACGACAATCGCTACGAAACCATCCTCAAAGAACGTGACCTGATGTCTGTTCCGCCCGGCGTCTATCGAGAGCTGGTCAATATAGGTAAGGAAGAGGCACTGATGCTGGTCATGCTCGGCAGCAAAAAGCCAGTGATCCCAACCTATCCGTCGGATCATCCTCTTGCCCAGCTGAAGCGAAAATAAAGGACCCGCGCGACGTATGGATTCCGTCCCGACAGAACATACGGTTGATAGCCGCTTCCCTCTGCGAACTGTAGAGGCCGATGGCCGTCATTTCTCTTTCCGGGAGAGCGGCAGCGGTCCGGCGATGGTCTTGCTGCATGGCATCGGATCAGGTTCAGGCTCATGGCTTAGTCAACTCGATGAATTATCCAGCACCTACCGCGTCATCGCCTGGGACGCGCCGGGCTATGGTGCGACGACACCAGTCGACAATCCTTCGCCCGTCGCCGCAGAATATGCAGCCGTTCTGGAGTTTCTGTTAGCAGCGCTCAAAATCGAACCAGCGGTGCTCATTGGCCATTCGTTTGGCGCCCTCACCGCCGGAAGCTACGCCAGCACCCATAGTGAATTACCAACGTTGATCGTCGCCGACCCCGCCAACGGCTATGGCAAAGCTGGTCCTGAAACTCGCGCCCAAAAACTCAACCCCCGGCTCAAAGCGATACGCGAGCTAGGACCGAGAGGTCTTGCCGAGAAACGGTCTTCAGCACTGCTCTCGTCAAACGCCTCAGATGAAGCCTGGAATTTAGTGCGCTGGAATATGAGCCAGCTTAACCCCGACGGCTATGAACAGGCCGCACAATTGCTGGCCAATAGCCACCTCACCGGCGACGCCCCGGCCTATCACGGTCCAGTATTGGTCATGTGCGGCAGCGAAGATACCGTGACACCAGAAGCCGTGTGCCGACCAGTTGCCGATGCCTATCCAAACGCAAAATACCAAACACTACCAGGGGTCGGGCATGCCTCCTATGTCGAGAACGGACCGCAGTTTAACGCGGCTGTGCTCGAGTTTATCACGGGGCAACATGGCTAAGACGACACCCGTCGAGCCATCACAGGATGCGGAGCGCTATATCGTTCCCGGCCTACAGCGCGGACTGCAAATACTGCGCGCCTTCGACCGGCAACGAACCCAGCTTGGCGCCCCGGAGATCGCGCGCGAGCTTGGCATTCCGCGATCCACTGTCTTTCGCCTCATGCAAACACTAGAATATTCGGGGTTATTGGAAAAAGTTGATCACTCAAGCGAGTACCGGCTAGGAATCGGTGTGTTGTCGCTTGGCTTTGAATACCTCGCCTCGATGGAGGTAACAGAACTTGCCCGGCCAATCCTCGACCGACTACGCGACGAGACAGGGTTTTCATCACATCTCGCCATCCGCGATGGCACAGACATGGTGTTTGTCGTCAAATCTGCCGCCAAGGCGACCTTTGCCAGCTCGGTCACCATTGGCACACGGTTTCCAGCGCACGCGACTATCCTTGGACGCGTCATGCTTGCCGACCTCACCGATACAGAACTGCAGGGTGTTTACCCAATCGACAAACTGCCGCGCTATTCCGATCAGACCCCGGAAACGCTCCCAGCATTGAAGAAAGTTCTCAAAGGTGACGCCACTCGCGGCTATGCCTTCAGCGCGGCTTATTTTGAACACGGCATCGGCTCCATCGCCGCCCCGGTAAGGGATAGCAGCGGACGCGTGATTGCTGCCATCAATGTTATTTTTCAGGATGGCAAGGTTGAGAAAGATCAATATATCGACCGGGTATTGCAGGCGACAAGTGATCTGTCCCGCCAACTCAACTACCACCCGGCGGTCAATAAGCAGGAAAGACTAACAGGATGAATGTTGATTTATCAGGCCATACCGCCGTCATCACCGGGGGCACATCAGGGATAGGACTGGCGACAGCCAAACTGTTTCTTGAGGCCGGTGCCAACGTTGCAATATGCGGCCGTGATCAAGATCGGCTAGATAACGCGACGGCCACACTGACAGCAAACCAATCCGACGATCAGCTCTTCGCGGCCCCATGCGATGTTTTGGACAAAAACAGCGTCGCAAATTTTGCTGAGAAGACAATTGATCATTTCGGCAGTGTCGACACGTTGATCAACAACGCTGGACAAGCACGCGTTTCTAAATACGAAGACACCAGCGACGAAGCCTGGCGTGAAGAGCTGGACCTCAAGTTCTTTAGCGTGCTTCGCCCCTCCAAAGCCTTTCAGCCATATTTGGAGAAATCCGACAACGCCGCAATCGTCTGTACCAGCTCGCTGATCGCCCGCCAGCCAGAACCGCATGTTGTCGCCACCTCCGCTGCTCGCGCCGGACAGCTGAGCCTTATCCATTCGATGGCGAGAGAGCTGGCACCAAAAGATATCCGGGTCAATTCTATCCTTATTGGTGTTGTTGAATCAGCACAGTGGCAACGGCGCTACGACGCCTTGCCGGACAACAGACCTGCCTATGACGACTGGCTCAAAGAACAGGCTGTCGCCAAAGGCATCCCACTTGAGCGGTTTGGCAAACCCGAGGAAGCGGCCCGTGCCCTGTTCTTCTTGGGCACGCCACTATCGTCCTACACCACCGGTTCAACCATTGATCTTTCAGGAGGGCTGTCACGCCATGTCGGATAAAGCGACTGTTGGTGAGGTCATAATGGCCTTTCTTGAGGAATGCGGGGTTGGCGCTGCCTTTGGCGTAATTTCGATCCACAATATGCCGTTTCTCGATGCGCTCGGGCGACGCGGTAAAATGCGTTATATAAGCGCCCGCAGCGAACCCGGCGCGATAAACATGGCGGATGCCTATGCCCGTGTCGGCGCGCGTCTGGGCGTTGCCTTTACCAGCACCGGGACAGCGGCGGGGAACGCGTCTGGCGCAATGGTTGAGGCCCAGACCGCGGGAACTTCTCTGCTCCATATCACTGGTCAGATAGATCTCGAACATGTCGATAAAGAGCATGGCTTTATCCATGAAGCACGCGACCAACTCACAATGCTCAAGGCGGTTTCCAAAAGCGCTTGGCGAGTGATAGATGCCAATACGGCCCTGGATGTTTTTAAGCTGGCTGTTCGGGATGCGATGACCGCACCAACCGGCCCGGTTAGTGTCGAGGTGCCAATCGATATCCAGCAAACCGAAATCGATTGGCCATCAGACCTGTCTCCCCTCCTCCTCAAAGTCATTGAACACGACCCAGCAGCTCTCGATGCCATGGCAGATCAGCTCGTCAAAGCAAAAAGGCCTATGTTATGGCTCGGTGGCGGTGCTCGGCATGCCGGCGATGCCGTAAACAGATTTATTGAAATGGGCTTCGGAATCGTCACCAGTACACAGGGTCGCGGTGTCGTGGCGGAAGATCACCCGGCAACGCTGGGTGCCTATAATATTTATGGCGCTGTCGAAGCCTTCTATGACAGTTGCGATGCAATACTGGTTGCTGGTTCGCGACTACGTGGCAACGAGACGCTAAAATATCAACTCCGTCTGCCGCGACCGTTCTACCAAATCGATGTCGATGGCCGCGCTGCAAGGAATCGGCCCTATATTCCAGATCAATTTGCGCTCGGCGACAGTGCTCAAACACTCAATGCACTGGCCGACCGGCTCAGCGGCAAAATAGATATTGACCCTGCATTCATCGGCGACCTTAAAGCCGCCCGGGCCAAAGCAGAAATATTCTTGCAGGAAGGGTTAGCGCCCTATGGTGAATTGTTGACCGCCATTCAATCCAACGGCGGAGATGATTTCCTGTGGGTGCGCGATGTCACGATTTCTAACAGCACTTGGGGTAACCGCGCCATTCTCATCAACGGTCCGCGTGACGGCGTACATGCCGCAGGCGGCGGCATTGGGCAAAGCATCCAAATGGCCATCGGTGCCGCCATCGCAGAACCTGACAAACACGTTATCTGTCTCGCGGGCGATGGTGGGTTGCAAGTCAATATCGGTGAACTAGCAACCGCCACCCAGGAAGGTGTCCGGATCACGTTGATCCTGATGAACAGCCAGGATTATGAAGTCATCAAGAATATCCAGGACGCTCAATATGGTGGCCGTCGATATTTTTCGGATATCTTCACCCCGGATTTTTCTGCCGTCGCCGACAGCAATGGCTGGCAATACGAAAAACTATCCGATCTCACCAATGCCAATACCGCCATCGGCAACGCCCTGAAATCCAACGGGTCGACGATGATCGAAGTTGATATGGCAACAATTGGCGCATACGCTCGGCCCTTCGGCGGCCCGCCGGTAAAGAAAGACTGACAGAGAGAATTATCATGGCCACACAGATGAAAACCGATTCCACCGATGGCATTATTGATCGCATCGTTGCGATCCGGGACAAGTGGCATTTCAAACGCCACCCAATGATGAAGCTACTGGCGGCGGGCGAACTCGATCTACGTGTTTTGGCCGTCTATATGGCGCAGCATGCCAAATATGTGCGCTATGGGCTGCAGGCGTTCGGTCACCTATATGCCCGTGGCCCTGCAGATGTCCGCAAGATGTTGGTTGAAAACATCGCCGAGGAAGAGGGTCTGATTGGCGGCAATACCGATCACGGCGCCCATGATCACATGGATATGATTTACGATTTCTGCGACAAGGCCGGCATGAGCAAAGATGAAGTCCTTAATGTCGATATGACACCGGCCTGGTATGGCCGCGCCCTTTATTACCTGCACAGCGCCCGCGAAGAACCTGTCGGCGTCGTGCTCGCCATGATGTTTACCCAGGAAGGACAGATGCCTGCCCTCAACAGCGAAATTGTGCTCCCAGCCTTCGAGAAACATTACGGGATTAGGAGAACAGACCGAGCCGCAATCTTCTTTGCTGAACACGAACTTGCAGATGAAGACCATTCACGGCGGCAGCTCGACCTTGCGGCAAAATATTTAAATTATGCAGAGCTTGAACAACGTGCTGAAGAAGTTGCCGAAGAAATGTGCCGTCTACGCTGGGGCTGCACTTCGGAAACTTACCGGCATGAGCATCTGAAAGATTTAGAGGAACTGCCCCCAGGAGTGCCACCTCAATGGCGGAAGAGCTAATCGGAGAGCTTCTCAGCCACTCCAGCCTGATCAAAAGATCCCATACCGGTGTGACAGGTCACTGCTGCATGAAGGATTGAAACTGCTAGTGCGGCACCCGAACCTTCACCAAGCCGCATGCCGAGATTAAGCAAAGCCTCTTTATCGATCTCCGCCAGAAGTTTGATATGACCAGGTTCGGCAGAGACGTGCCCTACGACACAGTGATCCAGTGCCGACGGATTAACCGCCTGTAAAACCGCAGCAGCAGCAGTGCAGACATAACCATCAAGTACAATCGGAATCCGCTGCAATCTTGCAGCAATGATCGCGCCCGCAATCGCCGCCAACTCACGCCCACCAACATGGCGCAGTACTTCCAACCCATCCGTCATTGCGTCTTTGTGCTTAGCGACACCTTCATTCACAACGCGAATTTTATTCGTCAACGCATCCCCGACAACGCCCGTACCCGGTCCAACCCAGAACTCTGCATCCTGACCATAAAGAGCATGACAAATCGCTGCTGCTGCCGTGGTGTTACCGATACCCATCTCTCCAAGGCATAAGACATCAAGTCCTTCCTCGACAGCGGACATGCCAAAGGCCATCGCTTCGGCACATTCATCGTCTTCCATGGCCGGTTTATCCATAAAATTGCGTGTCGGAATTTCGATCGCAACTTCATAAATTTTGAGCTCACAGCCCTGGATTTGGCACAGCTGATTAATCGCCGCGGCCCCTTTTTTAAAGCCTTCCACCATCTGTTCGGTGACTTCTGCTGGAAAAGCAGAAACGCCTTCCGCTGTAACGCCGTGGCTACCGGCAAAGACGGCGACCTGGCATTTTTCAGCCTTTGGAGGGTGATGGCCCTGCCAGCCGCTCAGCCATTCAGATAATTCTTCGAGGCGTCCCAAGGCACCAGACGGTTTGACAAGGGTCACCTCTCGTAATTTTGCAGCAGTCATAGCGCCTTCATTTGCTGCGGGCAGATCACGCAAGAGGTCACGAATTTGGTCGAGTGATTTAATCGGGTCCATTGAATTTATTGCCATTTAAGGTCAGTTTATGCACCAGTAATCCCAAGTCGGTTTCAGAGCAAGTGGCTGATTAGTAACGACGATAAATAGGGTATACCTACCGCATGGCAATAGCGTCTATAATCAAACTTTGTCTCGAGTTCCGGATGCGCCTTAAGATCCCCTTTGACCGCAACAAACCACCCATAACCCTGCTGGAACCTCCCGACGTAAGTTTACGGCCGGCAAGAGCCGATTACCTCGGGGTTATGAGTGCGCCAGAGACTTCAGCGGTATGTGTAACCTTCCTTGCCTTGCTAACTCTAAAAGACATGTCTCTGATCATTGCCGTTGGGGTCAGTGTGGTATGACCGCTGTTACAACACGCTTTTGGTGGATTCGACATGCCCCGGTGATTAACCCCGACCACATTCTTTATGGGCAAAGCGATATTGCAGCGGATTTATCAGACGATGGTGCCTTCATAGCTATCGCTGGCAAACTGCCCGACGACGCAGTCTGGGTGACAACCACTCTCGCACGGGCGCGGCAGACCGCCGAGAAAATTGCGCGGCAAAAATCCACAGAAATTGAAATAAAACACCACGACACCCTCCGCGAACAATTTTTTGGTGATTGGGAAGGTCGGAGCTGGGACACAATTCCACAGGAAGAACAGACACCTTACTGGAGCGATGCCGTCAATAATCACCCGCCAAACGGGGAGAGCTTTTCAGATGTTGCCCGCCGTATTGCAAGAACTGTTAATAAATTAATTAAAACTCATCGCGGTAGCGATATTATTATCATTGCGCATGCCGGATCAATCCGCGCCGCGATCTCAATGGCAACTCAAACCGAGCCACGAGCTGGATTATCATTTTATATTGCTCCGCTCTCCCTCACACGAATTAATGCTATTGAACGCGGTGCAGATGTCTGGTGGCGCATCGAAAATGTTAACATAACCGTAGACAATGTATCATCGCCTTGAGGTTTCATACTATGATTATAGAGCGTTAATTCACGGGTGGCGCCTAATTATTGCTCAAAATTCTCAGGACAAAAAAGGTGCTCCAAACCAAAACTCTGGGTTTATTTCAAAAGTTCTTGCGAGTGCTTCTTGACGCGAGTATATCGGCTACTGACGGTTCCCATGTCGGGATGAAAAGGGAACATGGTAAGGATTTTAGCCAAGTCTAAGGTTAACAATATCTAAAGCCATGGCTGCCCTCGCAACTGTAAGTGATGAGCTGACATTTAAGATATGCCACTGGGAAACTGGGAAGGCAAATGTCGGTGAAGATCCACGAGCCAGGAGACCTGCCGTCAATATTGTCACCCATCCGGCGGGCGAGGCGACTGGCGGAACAGATTTCTCTGTTTGTGGTGGCGCAGGCGTTTGCCATGCAATGGAGAGCTCGGATGGAAAAGGAAAACATCCTTATAGATAAAGGTAATACAGCTTTTCAGCCTAGGGGATGGATTTACGCCTCTTGGTGCGGCCGCACGTGCCTGTCTTCACATATTTTTAAAGACAGAGTGCACAATGAACAAAATACCCGCCCCTGGAATCACTAAACGAATTACCAACGCCCTCCTGACTATCAGTGCTGTTTTATTAGTCACCCAAGACGTTAGCGCTCAGAACAGAATAACGGCGCCACCTATCTTAGTCACTGCTTCACGCCTCGACAGCGGGCTAACGGGAGCGGCATCCGGAACGTCCACGACGATTGTAACCTCCGAACAAATTAATCAATCACCAGGAAGAACCTTACCAGAGATTTTGTCATTTGAAGCTGGAGTACAGTTGCAAGAGCTTTACGGTAGCACAAATGGCGCTGGCCAAACGATTGACATACGCGGATTCGGTGAACCGGCAACCGCTAACACGCTAATACTGATAAACGGTAGGCGTCTGACAGATCTCGACCTAGCTGCAGTCGATTTTTCTTCCATTCCACGAGATAGTATTAATCGGATAGAAATCACAAGAGGTAATCTCGGCGGTGTCCTTTATGGCGGTGGGGCGCAGGGGGGCGTGATCAATATCATTACTAAATCGCATTTTAAGGATGGAATCCATGGCGAGATAAAGAGCGGCTATGGATCAGATCGTTTGCGTGAGATAAATTTTACAGCCTCTCAAGCTACTGACGGCTATTTCCTAAGTGCATATGGCAACAAGGTACTTGGAGATGGTTATCGAGAAAATAGTAGTCTAAGGCAAAGCACTCTGGCCTTTAAGTTAAGCAAAAGACTCACGTCAGGAGATGTTTTCCTGCACGTCGATTTCGACGATCAAACCCTTGGTTTGCCGGGTGGCAGAATCGTCGACCCGAGTACTGGACAAAACGACCTTGTTAACCCAAGGGGTGCACAGACGCCCAATGATTTTGCACTTTCAAATGGTATGGCCGCCTATATGGGCGGATCATTTTTTCTTAATGATGATACAGAATTAATACTAGATGCCAGCGTTCGGCGGAAAGATCAGGATAGTGATTTTCGCAATCAGCAATCATCTCGCGATACGGTCCTGACCACGTGGGGATTCACACCGCGTTTATTAGTAAACGCAATTCTTGCAAACAAAAACCTGACCAGCACGGTTGGCACTGATCTGTATTATGTTGATTACAACTCGGACCGAAAAAGTGCGCCAAATAACGCCCCATTTACTCGAGTCAAAGCATACCAATACACGGCCGCACTTTATGCCCAGTCAGCTCTTGAATTGACTAAAAAATTGTCAATGAGCTTTGGTTCCCGGATTGAACGGATTACCACCCAAATCGGCGATACCGCATTTCCCAATAACCCCGGTTCTTTTGGGTACCCACAAACCACTTTCCGTCCGACCATGTCCGATTCTGATCTCGAATATGCGCTAAATTTAGGCATCGACTATCGGCTCAACAGGCATCTGAACGTTTACGGCCATATAGGTCGCAGTTATCGTACTCCGACACTAGACGAGCGTTCGGGCACGGCCTACGCACTCAACACCTTTGAATTACAAAATCAGTCGTCAAGGGAAGTTCAGACCGGAGCTCGTTTCAAATTCAGAAATATCCTTACCGACACTCGAGTATTTTACTCTAAAACGCGCGATGAGATTCGCTTTGACCCTGATGGTACAACTACTTTTGGAGCGAATGAAAACATCGAGCCAGTATATCGTTACGGGTTGGAAAGCACCGGCAGTATCAAACTTAAAAAGGCCCTCAAATTGCGGGGCAATCTGACCTTGCTGAAAGCAGAGTTCGGTGCCGGACCTTTTGATGGCAAGGATGTTCCATTAGTTCCAAATATCGTTGCCAGTGCTGGCCTAACATGGAAGCTAAACGATTGGTTAAATTTTGATTCCGTCATAACCTACGAAGGTCAAAGGCGTTTGGCCAATGACGAAGCTGGTAATTTTAAACGGCTTGCTGACTTCACCCTTTGGGACATAAAGCTAAACGGCGAATATAAGAATCTAAACTGGTCAGCCTCAATAAGTAATTTACTCAATCAAGACTATCAAACATTTGGTACAGCAAGTGATACAACCCCCGGTCGTTATTCCGTACAAACCTTACCTGGCAGAACCTACTTCTTTCGGGTGGGAATTAAAATGTGATGGAGTTAAAAGGAACGCACTCGATGGAAAATAGAGGCGGGCTGGCAGCATTTGTTCTGGCCATAATGTTTTTTCAAACCATCGTAGAAAAGTTAGCCATCGCAGAAGAGATGCCGCAGCGCATAGTTTCAATTCATCTATGCGCCGATCAATTCACCCTTGCGCTGGCCAATAGAGCCCAAATCGCTTCCTTGAGCTATTTGGCAACAGACGAATCGCGATCGTATATGGCGAATGCGGCAAAAGGAATACAGCTCAATAATGGAACGGCTGAGGAAGTCGTCGCCCTACGGCCTGACCTCGTTCTAGCCGGTTTTATGTCAGCGCGCGCCACTATCGAATCTCTTCAGGCACTGGGCTATAGAGTGCTAGAGCTCGCCTTATCGACAAATTTCGATGACATCAGAGCACAAATCCAGCTTCTAGCAGACATTCTAGGAAATCCGAAAAAAGGGAAAACTTTAATCGCCAAAATGGATCAGCAGCTGGAAACTGCCGTAACTGACATTTACGGTAGTCGACCACTCGCCGCTATATACCAGCCTATGGGATTCACTAGCGGACGTGGCAGTCTTGAAAGTTCTATACTAATTTCTGCCGGTTTTGAAAATCTAGCAGTACGGTTAAAAATGGGGGCACTCGGTCATTTACCCTTAGAAACTCTTATCTCAGCGAGGCCCTCACTTCTAGTGAACTGGATGGGAGATGACCCGCACCCATCACTCTCCCGTGCTGGCTATGCACACCCTGTACTAGCTAAGGGTCCTTGGCAGATTGCATTTATTCCCAACAAATTATGGTCCTGTGGGGCGTGGTACTCCGCCCTAGCGGTCAAGCAACTCGCAGCCATTCGTCGCAGTCTGAAGAAATGATCCGCAAAACTCACCAAAAGACCTTCACCCTCTATACCGGGTTAGCATTACTTGTTGGGTTACTTTTTATAACGTCTATGTTTATCGGGCCATCGACCCTTTCAATCAATGCCGTTTGGGCTGCATTGGTTGCACCAGACCAGTCGCCGTCGGCCATTATTGTCAACCAAATCCGATTACCCAGAACTATCCTTGCGGCGCTAGTTGGGGCAACGCTAGGGCTTGCTGGAGCCACGTTGCAAGGCTTATTACGCAATCCATTGGCGGAACCAGGAATTATAGGAGCTTCATCCGGTGCGGCGCTAGGTGCATCACTAGTGCTTTATTTTGGTCTTGCCGAAATTTCAATATTAGCATTGCCCATCGCTGGGATGATTGGCGCTCTGATTGCCGTAGCAATGTTATTTTTATTAGCTGGTCGGAATGCCTCTCCCCTTGCCCTAATCTTATCTGGCGTCGCGATTTCAAGCTTCGCCAGCGCACTAACAGCATTAGCCATCAATCTAGCATCGAGTGCTTACGCCGCACTAGAAATCACCTTCTGGCTAATGGGCTCCCTAACAGACCGCTCTATGACCCATGTAGCTTTAGCGGCACCAGCAATGGGAGTTGGTTGGGTACTGATGCTAAGCGGGGCACGTTCACTCTCTATTCTAAGCCTCGGCGAGGATACAGCATCAAGCCTCGGTGTTTCGTTGAATACGCTTCGCGTACGTCTAGTCCTAGGGATCGCTATCGCTGTCGGTGCTGCAGTGTCGATATCCGGCGCAATTGGTTTTGTAGGACTAATTGTACCACACATACTGCGGCCTTTTGTGGGCTTTGAACCAGGAAGATTGCTAGGCGTGTCACTACTAGGCGGCTCAGCGCTCGTAATAGCTGCCGACATAGCCGTCCGGCTTTTATCCACGGGTATTGAGATTCGACTTGGTGTCGTGACGTCTCTAATTGGTGCCCCATTTTTCTTGTTCTTACTTTTAAAACTGCGTCGGGGAACAATATGAGACACCTCGTTGCAAATAATTTATATGTACGACTTGGAGATCGAACTTTACTCAATGGTATATCGCTCGACCTAAAGTCTGGAGAACTGGTCGGATTACTCGGGCCCAATGCATCAGGCAAGACAACCCTGCTTCGAACTTTATCAAATTTGATTATGCCCGACCGTGGAACGATACTGCTAGATGAGAAATCAATTACCAAGCATACACCGCACGAACGTGCACGACGTCTGGCCTATCTAGAGCAAGGGGCAACAACCGAGTGGCCTATTTCAGTTGAAAGATTGGTAGGCCTCGGGCGCGCTCCACATATGGGTGTTTGGGGTAGACCAACAGCAGAGGACAAAGCCGCTGTTATACACGCGATGGAGAGATGCAATGTAGCCCATCTCAGTAAGCGTGCAGCGAATGCAATATCCAGTGGAGAACGTGCGAGGGTAATGCTCGCGCGAGCATTGGTTACCGGCGCGTCGATCCTTTTAGCCGATGAACCTATTTCAAATTTGGACCCTTATCATCAGCTGCGCGTTATGGAGCTAATACGCAAACATGCGGATGACTGTGGCGCGGCCATAACAGCTCTGCACGATCTAACATTGGCGGCACGCTTTTGTGATCGAATTATTCTACTCCTCAATGGAAAAATTGCTGCTTCTGGCGCGCCCAAACAAATTTTAACCGCCAAAAATTTAGCTCGCGTCTTTTCAATCGATGCCTCGGTTCTTGAACAAGGCGGCGAACTGCATGTATTGCAGCATACAACAATTGAAAAGGTAAAAGCCAGGCTAGGAAACGGCACTCCATGATTGAGCCGGTGCGTTATTTTCATGCACCAATTGCACGCACACACAACGCGTGGCTTTTCTCTGTTTTAATTTCATTTTTTGGACATTTAGCCCTACTAGTAACGATACTAATGATGGACAGCAATCATTCAGCGCCAATTCCAGCACAGATCTTTAATGTTGAGATTACAACAGACTTCACATCCGCAGAACAAGGCACAACCGAAACGAAAAGAATAAAACCAGTAAAAATTTCACCGTCTGGAATCGATAACCTCTCACGACGTATTACACAGAAACAAAATTTAATAAAGACAACGAAAAAAATCATCTTTGCGACTATACCAAAACCCAGACCTAACCTTTTTCGACCAGAGAACCTCAAAAAACCCGGACTACTAAGTTCTTCAACCGAAACAACAATTAGGGCAAATAAAACAAAACCTCTCTCACCACAAAAAAAGGCTAAATCGTCAAATGTGATGTCAACAACATCTGGCTCAATTGGTAATTCCCGTTCAATCGCCGTAAAAAAAATTTCATCAACTGTGCCGATTGTGCCCCCAAAACTCGATACTCTGGCAGAAAATTTATTACCCCAATATCCCCGCCGAGCGCGCCACCTGGGACTTGAAGGACGGCTAATCCTTCGGGTCACGGTAAGCCCCCTAGGACGACCGAGCATTTTAAAAGTGCTGGAATCGAGCGGGCACACTTTACTTGACGTTGCCGCAATGAAAGCAATCAAAGGTTGGCACTTTCAGCCAGCGCTACGCGGGAAAAGTCCGATAAAAGCCAGCATCGACCTTCCAGTGGTGTTTCGTCTTAAGGGAAACCGTTAATTAACACTAAAAAGCCGAAGCATATTAAACACTCAATATTTATTGTCTCCCCGCCTTTTGAATAAATGACAAGTTAATTTGACCTCGATTTGGTCAGTGATTTCTCTATTCGACCGGTAGAAAGGTTTTCAGTAAGTGGGCGAAGACCCGTCTGCTTTATTCGATGGCGTTTGTTTTCAGCGCGCTGATAGCCCCTTTGTGCGGTTAGTATATTTTCCGGCATTCACCGGGCTCCACCGCGGTAATGTTGGCCGTGACCGCAAAGATAAACCTCTGTCTTCCAGAAATTAACGCATTATCAATACTACCCGTTCCGGCCTAGCATGGAATATTTTTGATCACGGGATCTACTTTGTTGATCGACGACCACAAATTTCTACTATTAGGAATTTATCAAATCCATCGGCGGTCGCTCCATTACCGGATCGCTATCAAAGATTCCGATCATGATCCTCGTCACCATTGCCACACCGGATTTATTGACACCACGCGTCGTCAGGCATTGATGTTGTACCTTGATGATGACCGCAACGCCTCAAGGCTTAAGTGCCTGTTCGATACAACGCGCTATTTGTGCGGGAGGGGTTTCTTGAGTTTGCAGACGACGTGCAAAACCATCAACTACCCGCGCCAGCTTGCTGATACCAACAACGCGTTCGGGGGGTAAATAAGCTAAATGTGCAGTACCAGTGATCGATCTTAGTAAGGGCGAAAGAACCGCCCGGCGCTATTTACTGTGCCCAATCCTCCAGTCGCTCGACGTCGAATATAAGCGAACGGTGAGACTTCCATTACATTGGATTAAGCTTGGGCAGTGGCACAGAGTGATCTATCTCGAAGCTTGAGTTGTTGAAGCGCTAAAATATAGAGCATATCGAACTTTTTCGCCGCCACATTTGGCTCAGCCCAGAGATTATTCATTTCGATTGGATCATTGTTGAGATCAAATAACTCACCAATATCCTCGCCCTCAAATAAGCTAATTCGCCAACCATCGTGAACCACAGAAATTATCGCGCATTGCGAGTCTCCATGAACGTAAATTTGGGTGCCCTGATCTTCGATCAATACCGGTCTGTTTTCAGTATCTGCGGCAAATAAATCAACGCCCTGCATACCAATGGGCACCTTGAGCCCTGCGCGTTGGAGAACAGTTGGGGCAAAATCAATTGCGCTGCCTTGTAGGTCAGTCTTAGATTGATCATTAGCTGCCCGCGGATCTGACCAGATAAAAGGCACACGAATGACACCGTTGTAATGCAGTCCCTGTTTCAACACGGTTCCATGATCTCCCATATAGTCTCCGTGGTCGGACATAAAACATAAAATTGTGTCTTGAGCCTTACCAGTTTTGTCCAATTTAGTCAGAATGTTGCCAATCGCTTCGTCAACAAATGAAATTGACCCATAATTTAGCGCGATCATTTTTCGTAAATGTTCCTCGGTCGGATGAAAAGGCCAATAGGCATGAGGATTGTCATCTCCCATTTTGTATGTGGCGCGCGTATTTGACGTAATATCGCCTCGTTCACTCACTGGGCTGTTAAAGCTTTCGGGTATGGCCACATCTGAGGGTTTATACATCGTCCTAAAACGTCCCGGCGGTGTAAAAGGGTGATGCGGATCTGGAAAAGAAACGACTAATGCAAAGGGTGTTTCATCATCAGCCTGATTAAGAAAAGAGATCGCTTCCTCTTCTATATAGCGAGTCGGATATAGCTCTTCAGGCACCGCAGTCGCCCAGACTTGTGGTTCATGATCAGCCTTGTCATCCAAGGCGTTCTGGGGACCGCGCGGATCAGGATTTCCGCCTAATTTATCTCTCAACCAACCGGAATAGTGGCCCTCCACTTGATCTCCATGGCCAATGCACAAGCGAACATGATCAAACCCATAATACGGCATAGGGAGTTTACGGTCCGGGTTTTCAGCCCATAATTTTCGAATTTCGCATTTATAAGCGTCGCCTGATCTTTGGTCCCGTCGCGCACGACGCATTTCCTCATCAGGTTCGATTCCTTCACCTGTTGTTTCTCGCAGCGGTGGCGGAAGAGGCGATACGTTTTGGAAATGCGCTTTACCAATCAACCCTGTTTTATATCCAGAAGAGCGCAAGACGTCGGCATAGGTCACACTGTCTAAACTCATAGCAATCCCATTGTGCCGCGCCCCGTTGACGCTACTTAGTTGTCCGGTTGCGAGACAGGCACGATTGGGTTGGCAAACCGGGTTTGAAACATAGAATTTGTCAAAGCGCACGCCACGAGCTGCTATAGAATCAATGTTAGGGGTCTTTACGACAGAATTTCCATAACACCCCAAATGGTCAGCGCGTTGTTGATCCGTCATAAAAATTATGAAGTTGGGACGTTTTTTAACCATCAGATTTCTTTCATTCTAGAAATTCTAAGTCTAGAAATGCATAGTTGAAACAGCGACAAGATAAGACGACAACAATCAACCTCCCAATGCTGTAAACAAGTCAGCCCGGGAATCCCTATCGTTAGTTCATGAAGCTAAGCGGCCAGAATACAATCGCCGGCACAAACATTATGATCACGATGGCCATCAAATCACATATTAGGAATGGTACCGCGGCACGGTAGATCTCGTTCATGGTTGTCCCTTTTGGCGCCACACCTTTCATGACAAACAAGCCCGCACCAAATGGTGGCGACGTAGACCCAGTCTCGATGGCGATTAAGTAGAGAACCGCAAACCAGATGGAGTTGAAGCCGAGTTTCTCGACGACCGGTATGAAGACCGGCAAGGTCACGAGCATTATGGGTACCGGACTCATAAGCATGCCGAGCACTATGACAGTAACCAGCATGAGACCCACAACGGCCATTGGGCTGACATCAAAACTAAGGACTAAATTGACAAGTCCCTCTGTTGCACCAGTGAAGGCGAGAATTTGGGTAAAGGCCAACGCTCCTGAAATGATAAACAGCAGCATTACCGAAATTTCCAGGCTGCCGATCATAGCCTTGCGAAAGACCGTCCAGCTCATGCGTCCTTGGACGGTGGCCAACAAGAACGTCGCAAACGCGCCTGACGCCGCTGACTCGCTCGGTGTGGCAAGTCCCGCAAAGATCACACCAACCACCATAAAGATGATAAATCCGACAGGTAATATGTGAATGGCTGTTGCTTTGAGTTTTTCTGACAAAGGGACTGACTCGACCTCGAAGGCCGGAGCGACCTTTGGGTCAAAGGTACAACGACCGATGATATAAAGTGTGTACAGCACCGCCATGATGATGCCCGGGAGGATGATGGCGATAAGTATTTGGCCAATGGATAACTCCGCTACAACGCCCAGGAGAACAGCGAGGCCACTGGGAGGAATCATTATCGCCAAGCCGCCGCTGCCTAAAATTGGGCCCAAAGACATGGGTTTACCGTAGCCGCGTTTCTCCATTTCCGGCACCAAGGATGACCCGAGGAGAGCAACGCTTCCCATACTATTCCCGGTAAGCGTCGAGAACAAAACGCCGCCGCCGACCGCCATGAGGGCGAGACGCCCTTTAAGGCTTCCAAACCATTTGTCGAGCGTATCCAAAAGATTATACCCAATTCCGGAGTGAAACATGATCTCGCCCATGACTAGGAAAAGGGCGACCGGCACTAGGGTAAATGTGCTCAACGATTCTGATATCTGGATAACGAGTTGTAAAAGACCGCTCATACCACCAAAGAACAAAAACGCACCAATGATGTTAATCACCAAAAATGAAAATGCGACTGGCATACCGATGAACATGAGCACGAAGAGACAGCTCATGATGATTAGAAATGATTCCCACCACAACATTGCTATGCCTCCTCTGCACTAGGTCCGTCGACAGCCATGGGGAGTCCCAAAAGTGCCCTCACACCGCGCCGCAGAAACCCTATTCCCAGGAGAGACAGCCCAAATGGCACGACAGCTGTGATCCAGAAAGTCATCGGCGCCATGATAGTGGGCTCACGAATATCGTTTTGGTACTGGTCGATCACCGTAACGATTCCGAACCAGCACACGATGAAACAAGCCGCTCCAGCGACCAGTGACAGCACAAAATGTAAAACTCTGGCCGTCCTCGGGTTGATACTGTCGATAATTAAATCAATGGCAATGTGTTTCTCGCGTCCGAGTACCCACGCTCCCGCCAGGAACGTCGTATATAAGAGCGTAATCTCGCTTAGCTCGACGAGCCAAGGATTCGAAATATCAAAGAATGAGCGGCTGACGATCTCGATGCAAATCGCCAAGGTGATGAGAATAAGAAGCGTACAAGCAATAACAGCTAAGAACCGGTTTACTCGGTCAAGCCATTGTCCTGCTGTTATTAGTACCTGCCGCATTAGGTGCCGTTCTGTCGAGTGAAGCTGTATTCAATTGATTTATAATAATCGACCTAGCTGATTACCCCTAAGGGTCACCAACCAGGTCGAATTTAGTATTTCTTGCATTAGGGGCTGTATTTACTTCAACAGCATCTTTTGCAGCTTGGCGCCTTCCTTAGGAGCCTTCTTTTTGACAGCGTCCCAAGCAGCGTTATGAACGATCTGCTTGAACTTTTCCGTTTCGGCGGCTGAGAACCGAACCGCTTGTACACCATCTTTCTTAAGCGCGGCATATCCCTCCTCGAGACGGGCATCCCAGCTTGCTTCATACGTCGCAGGCTCGACGTTGCGGACGAAGTCGATAACCTTGGCTCGCGTTGCGGCTGGAACCTTAGCCCAAGTCTTTGGGTTTGCCAGAAGATGGAACGTCGCGCGATAGAAGCCCTGCGCCACATAGGCTTTGGTCAGGCCTTTAAACTGCTTGGCAACGCCCGCGACTCCGGTCACGAAGCCTGACACAACACCGCGCTCCATGGCTGTATAGATTGCAGGCATGGGAAGGACAATTGGGTTGGCCCCCAACGCCTTCATCGCCGGTGCGATGGCTGGGAATACACGGATTTTCAATCCTTTGAAGTCGCTGAGCGTCTTAATCGGTTTCTTGAGGAAGACGTGGAAGAGCAATTTAGAAACCGGCAGCTCACCAATATAGACAAGGCCTTTCGCGGCATGCAGCTTGGTCATGTAGTCAAGGTAACCCGTGGATTTAATTTCGGTATACTGCTTGTTGGAATAGTTGGCAGCACCCGAAACGTTCAAAATCCCATTCGCATAGCTCGGACTCGTCAAAGTCATGTCGACCGCGCCGATACGCACCGTATTAGGCTGCTTGAATTGCGGAACTACTTCCGGGCCACCACGCCAGTCAATCTTAAACTCACCCTTAAATTTTTCGTTAAGGCGATTGATGAAGCCATTGAAGGTAGCCCCGATCGCTGTCTTCTTGGGCAGCATCGAAACCAATTTTAGTGTCACTTCTTCAGCAAACGCCTGTGGCGGGCTAAAGACCGGAAACGACACAGCCAGTGCCATTGTAGTCGCTAAAAACACTTTCTTCATGTGATAAAGCCTCTCTTTATTATAGTTGTGGTTAAAATTTTTCTCTATTTCGTTCATATAGTCCTGTCAGCCCCTATGCTGTCGCCACTTAATCTCAGCGACGTATTCCGCAAAACCACTGCATAGATCTTTCAAGGACCAAAAATATGCCGATTGAACCCGATGACGTCCAGAACTGATCTCGGTCAGCCAACAGTTTCAGTGCTACACGATCTCTATCCCGAGCCTGGGTTGGTGCGAATGTTGGTAATGAACTTTATAGGAAAGGAGATTGCGAAGAATGACTGAAGGATATGACGCAACCGCTAAACTGGGGAATGCCGAGATAGTCAAACTTGGAGAAAATGGGTAGTCATATCGTTCAAGTAGAGTTTTTAGAAGCTGTTTTCTTGCCGTTTAGCCACTTAACGGCAGTCACTGCGGCGATAACAAGTGCCGCGCCAATAAGCTGCCGATCTGACAAGAACTGGCTTAGCAAGATGGATCCAAGAGCGATGCTGGCTATCGGCTCGAGGTTCATGACTAGGGATGTACGGACACCGCCTATCCATGCAATACCGGCAAAAAACGTTGCGACGGCAATTGTGTAAAATACCGGAACCGCAATAATTCCCACCCAGCCGCGGTCTGTTTGTGGCAACGAGAAATCGCCTACAATCAGGCTTATTACAACGAACATTAACGATCCAGAAATATGCATATGTAGCGTGACCGCGCGCACATTATCGGTCCTTAGTAGGCGTCCGCTGATCAGGATAACGCAGGTCATAATCAGAGCTGCGGCGGCTGCAAAGGCCATGCCCCGCATGCTGGTAATTCCACCCGTATCGCCTAACGCTAAGGCTAGGCCGGCAAAACTGCCGACCAAGCCGACAAATATGCCTCGGTTGAGAACTTCTCGGCGCAACAACCACGCGCCAAGCCCCGTAAACACCGGGTACAGGTAGAAAATCAGGACGGCGAGACCTACAGCAATATGGTTGAAGGCCGACATCAGACAGAACGCCATCGTCGAGTTGAGCAGTCCTAATCCGAGCGCAGCGTTGCGTTCTGGCCGGGGCAGGGAGATGGTCCGCCCCGCTATCATCATCATTACCGTCAAGGCGATCAACGCGAATATATTTCGAACGGTTATGAGCGCTAGTGGCTTTGTACCACCGTCATATACCCAGACGGCAAAGACGTTATTACCGGCGAACGCGAGTGCCGCGATAATAACTAAGATATAGCCGATGACAGATGCATTTTTTTTCATAAGGCATTTCACCCTCTCGGGGGTGTCGGGACAATAGCCTATTCGTGGGACAGGTAGGGAATGATTCTGGTGATCCCGAGTGGATTCGAACCACTGGCCTCGAAATTAGGAATTTCGCGCTCTATCCTACTGAGCTACGGGACCACTATAATCAGAGTAATCCTTCTAACAAGAAGCGACAACTCGTTCGTTTTCCTGGTCAGCAGGATTGGGTTAAACCAATTAGAAGAATGGTGAATAATTTTCACAAATCATTAACAGGGGAATATTGAACAAACCTATAGAGTATAACCGATTGTTCCCCTTTATCTTTTTAGATAGATAGGCTGAGACTATATATTAAGAATCCTGTGCTCTACCCTACTGAGCTACGGGTGCGCAATTGCGCTGTAGCATAACCTGCTATACGACGCGATAGGGTACAGCTTAAACCTCCGGCGCGGGCGTATAGGACTGCACGCCCAACTTGTCGCGCAGAATTTTCTCGCGGCCGCCGTGAAATTCGATGATCGCATTCTGGTCATCCTTGGCCTGCCGATCGGCAAGTTCGGGGTCAACGATCCGCCGCAGCAAGGCTTCGTATTCCTTGCATATATCGGCATAGGCCGGGTCACCCGCGATATCGTTTTCCTCCTCTAGGTCAGCCTCGAGATCAAACAACTCCGGGGGATAATCGACATAGTAATTGAACTTGTACTTGCCCTTACGCAGCATAAACCCTCCGGTCGGCGAGGCGCTGGCATGATACTGGCTAAACGCGATGCGTTCCGGATCAGATCCTGCCGCCGCAATATCAAGCAGCGAGTTTCCAGGCAGGTCAACTTCGGCGTCAACAGGCGCAATCCCGATGGCCTGGGTAATTGTCGGGTAAAGATCAACCAACGACACTGGCGTATCACAGATTTGCCCTACCGGCACATCCGGTCCGGCGACCATCATCGGAATACCAGTGCTTTCCTCATACATCACCGATTTGCCCCACAGCCCGCGGGCGCCAGCATTTTCGCCGTGATCACTGGTATAGATGATACGCGTATTCTCGGTGAGTCCGGCCGTCTCAAGTGCCTCCAGCACCCGGCCAATCTGATGATCAATAAATGAGCATAGCCCGAGATAAGCCGCCATTGCAGCACGTGATTTTTCCGGCGTCAGGCCATTGGCATGCGGCTGGCGCAACGCCAGGACATCAACCCAGGGATGACGCTCATAGCCACCTTCAGGGTCGAGCTTGGGATCAGGCATGTCGGCGGGATCATAGAGGCTGAAGAACGGCTCTGGCACGGTCAGCGGATAATGCGGTGATAGGAAACTGACATAGAGACACCAGGGGTTTTCACCATCTGCTGCGACATCGCCTTCCAGCCATTCACAGGCCAGATCAGCAACCTTGAGATCATATTTAGTATAGTTCGACTCGCCCCCACAGGCTTTAGAGGCGAAGCCAGGCTTCTCTTTGGACGCCGGATCAAATGGCGGCATCGGATCACGCAGAGCGGCAGAAATCGACCCGACACCATCCTTGATATACATCGGCACCTGACGCACATCGAGGCCGAGCGGATCTTCATCGCGCCGGTAATGCAGCTTGCCAATTGATTCGACCGGAACCCCGGCATCCTGCAATCGATGACCCCAGCCCTTGATACGCCCGTCATAGGCGGTGGCATTATCCCAATAGCGAATGTCGTGATTATAACGCCCCGTCGCGATCGAGGCGCGGGCCGGTACGCAGATCGGGCAGTTTGTATAGGCATTGGTAAAGCGGGTACCGCGCGCCGCCAGCGCATCAAGGTTTGGTGTTTTTACCAACGGATGACCGCTGCAACTCATCATCGCCCGGTTATGTTCATCGGCCATTATGAAGAGCAGGTTGGTGGGTTTCATCGCAGTAATCCGTTTGTTGGAAGTATTATCTTGTATTGTCCAACGATACGATAGTGAAGCCGAAAATAAACCCCGGCAGAACCCGATTTAGCGAAAACCCGCTATTTGCAGAAAAGCCGGGCGATATCCTCACACCCCTTGCGTATAGCAATCATACAGGCGCGGCGCTCGCAGACCGTTTTGCGCGGCGCTTCTTTGTACATATTTTGTAGCTTGGCCCGATAATGATGAGCGGCCCGCGTCAGCCGCTTCAACGCCGTGCTATACATTCGCGCCGATTGTGAGGGCAGCTGGGCATGTTGTTTACCGGGACGGTAACGACCCTTAAGGCCTCCTGCACAGGCAATAAGATCAAACTTGTCGCGCGCGCGGTAGCGGCCAGCAGCAGGACCCCAGCGGCTATAAGGCATATAGCGGTTCTTGCGTGGCAGACAAATTCGGATTTTGGGGTCGAGCCGATCACCGCCGACGCAGGGCTTAGACTGCATCTTACGGAGCTGGGCATAGATCAAAGTAAAATGCTTGGTTTGCTGCCCAAGGATGCGGGCGCGGGTGGCATTGCGTTTCTGTTGCAGAGTCTGGTGCGTTGGTCGCACGAGGCTGATTGCCAGGTGCCGCAACAACACCGTCAGAAAAGATCACTAATCCGCAGAATACCGCTAGAAAGAGCCGCCGCATCAAATGAAAACCGTATCGTTTCGCCCTCAGTCAAGCAAAACCGTCGCACAAAAAGGTGGCGACAGGCTTAACGGCACTCAGCGAGCGTCAAGCCTCAATCAAGCGGTATCGAATACCCCAGGCTAAGGATTTCTGTGCCAGGGTTATTATCGCTAATACTGGCATTCGACAGATGATAAAAAATCAGTCCCAAGCGATGCCGGTTCTCGAATTCATACGCAATTTCTAGAGCCGAACGGAATTCGACAACGTGTCCCAGGTCTTTGCCATCGCCATCACGATAGGCGCCTGCCGCAAAGGAGGGCGTGAAGACAAACTTACCGAGCTTCCAATCGAATGCGATGCCACCATATCCATAAATGGCGGCGTCGCTTGTCCCCATCAGACCGACAAAGGGATGAATTTTCCAGAACATCTCCTTAAGGCGCCACTCGAGACGAAACTCAGCCGCGCCCTGATTGTCATTGATATCGTAATAGCCCGCGCCAAGGGTCAAATAACTTAGATCGTCAGATCGCAAGCTGGCCTGGCTCACCTGAACGGGCGGCTTCTTTGCCGGCGCCCTGATGACCGATGTCACGGCAGCGGATTTCGACGCTGGGATAGAGGTCGGCATCGGAAAAGCCAGCTGCGGCGGCAAGGATCCAGGGATCGTCGACGCACCAGCGCCTTGAGGGGCGGGCTGGCTTGATGCTGGCCTGTTTGATCGGCGGACGGGATAAGGTTGCCCTTGACGGACGAGACCAGTCGCCCAACCAGGTGTTGTATAAGTGCTGGCACCAGATGGCTGCAACGCCACAATCGTTGGCGGGAACTGTACAACAACATCGGCAGCAAACGGGTGCGGCTCGTTCAATAGCCGCGACATATCATACGCGGTCGTTCCGGAATGAGCCGTTGGTGCAAATGTCAGCACTGCAAGAGGTGCTACTAAAGCCAAAAAAATATGCCGTTTATGTTTCATATCAAACCACCGCATGACAAAGAATAAATATTTTTGTGATCTTAAGGATCAGCCCTCACAGCGCAATCGGCAAGCCGCAGCCGAAAAGCTGCAAACCGAATGTTACACGCCAACTCTAGCGGCGATGCTTAAGCCGTTCCGACGCCCGGATCAGCGCTGCCCGAATACCGGGTTCCATTGCCGAATGACCGGCATCCGGCACAACAACATATTCGGCCTCCGGCCACGCCTCATGCAGCGCGTTGGCCGTGGTGATCGGGCAGACCATGTCATAGCGGCCCTGAATAATAACGCCCGGAATATCGCGGATTCGGTCAACACCCTTAAGAAGCGCATCTTCTTCCATGAACAGATCATTGACAAAGTAATGGGTTTCGATCCGCGCCAAAGCGTAAGCCAACGCATCACTGCTGAAAGCTGCCACGGTCTCGGGGCTCGGCAACAAGGTCGAGCAGGCTCCCTCAAAAGCGCTCCAGGCCCGCGCTGCCGGCAGATGCACGCGAGGGTCAGTATTCATCAGGCGTTGGTGGTAAGCGGTCAGGATGTCGCTGCGTTCTTCGATCGGAAGCTGTTCAACGAGACGGTTCCAGTTTTCCGGGAAGACCGTCTTCATGCCATAGAGAAACCAATCGAGCTCCTGCTGTCGGCCCAGGAAAATACCGCGCAAGACAAACCCAATGCAGCGGTCAGGGTGGGTCTGGCCATACGCCAAAGCTAATGTACTGCCCCACGATCCGCCAAAGATCATCCAGCGATCAATGCCGAGATGAACCCGCAGGGCCTCGATGTCGTCAATGAGATCCTGCGTCGTGTTGTTGGTTAGCTCACCCTGTGGCTCGGACCTTCCCGCCCCACGTTGATCAAATATGATGACGCGATATGCCGACGAATCGAAAAACCGACGATGCACCGGTGTTGCCCCGGCTCCCGGCCCCCCATGTAAAAAGACCACCGGAACGCCATGCGGATTACCCGATTGTTCCCAATACATAATGTGGGTGCCGTCCAGCGCTAAGCGACCGGACTCATAGGGGTTAATGGGTGGGAAAAGCTGTTCGCGGGTCATTAACAAAAACTCTGACTTCTACTGTACTAAGTTCAACCACCCGATATCTGGTCATTGGGTAATTGGTAGGATTGGCGTTATTCTATAGCCGACGAATTAGTCCGTGGAAAGACAGCCCGTGAAACGCTGCAGAATAATCCCGCCAATGCGCCGAAATCTCGCGACACCCCGATTTCTCCTAGCTTGTTTGGTGATCGCCAGCGCAGCCGGTCCCGCCATCGCCCGTAAGCCCCCGGCACAATGGCCGGGGCCTGTCGCCAAGGGGGCTGTAAAATCGGTTGTCGATGGTGACACGCTGGTCCTAAATAACGGCACTGAAGTTCGCCTCGTCAGCATTCAGTCTCCCAAATTACCGTTGGAACGTTGAAACTTCCCGACCCGGCCTTTGGCGCCGGTCTCCAAGGCGGTACTCACAAAACTCTTATTAGGGAAAGATCTCACGTTAAATTATAGCGGCCGTAAAATTGATCGTCACGGACGGCTTCTTGCTCATTTATTTTTTAAGAATCTAAATTGGACTCAGGGCGCGTTGCTTGAAGCTGGCATGGTGCGGGTTTACAGCTTTCCCGACAACCGTTCGCGGATCGCCGAAATGCTCAAACATGAAAGAAACGCCAGCAAAGCAAAACTCGGTATATGGGGACATTCCTATTACCGTATTATCAATCACCAGCAGACCCAGCGGTATTTGCGAAATTTTCAGCTCATCGAGGCCAAGGTCCTGAAAGCTGTCGTCGTCTGGGGACGCGCCTATCTCAACTTTGGCGAAAACTGACGTAAGTATTTCACAATCACCATGTCTCCCAGAACAATGCGGCAATTCTGGCGTAAGGGGCCCACCATCGATCCCTACCAGGGGGAAAAGATCCGCGTTCGGGGCTGGCTAAAAAAATTCAACGGCGCCATGATTGAAGCATCCCATCTAGACAAAATAAAGAATTTAAAGTGGAAAAATCCCGTCAACTTATAGCCGTTGGCTTAACCGCAGGCCTCCTCTTCTCCAGCCTGTCTGGCTGTACGACCAACCCCGCCACAGGCGAAAGCGTCTTTACAGGCATGTCCAGTAACGAACAGGAGCTGCGCGTCGGACGCGAACAGCATCCACAGATCATCAAAGCGTTTGGTGGTCGGTTTGGCTCACCCGAACTTCGCCGTTACGTCGACAGTATAGGCCAGCTTTTAGCCCGCACCGTCGAGCGTAAGACCTTCAAATACACATTCACCTTGCTTAACTCGAAGATCGTCAACGCGTTCGCCCTGCCCGGTGGCTATATCTATATCAGCCGTGGCCTAATGGCCCTCGCTGAAAATGAAGCCGAACTCGCAGGTGTATTGGCGCATGAGCTCGGTCATATCAACGCGCTGCATCATGGCCGGCGCGAAGGCCAAGGCCTGCTGGCCAATATATTGTTAGCCGGTGTCGGTATCGCTGGCGGACGGGCCGCAGCAGATCTCGGCAGTCTCGTTGTTGGTAGTGCCTTGCGCTCCTATTCGCGGGAACATGAGCTCGAGTCCGACAGTCTGGCGCTACGCTACATGTCACGCGCCGGCTATGACCCGGAGGCGATGGTGTATTTTCTGCGCAAGATGCGAGCATCGTCACGGTTGCAAGCAAGACGGCAGGGAAAATCGCCGGACAAGGTTGATGAGTTTAATTATCTCGCGACGCATCCCGCACCCGCCGAACGCGTGCGTCTCGCCAGCCAGCAAGCGCGTAAATACAAGGTCAAAAAGCCGATGCGGGCGCGCAATATCTATCTGCGCAAAATCAATGGCATGCTGTACGGCGACGCTCCCGATCAGGGGTTAATCAGAGGCCGGATCTTTAGCCACCCCAAACTAAAATTCCGCTTCGAAGTCCCGGAAGGCTTTAGCCTGTTTAACACCCCCAAAGCGGTATTTGCCAAGGGGCCCAATGACGCGACAATCATTTTCGATTCCGCTAAGCGATCTGCAGATGGTCCCATCACCTATTACCTGCAGGAAATCTGGGGCCGCAATGCCAATTTGAGGAATGTCGAACGGTTAAACATAAATGGACTCGACGCGGCCACTGGCCTCTTCCACCAGCGTGGTCAAACTATCCGGGCAATAGCTATCCGTAAGGATTTGCACACCATCTATCGCTTTATGTTTCGGACCAAATCCCAGGACACCAACCGGCTATCCAAACCGTTCCGCCGGACCACCTATAGTTTCCGCCTTTTGACCAAACGTGAAATCAGAGCCCTTAAGCCCTTGAGGATCAGAATTGTCCGCACGCGGCGTGGTGATACGGTGGCCTCGGTAGCGCGCCGTATGGCTGGTGAAGACGGTTTCTCGGAAGAACGCTTCAGAGTGTTAAACGGATTACACGACAGCGCACAGCTGCGCCCAGGACAACGCGTCAAGCTTGTCACTGACTGACGGCTGCCCGTAGCGCAACGTCCAATCCATAGGCTGCATCGATGACTGTGCCTGAGAATGAATATTTTCCTAAAACGTCAGAGGCGCAGCCGCGGTTTCGCATGTCGATTGCCACCGCCCTTACGCTGGGGTTTGAGTTTTTGATCTTTGTTGCCGCCGCTGGTGTTCTCGGCATAGGACTGTGGATCGCGCGCGAAAATACCCTCAGCTTGATACGCGATCGTTCTGAGCTGACAGTTGATTTACTGGACCAGCGGCTGCGCGACCATATCAACCCGATGGTGGAATAAACTTCTGCTATCACGGCGTTAATTGCCGCTGGAGATATTGATCTTGATAATATGTAAACCCTTGGGGGCGCGCATGCGTAGCAGTCTTGCCCTAACACCACAGGTCATTAACGCCGCCTTTATTTCCAAGGAATTGCAGGCATCATTGTTGAGCCGGGTCGGCGATGGCTTCCAGCTCACCAAAGAAGACTGGAGTGACCGAAAGGTATTTCAAACAGCGTTTATGGAAACCCCTACTGTGCGCAAACCATTTTGGGGAGACCTGGTTTGGGCCAACAGAATTAGAGCGACACTCCTCAACAGACGGACCCCGGAATATCGAAATGGTAAATTTATCGGGGCCTATTTTAGCAGTTTAGCTCTGTCTGATTTATCCCGCTATCTAGCGAAGATAGACACGACAGCTAACGAGGCACGCTGTTTTCTGTTCTATGGTGACAAACATGTTTTGGCACACGCCCATATGGCAGGTGGCAGCTATTCCCGGGATAAAGACGAACCGATCCCCAGCCGGCGCACGATTGGCGATCCCGTTCTGGAGAACATTTGGAACAAAAAACTAAAACGGGTGGACATAGCGAACGCGCTGCCACCTGCCCTATTATAAGGACGAGATCTACGCCATTATATATCAACGGCTCGATGGATTATCCGCTGTTCCAATTTATGCCGGGCGTTACATCAAGCTGGAAAATATCTGGGGTACGGAATTTTCACGATTGTGGCGTGCTGGCGTAACGGGAATGGTTGTCGTGCTCTTCGCCGTCGGCGTCACCTTATGGTTCGGGCGGCGCATGGCACAGCCCATGCGAGGGCTTGCGGTGGCGGCCTACCAGATCAGAACGTTAAAACTTGATCCACCGCCGCATGTTAACCGCAGCAGACTGATTGAACTGCATGATGCCACTGTCGCGTTCAATTCCATGACCACCGGGTTGAAGTGGTTTGAGACCTACATTCCTTTGAGACCTACATTCCCAAGACACTGGTTCATCAACTTCTCAGCGACGAAAGCACCTCATGCCGACTAGCCTCCGCAGAGCGTGACGTCACCGTGATGTTTACCGACATTAGAAGCTTCACGACATTTTCCGAATCTCTGGCCGCATCAGAAGTAGCACACCTGCTCAACGAGCATTTCGGATTAATCGCTAGTTGCGTCGAAGAAACCGAGGGCACAATCGATAAATATATCGGTGATTCCGTCATGGCATTTTGGGGAGCCCCCACAAAGATGTCAGATCACGTCAATCGCGCCTCCACTGCCGCCCTGGCGATCCGCAAAACGATTGATACGGAAAACCGACATCGGGCGACAATCGGATTACCTACCATCAAGATGGGAATTGGCATCCACACAGGAAGTGCCATTGCAGGGAATATCGGTGCCCCGGGCCGGATTAACTACACGCTGGTTGGCTATACGGTAAATTTGGCACAACGTATTGAACAGCTCTGCAAACCACTGGCCGATAGCGATAGCGATGTCACTGTTTTGGTGAGTGGCGCCGTCGCGCAAAAAGTTACAAAAAACGTCGTGCTGAAGGTTTTAGGATCACAACCCATAAGACGCCGGAACGAGCCGGTAGATGTTTTTCGGATAAAATAAAACGCCGCCCAGTTTTCGCAGGCGGCGTTTTAATTCAATTTCAAAGAAAACTAGCTCTCTGGTGTCTCTGGCGCGGGCGGCGGTGCTGTCTTAATCAGCATGGTTGCCAGCTTGGCCGTTGCAGCTTCAAGCTCAATTTTTTCAACCAGTGCCAGTTCCAATGCCAGACGGCTCATCGCCGCCTCATACATTTGCCGTTCGCTATAGGATTGATCCGGCTGATCGGGCGGCCGATGCAAATCGCGTACCACTTCGGCAATCGCAACGGGGTCGCCGCTGTTAATCTTGGCTTCGTACTCTTGGGCCCGGCGGCTCCACATCGTCCGCTTGGCGCGGGCGCGGCCTTTCAACGTGCCAACAGCTGTCTGCATCTTGTCTTTACTGCTGATTTTACGCAGACCCGCTTCCGCCGCTTTGCCAACCGGCACGCGCAAAGTCATTTTCTCGGCCGCGAAGTTGATTACGTAGAGCTGTAATTCAAACCCTGCGATTTCTTCTTTCACAACGTTAGTTACCTGCCCGACCCCATGGGTGGGATACACTACATAGTCCTTGGCCGCATAAGGTAGCTTCTTGGCCTTGGGTTTAGCCTTCGCTTTGGTTGCCATAAAAATCTCTCGTCTAAAACGCGGATGCGATTAGGTTTCTTCGCAAATATTACGAACTCGAATGTTTTGAACTCGAATTTTGCGACTGATTCATGAAATTTGCCGCCCTATATCGGTCAATTACCTGATATAGGGTGCTTTGCCTTCATATCCAACCCGGCACCGCAGTTAATACAGCCCAAGTACATGCGCTGATAATCCGAAGTGCCATAACACAAAATTCGGCAAAAGAACAAGGTATCTTGCTGAACCGCCCTGTAAGGGCGCTAAATCAGAGCGCCTTCTTGAATCCAGGCGATAACAATCAGCCGCCAGCTGGCTTTTCGCTGAAATGGTCTTCCATTTTATTAGCGACGTCTTTCCAGTCGTCGGCATCGGCAGGTGCATCACCTTTACGAGTGATATTGGGCCATTCCTCAGCAAATTTCGCGTTTACTTCGAGGAATTTCTCGGCGCCTGTCTCGGTATCGGGCTGGATCGCTTCAGCCGGACATTCCGGCTCACATACGCCACAATCAATGCATTCATCTGGATGAATCACCAACATATTCTCGCCCTCGTAGAAGCAATCTACCGGGCATACTTCAACGCAATCCATAAATTTGCACTTAATGCAGCTTTCCGTGACGACGTATGTCATACCTGTCTCCGATTAATCCCCGCTGCCAAAATATAACGCGGCAGCCTTTATACCCCTAATGAGGCGCTCAACTTCAATTTCTCTACTATTTCAGGGCGTTCGGCGCAACGCTGTTGTGAAACAAATTTTTGTTTCGGCAGTCACGACCGAGCTTTAAAGACATTTTTAACCAAAAAATAAGCGTCAATCGCCTCTTATTTCAGCAATCGCTTTCTTTCTGGTTTCGCCGCGATCCCGGTCGGTTACGTAGATAAGCTCGCCGATCCGCCGCATTAGCTGATCTTCAAAAGGATCAGCTTCGCCGTCGGCATAGGCGACGTGCCATAAACACTCCATTAACTCAACACGATCTTCATAGGACAATCCCTGCCGAATCGCAGAGGTAATAGCGTAAAGCTGAACGGACCCCTCAACCTCAGCTTCTGCCTTTGCAAGTAATTGTCCAGCGACATCTTCCTCAAGGGAAAATCGATCCCGCACAAAGTCAAGAATTCTGGCGCGCTCTGCCACATCGAAATCCTTATCAACCGTCGCGACTTCAACCAAGAGCGCAGCTGCAGCCAGCTGAACATCATCGATATCCCCAGCTTTCTCCGCAACGTCGCTACTTAAACCCAACAACTTCTGAATCTTTTTAATCACCACACATCCTTATTTCGATCTCGTTTATCCCAACGGGCAACCGGTATTGGCCTGACACCCCGCAAAAGCGGCACACGGGGCGTTTCAACCGATAAATCTTCATAGAGCAACCGTGCTTCCGGCGCCGGACCTCGGCGCGTTCCCAGTCCCAGCACCTTTACCACTCGAATACGATGCGCTTGCGGAAAAGTCACGACCTGTCCAATTCGGACGCCATAATGCGCTTTTTCGACTGATGTGCTATCAACTCGGATGCGGCCTGAACCGCAAATTTTGCCTGTCATAGACCGCGACTTAAAGAATCGCGCATGCCACAACCATTTATCGAGCCGAATTGACGGTCCCGGCGGCGTCACAGGCTCAGCTCCGCGAGCTTGGCAAAGGGAGAATCAGGCGCCGGTATAGTTGATCGGCGTTTACGCGCTACCTTCTGTGATGGCGACCCCGTCTGGTCCGTGCTCTTTTTAGGACGGCGTTTTCCAGCCTTGCGGGCGACCGAGCCATCCGGGCGAACGGCATATCCTAATTGCCTCACCAGAGTCTGCGTTTCAGCCACGTTCAAACCAAGCAAGGAAGGTATGTCATCTGGCAACGCAAAGCTTCCAGAGCGCGCCAGACGAATGAGTGCGGTAGCCACCCGGTCAAGAATATCGGCCCGAATGAGCCGGTCCCCGAGCGCCACAAAACCAATCGCCGCATAGAACCCGGCTACTGCCTCGCCCTTGACCGAAAGGGTCGTAAGCCCTGGTGATGGCAGGACTGGGACCTCCCGCACATTCCAGACCGCCCATAGCTGGGCTCGAAGGGTCACGACACGCGGCTTTAACAGTGACGCGATGAAGATCGTCTGCGGCCCAACCCTGATACGACAGGATCGAAAAGTATTTTTGTCCTGCGATGAAAGCGCTAAAATTTGTGCCTGCGCACCAGACCTAGCAATAGAGCCCAACCCCTCGCGCAATTGAAAGGCGATACCACGAGCCGGGCCTGTAAGTTTAGCGACGGGGATTGTCACGAGAGGCATAAATGCCCGCCGCAAAACTTCGTCGAACCACCTTAACAATCGCCCTTCAACCCGATCCCGCAAAGTCGTTGGCAAAATAGTGCTGGTCGCCACCTGTGGGCGCGGCGACAGAATATCCGCCCCCTTCGTCAACTTACCAAGCATCTGGTCTTGCCATCGGATTGTTCCGTCATCCAATAGTGTAAACTCCGCGTCTTTGGCATTTTCAAGCGCCGAGACCCGCCGTCCCATCTCGCGCTGCAATCCCCGATGTGCAGCCGCGGTCAGCAGGCGACGATCGCCAGATGTAGCAGACAGATCAGTAATAAAGCGCAACCCTTCGAGGCGACCGACCAGCATGCCCTCAACGAAGACATCATTGTCCTCATTAACATCCGCTTCGATATCTTTGCCGCGTGAGCGAACCAGGGTAGCGCTTCGTCGATCAACAAACCGTTGCGTCAGCCGTTCATGCAGAGCATCCGACAATCGATCTTCGATAAGCCGCGCCCGGTCCTGCCAGCTTGCGGCATCAGCAATCCAGTCTGTGCGATGTAAAATATAGGTCCAGGTCCGGGTATGGGCGATACGGGCCATCAAGGTATCAATATCACCATCAAACCGTTCGAGCCGAACCAGCTGCGCAGCGACCCAATCGGTCGGTAACCGTCCCTCCCCCACCGCAAGATGCTGGTATATCGTTGCCAGCAATCGGACATGCGCGTCTGGCATGGTCTTGCGAAAATCGGGAATCTGGCAAACTTCCCATATCAAGCGGACCATATCGGGATTGCCCGCCAGATCAGCGATAGACTTGTCGTGCGCAAGGCGGCGCAAGGCGCCATGATCCTCGGCTTCACGGACGCGGCGCAAAATCCGCGATGGTGGTGATGCATCCAAACTCTTGAGCAAAGACGTCAGATTCTTGAATTCAAGGTCACTGTTGCGCCACCAGATGCCGCGTATGCTTTGAAACCGATGGTTCTCCACCGCCTCGACGGTTTCGGGGTCAAGCATCCCAAGCTCTGCCAGCGTGCCAAATGTGCCGTCTTGCATATAGCGCCCGGCTCGCCCAGCGATCTGGGCAATTTCATCCACGGCGAGTGGCCGACGCCGCAATCCATCAAACTTATGCAGTCGCCAGAACGCAACATGATCGATATTCATATTCAGACCCATGCCGATCGCATCAGTCGCGACCAGGTAATCGACCTCGCCTTCCTGATACATCTGAACCTGGGCATTACGCGTCCGCGGACTAAGGGCCCCGAGCACAACAGCCGCGCCACCTGACGTCTGGCGGATCTGCTCGGCCAACGCATACACATCACTGGCCGAAAATGCGACAATCGCGCTCCGACGTTTCATCCGCGTCAGTTTTTTAGGACCGCTATAGGTCAGCTTTGAGAAACGCGGCCGAGAGACAAACTCGGCCTCCGGTACCAGCTTGCGTAGGACCGGCCTAATCGTCTCAGAGCCGAGAAACATGGTTTCTGACTGCCCCCGGGCACGCAGCAAGCGGTCGGTAAAAAGGTGACCCCGCTCAGGGTCAGCACAGAGCTGAATTTCATCAATTGCGAGGAAATCAACCAGCCGGGTTACCGGCATTGATTCAACGGTACACAGAAAATACCGCGCCGTTGGCGGGATGATCTTTTCCTCACCCGTGACCAGCGCAACATGGCGCGGGCCGACAAGGCTCACCACTCGGTCATAGTTTTCACGTGCCAGCAATCGCAGTGGAAAGCCCATCATGCCGGTCCGATGACCCAGCATGCGTTCAATCGCGAGATAGGTTTTCCCGGTATTTGTCGGGCCCAAGACAGCCGTAATTTTCGGAGGATTTACCAGCGTGAACATGAATAAAGTGTGGCGATTCAAGTTGCTGGAAACAAGTGCTGATTGAAACTCAAGATCGCCTATAAAGGGGCCTTGCGGAGACGGCGTTGAAGTCACATATTCTGGCCCACACAATCACTGGACAATAACGGATAGCAGAAGAGAGACCGCCGAGCATGACTGCAGAAACCCTAAGCTTTCAAACCGAAGTCGGTAAGATTCTCAAAATTGTCGCCAATTCGCTTTATAGCGACCGACAAATATTCCTGCGCGAGCTGATTTCCAATGCCTCGGACGCCTGCGATCGGCTGCGTTATCTAGCGATCACGGAACCTGCGTTGACCGCTGACGACTCCGAATTCCGAGTAGAACTGTCTGTCGATAAAAAAGCCAAAACCCTAACAATCTCCGATAACGGCGTCGGCATGAACCGCGAAGCCTTGATCGAGGACCTCGGCACAATTGCCCGCTCGGGCTCCTCCGCCTTTATCGATGCGCTGAGCAGTGAGAAAGATGACGACGTCGCCCTGATCGGTCAGTTCGGTGTTGGGTTCTATTCCTGCTTCATGATAGCTGACATGGTCGAGGTCACCAGCCTCCGGGCGGGTGAAGATCAGGCATGGAAATGGACATCAGACGGCGAAGGCCAGTTCACTATCGAAGAAGCGGAACGCGATAGTCGTGGCACCTCTATCGTCATGAAGCTGAAAAAAGATGCGGCGGAGTTTATGGAGCCGATGCGGCTGCGCCATATCGTCTCCACCTATTCAGATCACATCTCGCTGCCAATCATGATGGAGATCGATGACACTAAGGAGACCCTTAATCAGGCGTCGGCGCTGTGGACCCGCCAGAAAAAAGACATCAAGGCTGAACAATATACCGAGTTCTACCGCCATATCGGCCACGCCTTCGACGAACCTGCCATGACCATCCATTGGCGCGCCGAAGGTCGGGTGCAATATACCGGGTTATTGTTCATTCCAGCGATGCGCCCTATGGATATTTTCTCACCGGACCGCAAGCACGGCGTCAAACTATACGTCAAACGGGTTTTCATCACCGATGACTGTGACGAGCTCTGCCCGCCATGGCTGCGCTTTATGAAAGGGCTGATCGATTCCGAAGACTTACCGCTCAATGTCAGCCGCGAAATGCTGCAGAACAATCCAGCGCTCGCCCGAATTAAGACGGCTCTGGTTAAACGTGTTCTGGGCGACCTCAAGAAGATGGCCAATAAGAAGCCCGAGGATTATGCAACCTTCTGGGAGAATTTTGGCGCAGTCCTCAAAGAAGGCATCTATGAGGACCAGGACAACCGCGAAGCGGTCCTCAAACTCTCGCGGTTCCACAGCACCCATGATGACGCGCTGACCAGCCTCGAAGACTATATCGGTCGGATGAAAGAGGGTCAGGAAGCGATCTATTATATCTCCGGCGAAGATATCGGCGCACTTACCAAGAGCCCACAGCTCGAAGGCTTCCGGGCCCGTGGTATCGAAGTGCTGATGATGACCGATCCGGTCGATGAGTTCTGGCTGCCCGCCGTCGGCGAGCATGAAGGCAAACCCCTACGTTCTGCCACACGGTCCGGCAATGATCTCGACGCCATCAAAGAAGAGGGTGCCGACGACAGCGACAAGAAAGATGACAAGAAGGCGGATGAAGAGAACGTACCGGGTCTCGATGCACTGGTCGCCATGGTCAAGCTGGAGCTTGGCGACTCTATTAAAGACGTCCGGATCTCGAACCGGTTGACTGATAGCCCGGTTTGTCTCAGTGCTGATGACGGCGATATGGATATCCGTATGGAGCAACTCTTGCGTCAGCATAACCAGCTCAATGAGCAGATCACCCGCGTGCTGGAGGTCAACGGCAAGCACCCACTGATCATGGCACTCGCTGGTATCGCGGGCGCCGATGGTGCCGGCAGCAAATTCAGCGATGCTGCCTGGCTGCTTCTTGATCAGGCGCGTATTCTTGAAGGTGAACCCCTGCCCGATCCCGCGGCCTTCGTCCGCCGTATAGCGGATTTGATGGCAAAAGGAATAGCTGTTTAGTGGCTAACTGGAATCGCGAGACCGATAGCTGTTCGTTTGGGGCAATCGATATTGGCCGTGTGGTTGATATGACCGATGGCGGGTTTCCAGCATCAATGCTCTATCCCGACGCAACGCCGGAGGAAATCAAATCATTGAGCCAGCGGTTCGGGCCACAACATATCAATCCGGATACGCTTGAGCTTTACCTCAGCTTCCACGCCTATGTTATTAAGACTGAGAACCACACGATCCTGGTGGATGCTTGTATTGGCAACGGTAAACAGCGGCCGGGTCGTGACATGTGGAACAACCGGTCAGGGCCGTTCCTCGATAACCTCGCGCGACAAGGTGTTACACCGGACGATATTGATTTCGTTATGTGCACCCATCTGCACGCCGATCATGTGGGCTGGAACACCAAACAAGTCGATGGCGAATGGGTGCCGACCTTTGCCAATGCTCAATATCTATTTGCCGAACGCGAATATAAATTCTGGGAAGAATGCCAGGCCCAAAGCGACGACCCGATCATGTATGGATCGCATGCCGACAGTGTCTTACCGGTCATGGCATCTGGCCAGGCAAAGCTCATCGACGGCACTCACGAGATCGCTACAGGTCTCAACACCGAACCTGCCTATGGCCATACTCCCGGCAATATGGTTCTGCATGTCGGCGAAGCCGCCAAAACTCATGCGGTGATTTGCGGCGATGTCATGCATCACCCGGTCCAGCTTGCACACCCCGAATGGTCGACCCTTTTTTGCGAAGACGCCCAGATGTCACGTGAGACACGCACTGGACTGCTCGACCGTTTTGTCGGCAGCGACACATTTATCCTGCCTGCGCATTTTCAATCTCCGGGCTATGGACCTGTTGAGAAGGACGGCGCGGGCTTTCGGATGAAAGACGGTATCGGCGAGTCATAAAAAACGGCGGGAGTTCCCCCCCGCCGCTAATGTCTTAAACAGAAGACTGCCTATTTTTTACAGGGCAGCGCTGGATGGGTGTCCAGCAACTCCCATTTCCGGTTTTTCATAGTCATGACGTAAGCCGGTAGCTGCGCATCACCAGTCTTTTCAAAACAAACCTTGCCCTGAACCAGATCAAAGGTGGTTGTCAGCAGCGCATCACGGATCGCCGTTCGTTCGGCTTTAAGGTTCTTGGGATCACCCGTGACCTTGGCGACTTCCATCGCTTTCTTAAAGACGTAGACAATATCATAAGCCGAGGCATCAACATGATGCGGCCAAGGCTTTTTGATACCGCGCTTTTTGACTTCCGCAGCATATTTTCGGCTAAAGGCGCGAGTCCGTTCATTCAAATCATAGTAAAATGAAGCGGCGAAAACGGCGCCATCAGCATCGGTCCCCATTTTGTCAACGATATCGGGATCGGCCCAAATCTGGGCACCCAAGATCGGCACATTGATCTTTTGACGTTTCATTTCCTTAACCACACGAATAGCGATCGGCGCAATCCCGGCAAGTCCGACGTAATCAAGTTTCTTGCCTTTAAGCTGCGACACTTGCGGCGACACATCGAACGCTTTGGTCGCAAACCCAATGGGTCCGGTAATCTTCACGTTCTCCTTCGTCAGGATCGGCTTCATGATGTACAGACCGACCGCCTTGGACACGACATCATCTGTGCCATAAAGGATTGCGACAGATTTTTTCAGTGCACCACGCTTTTTCATGGTCTTGATGACGCGGGCAAATTGCAGGTATTCGCTTTCCGTCAAACGATACGCATAGGAAAATTTATCCGCCAGTTTTGGGGCGGATGATGCGTTAGGAATCTGAACTATCTTTTCGCGCTCACCGGCGGCAAACGCAACGCGCGCTTCACTGGATGAAAACGGCCCAATGACGCCAAGCGCTTTATCGTCACGGGCGAACTTGCGGACCGCAACCACAGCCTGTTTGGGATCACCGGCTGTGTCGAATTTGACAATGCGGATTTTCTTACCGTTGACCCCGCCCGCAGCGTTAATTTCTGCCACGGCGATATCGACCGCAATTTCCGTCGTCTTGTTGGTTGTCGAATAAAGCCCAGTTTTACCAAAGCTCAGACCTAGTACAATTTCATTGGCTGATAGACCCGTATTGCCAACGACAAATCCTACTAAAACAGCAACTGCTGCCAGAATCCTAATTCTCATAACTCACTCCTAGTTTTTATAAGCGTACAAATATTCGCGAAACCTATTCCTGTTTCAGCCCTTCAGATACGATAATTCAAGCCACCTGTGCGAGGCGCGAGGCGACACCCAGTCCACAAATACCGCCACCAATTATTGCTATCATCGCAGCAAAAGCTCCAAATTCTCTGGAAGCCATCTTGTAAAACGCTGGGAGAAACCCTGCGTGACGGCTCCCTACGCTGGTTCCAACCA